>JAEWEN010000127.1 GCA_023389275.1 Bacillota bacterium
GCAGCTCCAGCCATAGCACTTGTCCATGAAAGAATAGCTCCTTGCCACCATCCAAATAAATTTGCATTAGCAAATGTTATTAAAAATGCAGGAAGTGGTGCAGCTACAGATTGGAAAATCATTAATAAAAATGAAACAACAGCTGCATAAGCTCCATAGGATTCAACAAATTCTCTAACTACAGAAAAATCTCCAGTTGCAAACATAGAGAAAATATTATTTAATGTAGATTTTACTGATGGAATAAAAAAGTAGCTACAAACTACAAGTACAAGAACAAAAACCACAGCTAACTTACTAAAAAGTTTTTTTCTTTTTAAATCCATTGTTATTCTCCTTATATTAAATTTATTGTATGTTTTAAATTAAAATTAGACATACATCTACATTTTGTATTATTTATATTCTATTGTCCAATTTAAATGTATAATAGATAAAAGTAAATATATAGAAAAAATAAATGAAAAATGAAATATATTGTATTAAGATAGTATACTTAATACAAGTTTTTATTATATAAAAAAGAAAGGACTATATATGAAGTTTTCTATTATTATTCCAATATATAATGAAGAAAAAAATATACTAAATATGCTAAATACCTTAGAAAAGCTTAAAGGTGATTATGAAGTTATATTTTCTGATGGAGGAAGTATAGACAAAACATTAGATTATATAGGTAATAAATATAAAATAGTAAAAAGTGAAAAAGGTAGAGGAAACCAAATAAATAATGGATCAAAGGAAGCTTTGGGAGATGTTTTATTTTTTCTTCACTGTGATAGCACTGTTGAAGATAATGTTCTTTTAAAAATAGAGGACAAAATAAATAAAGGATATAGTGTAGGGTGTTTAAAATTAAGATTTGATTCAAATCATATGCTTATGAAGTGTTGCAGCATAATGTCTAATGCCCGTGTTAAGTATCGTCAAATAGCCTTTGGCGATCAAGGTATATTTATAACTAAAAAAGCCTTTGAAAACATAGGTGAAATGCCATGTATTCCTATAATGGAGGATTATCAATTTTCTATTAATGCAAGTAAAAAATATAAAATTTGTCAGGTAAATAGTAAAATAACAACCTCATCTAGAAGATTTAAGTCACATGGAATAATAAAAACAATGTATAAAATGCAGCGTCTTCAAAGAATGTTTAGAAAAGGATATGATATTAATACAATAAATGAAATGTATAAAAATATAAGGTGAGAAAATGAAAGAAGCAATTATTATGTTTACTAGAGTTCCTATTCCAGGTAAAACAAAAACAAGACTTGAAGGATATTTATCAAAACAACAGTGTGCAAATATTCATAGTGCATTTTTAAAAGATATTTATATATCTTGTAGTAAAACAAATAAAGATATATTTATATTTTACACTCCTGTGGACAATGTGGATATATTAGAAAAGTTATTAGGAGAAAATAAATATTATCCTCAAACAGGAGAAAGTCTTGGGGATAAAATGTTTAATGCAATAAACCTTGTTTTAAACAAAGGGTATAACTCATGTGTTTTAATAGGATGTGATATACCAGAGATAAATGAAAATATACTAAATAATTCATTTGAAAAATTAAAAAAAGTAGATGTTGTTTTAGGTCCAACATTTGATAAGGGATACTATTTAGTAGCTATGAAAAACCCTTATAAAAGTGTATTTCAAAATAAGGTTTATGGAACAGGAAATGTTCTTTTAGAAACTACATTAAAAATAAAAGAAGATAGTCTTACATTTGATTTTGTAGATACTCTTTTAGATATAGATGAAAAAGAAGATGTTTTAACTCTTATAAATAACCTTAAAAACAATGAAAAATGCTATTTTACAAAAGAGTTTTTAAAAACATTAAAGGAGTGGTAAAGTGGATCTTTTAGAAAAGCTAAAAGCTTATGTAAAACTAGATAAGTTTAAAAATGCTCTTAATATAAATGGAGAGATAAATTTATCTATGCTTGCTATGGGAGAATATAATATAAACTATTTATTTACCCATCCAAATACAAATGAAAAGCTTATTTTAAGAATAAATACTAAAAGCCAAATGAATCTTGAAAATCAAATTGAATATGAGTATAAAGCACTAAAGGGGCTTTATTTATCAGGTAGAGTTCCAAAAGTATATTATGTAGATTCAACATGTGAAAAAATAGAGTATGGTTTACTTGTTATGGAGTTTTTAAATGGTGAAATGCTAGATTATGAAAAGGATTTAAACATAGGACTTAAATGTCTTTCTGATATTCATAGCACAGATACAAAAAATCTTAATCATTTAATATGTCCTAAAAATCCATTAAAAGCAATGTTTGAAGAATGTAGTAGTATGGCAAATGTTTATTTAAACTCTTCTTTAGGAGATGAAAAGGTAAAGTTTAAACTAAAAAGACTTTTAGAAAAATCATATAACTTAGTAAAAGATGAAAAGGACTACACAGGTAAAAGATATCCTATAAATACAGAGCTAAACTCAGGTAATTTTCTTGTAAACAGAAATAGTAAAAGCTATGTTATTGACTGGGAAAAGCCAATATTAGGGGAAGTAGCTCAAGATATTGCCCACTTTTTAGCTCCTATAACAACATTTTGGAAAACAGATATAATACTTTCTAAAGCTGTAGTAAATAAATGTATAGATGATTATATTAAATTTGTAGATAATAGATTTGATACAAGTGATTTAAAAGAAAGATTTGAAAAATATATGCCACTAACTTGTTTAAGAGGGGTAACATGGTGTGCTATGGCATTTATTGAGTATCAAGACCCTAATAGATTAATAAAAAATGAGTTTACATATAACAAAATTAAGTCATATTTAAGTAATGAGTTTTTAGACAAAATAGAAAAAGAGTATTTTTAAGGAGAAGTTTATGAAAAAAGTTATATTTGATTGTGATAATACAATGGGAATAAAAGATTATCCTATGGATGATGCTTTAGCGCTTTTTTATCTTTTAGGAAATAGGGAAAGTGTAGATATACTAGGAATAACAACAACATTTGGAAATGGTAAGGTTAGTGAAGTTTATCCTGTAACAAAGTCTTTAGTAGAAAGTCTTTCATTAAATATTCCTGTTATAAAGGGAAGTGAATTAGATGAAGACCCTAAAAGTGATGCAGCAAAGTTTATAGTAGATACCTTAAACAAGTATGAAAATAAAGTAACCTTAATTGCAGTAGGTTCTATGACTAATTTATATGGTGCTTATTTAATAGACAATAATATATTTAAAAAAGCTAAAGAGGTAATTTTAATGGGAGGAGTAACAGAAGACTTAATAACCCATGGAAAGCAGTTACCTGAGCTTAATTTTTCTTGTAATTATAAAGCAAGTGCCGTAGTTCTTGAAAACTGTGAAAACCTATCTATAGTTACAGGTAACAATTGTTTAGAGTCTTTAGTACCTAAAGATGAATATATAAAAGAGCTTTCAAAGAACAATTCTAAAGGTGGTAAATTTATATTAGATCAAAGTTTATATAGATTTGATTATAAGCTTAAAAAGTATGGTGAGGAGGCTTCATATGCATGGGATGTTATAGCTACATCTTACTTTTTACATAAAGAGTTTTATGAGGATAATCATTTTAATATAAAAATATCAGAGGATAATCTTAAAACAGGATATCTTGAAATTAGCACTACAGGAAACAAAATAAACCTTCCTAAAATTAAAAACAAACCTGAATTTAGAAAAGATATATATGAATCATGGAGAAATTTTATATAAATGTTTCTAAGGCTACAGACAAACCCTTGTAAATAATGTATAATTCCTAAAAAGTATAGGGGGGAATTATAATGAAGAGTGTTAGAAGAAAAGATAGAGAAATAGTAAAAAATGAGGCTTATAACCTACTGAAAAACTCAGAGTATGCGATACTTGCAACTATAAATGAAGATAATACACCTTATTGTATACCATTTTCACCTGTAGTTGAAGGCGACTTTATATATTTTCACGGTGCACTTGAGGGGCAAAAAGTAGAAAATATAAAAAGAAGTCCTAATGTGTGTGTAACATGTGTTGGAAATACAAGATTAGTTCCTGAAAACTTTACAACAGAATATGAGTCAGCAGTTGCACATGGAGTATGTGAAATAGTAGAAGATTCAGAGGAGAAAATATTTGCTCTTAGAAAAATATGCGAAAAATTTGCTAAGTCTAATATGGAAAACTTTGATAAAGCTATAAAAGCATCACTTCATAGAACAGGAGTATTTAAAATAGAGATAAAATCATTAACAGGAAAGGCGAAAAAAGTAAAAAACATATAATAATGTTTTTAAATAATATTAAATTTCGACTTTTTCGTCAAAATATATTGACTTTATGTTACAAAAAGATTAAGATGATAATATAATAATTAATTAATAACATTGATTAAAATAAGTGAATTAACAACGGATTGCTTGCTTTAAGGCTTGTGGTTCGTTGTTTTATTTTTTTTGATTAAGTAATTTTATGTAAAATTACTTAAAATATGGTTAAGTGTTGGTTAAAGTAATTTAATGTAAACTAAACACAAACTAAATCGAATTCCCTATTATTTACTCGATACTATGTAAAAGGTAATGAAATAGGGGGGAAAGGTATATGATAAAATACAAAATATATAAAGACTTTAAAATATCTACAATGATAACTATTCAAATCTTAATAACTATAATACTAATTTCTTCACTAGGATTAGTGTCAATGGTTAGCTCTAAAAAAACACTAGAAAGTACAAGGCATATATCTGAAGTAACATCTCAATCTGATAAATATATAAGTAATATAAAAAATAATGTTTTAGAAATAAGATTAGAAACATCTAGAAAAATAGATTCTGGATATAAAATAGAAAGTTTTAATGTAGTTAAATCTAAAAATGAAGAAATAAAGGACTATGTTAATACTTATTTAAAACTACCTTATGTTAGCCAAAATGAAAAAAGCCTTTTATTAAATGTAAAAACTGAAATAGATAAATACAATAAAAAGTGGGATAACATAAGATACAACATAATAAACAAGCTATCTATAAGTGAAGACTCTAAAAAAGACCTAGAAAATACTTCTTATAATATAATGGGCACTTTAAATAAGTTGGAAGAAGCAAATAAACATACACTAAAGGTAAATAATGCTTTAGTAGATAAACACTTAGTATCTTCACAAAAAACTATTGTAGCTATAATGGTGCTGGTAATATTAATTTCCTTAGTGTTTTCATTTTTCCTTATACTTTACATAAATAAATCTATAAATTCATTTAGAGATATTTTAGAAAGTGTATCAAAACTAGATTTCTCTGTTTACATAAATTCAGGTAAAAATGAGTTTGGAGTAATGAAAGAATATCTTAAAAACACTTTAAATGCTGTTTCAAGTATTATAAATGAGATTAAGGAAAAAGCGACTATTATAGAAAATGAATGTAAACTAATAAAATTATCATCTTCTACAATTACGTCAGCAACTATTGAGGTATCCTCATCTATAAAAGAAATAGCTAAAGGCTCTAATACTCAATGTGAAAAACTAGATGAATCTACATCTACAATAGAAGTATTTAATAAAAATCTTAATCATATTATTGAAAATATTAAAGATGTTGATATTAGCACTGAAGAATCTAGCCAAAGAGCAAAGGAAAATAGTTTTAAGCTTCAAGAAGTAGTGTATTCAATTACAGAGTTAAAGACTTCTTTTAAAAACGTTAGTGAAAAAGTAGATATTTTATCAACAAATATTTTAAAGGTAAGTGAGATAACAGAGTTTATAAATTCTTTAGCAGAGAAAACAAATTTACTATCATTAAATGCATCAATAGAAGCTGCAAGAGCAGGTGAATCAGGACGTGGATTTGCGGTTGTTGCAAATGAAATTAGAAATCTTGCTGAACAATCTAAAAAATCAGCTTTAGATATTAATAGTCTTATTGAAAATGTAACAATAGAAAGTAAAGACGTAGAAAACACAACGAAATTAGTAGAGAAAAAATTAGAAAAAGAAGCAAGAAATATAGAATCATCTATTAATGAATTTAAAAATGTTATATATTCTATAGAAACTATTGCACCAAAAGTTGAAGTAGTAACAAATAAAATAGAAGAATTAGATAAGGATAAAAATGAAATACTTGAAAATATAAAAGAAACATCTTTAATATCAGAGGAGTTTTCATGTACAGCAGAGGAAATATCAAAATCAGGTGAAGAGGTAGCTCTATCTTGTGATAAGGTAGAAGGAGCAACAAAACTATTACATAACCAAGCTGTCGAAATGTTATATATGGTGGAAAAATTTAAGCTTTTTAAAGAATAATAAGTAATAAAATGGAAATTATTCTCTTTTGCTTTTCCTTGACCTTTTATTCTTTCTAAACTATAATATTAAGTACAGTTTAAATATGTGTGTATTGGTCATGCTAGATGGGAAGGTAGCGGTGTCTTGTAACCTGCAATCCGCTGTAGCAGGGTTGAATTCCATCTTAAGGCTTTATTAAGTGAGGCCTGACCTTAGTAAGTGGTGTTGAAGATTGGGTCCTACGCAAGAGGAATCTGTGAACCTCGTCAGGTCCGGAAGGAAGCAGCGATAAGCAGACTCTCCTCTGTGCCGTAGAACAACCTGGTCAGAGTTAACTGCTAGGGTAACGCTTGTTTGGTAAAGTCGAGGGATGGTGCATGACCATTTAATTTAAATATAAGCATAAATACTAACTTAAGTCGAAGTTAATATTTATGCTTATATTTTTACTTAATTTTAAGAGGTGATACTATGGCTTATATGGCATTATATAGAGAATTTAGACCAAAGTCCTTTGAAGATATTATAGGACAAAATCACATAGTTAAAACTTTAAGAAACCAGATAAATTCAAATAGAGTAGCCCATGCTTATCTTTTTACAGGAACACGTGGAACAGGTAAAACCTCTATGGCAAAAATATTTTCAAAAGCAGTAAACTGTTTAAATCCTATAGATGGCAGTCCATGTAATGAGTGTGAAATATGTAAAGGTATAAATAGTGGAACTTTACTTGATGTTATAGAAATGGATGCTGCATCTAATAGAAAGCTTGAAAATGCCTTAGATATTATAGAAACTGTTGCTTATCCACCACAGGCATGTAAGTATAAGGTATACATAATAGATGAGGTTCATATGCTTACAACTCAAGCATTTAATGCTCTTTTAAAAACAATAGAAGAACCTCCTTCATATGTTATGTTTATTTTAGCAACTACAGATCCTCAAAAAGTACCTGCAACTATTTTATCAAGATGTCAAAGATTTGATTTTAAAAGAATAAAAACAGATGATGCATTTTTAAGACTTAAACATATAATAGAAACTAAGGGTGTTTTTGCAGAGGATAATGCATTAAAACTTATTGCTAAAGTTTCAGAAGGAGCAATGAGAGACTCACTTTCTATTTTAGATCAAGCTATATCAATGGGAGACGGAAAAGTAAATACAGATTTAATATCTAGTATGTTAGGTCTTACTGGAAAAGAAGCTATATTTAATTTAATAGATTATATGGCAGAGGGAGATATAGATAATTCCTTAAAAGAAATAGACTATGTTATAACATCAGGGAAAGACATTGCTCAGTTTGTAAAAGATATTATAAAACATCTTAGAAATCTTTTAATAGTTAGAATAAGTAAAAGCCCTGAAGATACTTTGGATTTAGGAACAGATACTATAGAAGATATGGTTGAGCAGTCAAGAAAGCTAAAGTATGAAGATATAGTAAGATGCATTAACATATTTATAGAAGCGGAACAAGAAATGAAGTTAACATCTCAATGGAGAATTGTACTTGAAATGGCTATAATAAGGTTTACTAAAAGAGAGTACGATATATCTGTTGAAACATTAATAAAAAGAATAGCAAGGCTTGAAAACATTATTGAAAATGGAGTTACCTTAAAAGAGACAAAAAGCCCTGAAACAGCTATAACTAAAGCAGCTACTACAGTAGAGGTTAAAAAAACAACAGAAACAGAGTTAAACCTAGAAGAAAAAGAAGAAGCTATTGTAGGTAAAGAAATATCATTTGATGAGGCTAAAGGAGCATTAGTTGAAGTATTAAACCTTTTAAGAGCTAATAAGAAAATGACAGTATATGCCCATTTAGTTAATGGGAATATAGACAAGGTAGAAGGTAATATAATATATATAAGCTTTAAAGAAAGCTTTGCATTTAGTAAAACAATACTTGAAAAGCCAAGTTATACAAAGGGACTTCAAAAATACTTTGAAAAATATATAAACTCGCCTATAAGGCTTAAATTTACTATAGAAAAAGAGGTAGATGAGTTTATGGAAAGTATAAATAGAGCAAAAAGTATACTAGGCGATGATTTAGTAGAGGTAATTGAATAGTAAAATTGTCAATGATACAATATAATTAATTTATATGAATTTGAAGGAGGACTTTTTATGTTTAAAGGTGGAATGCCAGGAAATATGAACAATATATTAAAGCAAGCACAAAAGCTTCAAAAGCAAATGGAGCAAACAAAAGCAGAGGTTGAAAGCAAAATTTTTGAAGCAACTGTTGGTGGCGGTGCTGTAACTGCTAAAGTTAACGGTAAAAAAGAGCTTGTAGATATTAACATAAAAGAAGAAGTTGTAGATCCAGATGATATAGAAATGCTTCAAGATCTTATAATATCAGCTGTAAACAAAGCTTTAAGTGATGCAGACAAAGAAATGGGATCAACTATGAGCAAACTTACAGGCGGAATGAATATGCCAGGTCTTTTCTAATTTAGGAGGAATTTTTAGTGATATACCCACAATCTATAATGAAATTAATAGACGAATTCTCAAAGCTTCCTGGAATAGGGTCAAAAACAGCACAAAGACTTGCTTTTCATGTACTTAAAATGGAAAAGTCATCAGTTAATCGTTTATCTGAAGCTTTAATAGAAGCAAAGGAAAAAACAAGATACTGTTCAACATGTGGAAATCTAACAGATAAAGATCCTTGTATGATATGTAGTAATAAATCAAGGAATCCACAGGTTATATGTGTTGTTGAAGATGCAAGAGACGTTATAGCCATGGAAAGAACAAGAGAATTTTCAGGGCTATATCACGTGCTTCAAGGAGCTATTTCACCACTTTCAGGAATAGGACCAGATGATATAAAAATAAAAGAGCTTGTTACTAGAATAACACCAGATGTAAAAGAGGTAATACTAGCTACAAATCCTAACGTAGAAGGGGAAGCTACTGCTATGTATATAGCAAGGCTTTTAAAACCTTTAGGTGTTAAGGTCACTAGAATAGCTCATGGTATACCTGTTGGAGGAGACCTTGAGTATACTGATGAGGTTACAATTACTAGAGCTCTTGAGGGAAGAAGAGAATTATAGAAAACAAAGCACAAATAGCAATTGCTATTTGTGCTTTTAATTTTAAAAAAAATAGACTGCAAAGCAGTCTTTCAAAGGTATTTTTCTTTTTTCTCTTTTATATTTTTATCTTATTAAAAGGTGTATGAAGCCTTTTAATTTTTATATTATTATTATGCACTTAATATATTTTCAATATACTATAATTATTTAAAATTTTATATGTAAAAAATCTACAAAAGAATTTAAACTAATATATAGTAGTATAATCAAAGTAAAAAAGGAGATTTTTAAGTTTTTATGAGTAAAACAGTTTTAATTACAGGCGGGAGTCGTGGAATAGGCAAAGCTTGTGTATTAGAGTTTTGTGAAAAAGGATATAACGTTTTAATAGGTTATAATAGTTCAGAAACTAAGGCGAAAGAATTAAAGGATAGTCTTTTAAGTAAAGGATATAATGTAAGAATATTTAAATGTGATATTTCTAAAAAGGAAGAGGCAAATGCTATAGTAGATTATTGTGTAAAAGAGTTTAATGGTATAGATGTACTTGTTAACAATGCAGGCATTAGTCAAGAAAAGCTTTTTATAGATATTACAGAAGAAGATATTGATAATATGATAAATACAAACCTTAAAAGTGTTTTTTACACTACACAAAGGGCACTTAAATATATGTTATCAGAGAAAAAAGGAAAAATAATTAATATATCCTCTATGTGGGGGCTTGTTGGAGCATCATGTGAAGTACATTACTCAGCTGCTAAAGCAGGGGTTATTGGTATGACAAAAGCACTTGCTAAGGAAGTTGGACCTTCAAATATACAGGTTAATGCAGTTGCACCAGGAGTTATACAAACAGACATGTTAAATTCATTTACACAAGAGGATCTTAATGTATTAAAAGAGGAAACTCCTTTAATGAGACTTGGAACGCCAAAGGATATTGCTAAAGTAGTAGGATTTTTAGCATCAAGTGATGCAGACTTTATAACAGGTCAGGTTATCAGTTCAAATGGTGGATTTGTTATATAAGGATAAATGTGTATAAATTGTCTTTTTTATGGCTAAAATTTAGCCTAAGGAAGGTGATATCATTTGCAAAAAGAAATGATAATAGGAACTTCTGAGTTATTAACTAAGGGAGTTAGAAAAACAAAGGTAAAAAAAGGTTCTAAAGAAGAAAAATTGCAAATCTTAAAAGCAGAAGTGAAAAGCTCTATATTAAAGCTTAAAGGTTTAAGACATTATTATGAGTCAGTAACAGACAAAGAGCTTATAGATTATGCAATCTATAGTGTAAAAGCAGAAGAGGAAAGAGTCTCTTATCTTTTAAGGAAAATAAAAGAGATAGATAAGAATATCTAATTATAAACAAAAGTGCACCTGCATAGACATAAAGTAATAAGTGTTTATGGAGGTGTATTTTGTTAAAGGAAATTGGAGAGATGAATTTAAACATAATGCTTTGGATAATAATAATGGCTGTATTAATTAGTTTAGCTATATCTATAAGAATAAAAAATGGGATAATATTTAAGGTTTTTATGAGATGTGTATTAGCTGTAGGATTTATTTCACTAGTAAACTACGGATCATCTTTTTTAGAAAATGATATAACTATTCCACTTAACTTAGTAACTACTTTTACAATAGCTATTTTAAATATCCCAGGAATAGCTTTAGTTTATATAGTAAAGTACATAATATATCCTATATAAATCTTTGAAAAAGGTGCTTTTTTATAAGGCACCTTTTAATATTTTACAACAACTCTACCAAGAGTGTTGAGCTATGAAAAAAGTAGAATATAGTAGAAAAAAATAGCATTATTAATATAAACTCTATTTAATAAGATGTTATGATTTACTTATATTCTATCATATGGTAAGATATATCTTGTCGCTAGGGAGCGGCGGTGAGACACAAGAAAAACTTGAGTCTTACGAAATAAAAAAGTTTTAAATGAGTGTTGACATAAGTTCAACTTCATGGTAAGCTAAATAAGCAAACTTGGTCATTGAAAACTAAACAGTAATCATAAGCGAGCGTACAATAATTTTTGTAACTTTTAGTAAAAAGTTTCATCTGAGATTAAGGATTTTAATTTGAGAGTTTGATCCTGG
>JAEWEN010000103.1 GCA_023389275.1 Bacillota bacterium
TGTGGGAGATAAATAAAGTAAAAACTTTATTTATGCACTGGCTCAACCAAGGCTTTAAGGTTACTTAAGTAACAAAAGTGCGAAATATCTAAAAGTGAGTACATTTGTATATATTTTTAGAACCAGATACGATTATTTATTCAGCACATGGAATATGTGAAATAGACGATATATGTGACAAGACATTTGGAAAAGAAACAAAAAAATATTATGAACTACACCCAATTAAGGATCCAAGACTAAGCATAAGCATACCAGTGGACAGCGATAAGGTAGTTATGATGGAAGTTATAAATAAAGATGAAGCACAGGATATACTAGAATCATTTAATTCAGAAGGTACTGAATGGATAGAATCTAGTACTGATAGGGCACAGGTGTATTCTGATACTTTAAAAAAGGGAAATCGCAAAGAAATTTCTAAAGTACTAAATACTTTAATAGTAAAAAAATGCGAAATTGAATCATCAGGTAAAAAGTTTCATATTCAAGATAAAAAGCTTTTAACATTTATCGAAAATATATTATTTACAGAACTATCATTTTCTTTAGATACTACTTTTGAAGATATAAATAAAAGAGTATATAAATTATTGGAAGTAAGTAATGGATAAATTTTAAGGTATTGTAATATTTATTAAAAGTAATAAAATAGTATACGGTGGTTAAATATAGAATTTTATATAGACAACAAAGGGGATGAATTAATGACTAGTAAAGTTAAAGAAGGTGTAATATATTCTATACTATCCTATCTTTTATGGGGAATACTACCGCTTTATTGGAAAAGTATAGAAAGCATTCCGCCTTTTGAAATACTTGCTCATAGAATATTTTGGGCATTTTTATTTGTAGGAATTATTTTAATTAAAAACTCTCAGATAAAAGAAGCTATAAAAGTTATTAAAAACAAAAGGAACTTATTATTTATATTTCTTTCAGCTTGTATGGTAACTTTAAACTGGGGATTATATATTTGGTCTGTTAACTCACATCACATTGTACAGGCAAGTTTAGGATATTATATAAATCCTTTAATCGTCGTATTTTTCGGAGTTGTATTTTTAAAAGAAAAACTTACTAAAGGTCAAATATTAGCACTTATTATAGCAGCTACAGGTGTTTTAGTGTTAACAGTCGAGTACGGAAAAGTTCCTTGGATTTCAATTTCTCTAGCAGTTACTTTTGCTTTATATGGACTTTTGAAAAAGCTTACTAATGCAGGGTCTATGATTTCACTTGGAATAGAAACAGCACTTGTTACACCTTTTGCTCTTATTTATATACTATATAAACAAGCAACAGGAGTTGGAGCACTTTTTCATATTAGTGGCTTAGAAACAGTTCTTTTAATATGTTCAGGAGCTGTAACGGCTATACCTTTAATATTATTTGCTAAAGGAGCAAAAAGAGTTCCATTTTCCACTTTAGGATTTATTCAATATATATCTCCAACAATGAGTTTATTAATAGGAGTATTTGTATTTAATGAAACATTTACTACTGTACATTTAATAAGTTTTGGATGTATATGGTTATCACTTTTAATTTATTCTTTATCAGAAACAAAACTTTTTAAAAAGAAAAAATCAGAAAAAGCAGTTGTATAAAAAGACATGTGAATTAAATTCGCATGTCTTTTTTATTTTATATATTTCTTGACTTATTAAATTTTCTTTTGATATACTTACAAACAGACCAGTTGGTTTAGGAGGTGGATTTAAAAAATGGATACAAGGATGTATATAATTGAAAAATCAACAGAGCTTTTTCAGCAAAAAGGATATAAAAATGTAGGGTTAAGTGAAATTTTAAAAAAGTGTGAAATTTCAAAAGGCTCACTTTATCATCATTTTCCAAATGGAAAAGAAGAGCTTTTAATTACTTGTCTTGAAAATTTAAGTGAATCTATTATTAATAATATTGAAAATGTTTTTAGTGAGTTTTCATCTACAAAGGAAGCTACAAAAGCAGAAATTGAAAGATTGATAGAGGATTTTGAGAAGGAAAAAATAGTTAAAGGATATACTTTCAGTAGTATAGTTAGTGAAATGAGTTCATTTAGTGATTCAGTTAGAGAGGTATGTAATAATTTTTGTAAAAGAATACATAATGTTTACTTTAAAAAATTAATGGAAGATGGACTTTCACATGATGAGGCATATTCAATTTCTCTAATAATAACTACTTCTATAGAAGGTACATTAATGCGTTGTCAAACAGAAAAATCAAGTAATCCTTTAAAAACTATAGCTAATACACTACCAAATTTATTAAAGGAGTTTTAAAAAATGAAGAAAAAATTAGAGACAGAAATACTCGAAGAAAAACCAATAAAAACAGGGCCAATAATGGCAGCACTTTTAATAACAGGATTTGTAGGGCTATTTAGTGAAACTTCACTAAATATTGCATTAGGAGAATTAAGTAAGATATTTAGTGTAAATGCTACTACTATTCAATGGTTAGCAACAGGTTATTTTTTAACATTAGGAATTTTAGTACCGGTTACTGGTATTTTAATGCAAAAGTATACAACAAGACAAATGTTTATAACATCTTTACTAATTTTTATTTTTGGAACAATTTTAGCTGCAATAGCGCCAGTATTTAGTATTTTATTAATAGGGCGTATTTTTCAAGCAGCAGGACTTGCAATTAATTTACCCTTAACTCAAAATGTTATATTTACTATTTTTCCTCCAGATAAAAGAGGAAAAGCTATGGGAATGATGGGACTTGTTATGTTAGCTGGACCAACATTAGGACCAACATTAGCAGGACTTATTTTAGATACTTTATCATGGCACTGGATTTTTCTACTTACTATACCATTTTTAATAATTTCATTTTTAGTAGGTTATAAGTGCTTACCTAATGTAAATAAAGTGCGTAATGTTTCAATAGATATACTATCTGTTGTACTTTCTACTATTGGATTTGGTGGAATTGTTTATGGAGTAAGTACAGCAGGAGAAGTTGGATGGACAAGTAAAAATGTTTTAGGAATTATTATTATAGGTATACTTGCAGTGATTTTATTTATAATTCGCCAAATAAAAATGGACAATCCTATGTTGAATTTTAAGCCTTTTAAATCTCCGCTTTTTGTTTTAGGAGTATTTATGACATTTATAACATTTTTTAATATGTTATCTTTAATGGTAATTTTACCAATGTATCTTCAAATAGCATTGTTAACAGGATCTTTTATAGCGGGACTTGTACTTTTACCAGGAAGTTTATTAAACTGTTTGTTAGCTCCTATTATTGGTAGACTATTTGATGAATATGGACCAAAGGTAATGATTATTCCAGGAACTATTTTAGTTGTTATTTCTTATGGAATATATTCAACATTTAATATAGAAACAGCTTTATGGTTAGTTATATTAGTTCATATTTTAATGATGTTAGGAGTGGGAATGGTACTTCCTTGTGTACAAACAAATACTTTAAACTCTATTCCTAAAAAATATTATCCAGATGGAATAGCAATAACTCAAACAGTTCAACAAGTATCAGGAGCTATTGGTATTGCAATAATGATATCAATATTATCAGCAAGACAAAATAGTTATTTAGAAGTAGTAGGAAGTGAGTTAAACAAGGCAGTAGTATCTGGAACTTCTTTTGTATTTAAATTTGGATTAGCACTAGCTGTTGTTAATTTTATATTATCATTATTTATTAAAAAACCAGATTGTAAAAAAATAGAGTCTTAATAATAAAAAGGAACTAATTATTTATATTGTTAGTTCCTTTTTATTATAGAAATGTTTGACTTTAGTTTTTTAAAACATTATAATTCAAAATAGTATATACATTAACGTGATAAAGTGATGTAGTGAAATTTTATAATAGTGGGGTGAGAATATGAATAATTTAATTAAGGAATGTGAAATTAATAAAGAAAAAATAGAAGCTGAAATTATAAGAATTAGAAGAGAGATACATTCATATCCTGAAACTGCTTTTAATGAAACAAAAACTTCAGAGTTAATAATTAAAACATTAAATGAATTAGGAATTGAAGTTAAAAGTGGCATTGCCAAAACAGGGGTAGTTGGAATTTTAAAAGGAAAGTATCCTGGAAAAACAATTCTTTTAAGAGCAGATATAGATGCTTTAAGTATGGATGAATTAAATGATGTAGAGTATAAGTCAAAAAATAAAGGAGTTATGCATGGCTGCGGTCATGACGCTCATACAGCATGGCTTCTTGGTTCAGCAATGATTTTATCACAGGTTAAGGACAAGCTTCATGGAACTGTTAAGTTTCTTTTCCAGCCAGCAGAAGAAGGTGATGGAGGAGCAAATCCTATGATAGAAGAGGGAGTTTTAGAAAATCCTAAAGTAGATATTGCAATAGGTGCTCACGTATGTCCAAAAACTGAGGTAGGTAAGTTAAGAATAAAGTCAGGACCTATAATGGCTGCAACAGATGATTTTAACTTAACTATATATGGAAAAGGTGGACATAGTTCAGAGCTTGATCTTTGTATAGATCCTATTAGAATAGCAAATCAGGTATATACAGCACTACAAAATATAGTTTATTCACATGTTAATGTTCAAGAGCCAGCAGTTTTAGCTATTACAAAGTTTAATGGTGGAAGTGCAACTAATGTTATACCAAATAAAGTTGAACTAGGCGGTAGTGTAAGAACTACAACATATGAAACAAATGAGAAAATACCTAAAATTATGGATAAGGTAATAAAAGGTATAGTTGAGTCAAATAATGGAACATATAAGCTTGATTATAAAAGGTTTTGCCCACCGTTAATAAATAACAGTGAAATAACAAATTTAGTAGAAAAAACAGCTAAAGAAGTACTTGGAGAAAACAATGTAGTATTAATGAAAAATCCTTTAATGGGTGGAGAAGATTTTGCTTATTTTTCAAAATCTGTTCCTAGTGCTTATTTTTTAGTTGGTACATTAAATGAGGAAAAAGGAATAACACATGAACTACATAATCCTTATTTTAATATTGATGAGGATATACTTTATAAAACTTCAATGTTGTTTTCAAATATAGTTTTAAATTACTTTAATGAGGTGAATTAATAAACAAAAGTTATAAATAAGGTTAAGGGGAAAACAAATGGGTGAAAAAAATATTAAAAAAACTAAAGTAGGATTTACAAATAGGTTTTTAGATTTTATTGAAAGGTGTGGAAACAAACTTCCAGAACCAATAGTATTATTTTTATGGCTAGCAGTAGGAGTTTTAGTATTATCTTATATTTTATCAGCTTTAGATGTTACAGCTATTAATGCTTCTACTGGAGAAAAAATAACTGTAGTTAACCTATTATCAAAAAGTGGATTGCAAAAGATTATAAGTAGTGCAGTAGAAAACTTTTTAACTTTTCCAGCATTAGGACTAGTTATGGTTATTATGCTTGGAGTTGGTCTTGCAGATAAATCAGGACTTTTTTCAACACTATTAAAATCATCTTTATCTAATGTTAAAAAAGAAAGAGTTATTATATTTACTATGTTTTTAGGTATAATGTCAAATGTAGCTGGAGATTCAGGGCCAGTACTTCTTCCACCACTTGCAGCTATGGTATTTTCTTCAGTAGGAATGAATCCAGTAGTTGGTGTTATGTCAGTTTATGCAGGTATTATGGGAGGGTTTGGAGCAAACCTTGTTATTGAAATTATAGATGTAACCTTAGCAAGTTTTACACAATCTTCTGCTCAGTTAATTGATCCAAAATACTCTGTATTTCCTACAGCAAATTGGTACTTTATAATTGTGTCTACATTTTTACTTGTAGCAGCAGGAACTTGGGTAACTAGAAAAATTGTAATTCCAAGAGTAGGAAGTAAAGGAATGGAAATAGACACTTTAAAAGAAGAAAAAAAGGAAGTTACAGAAAAAGAATCTAAAGCGGCTAAAAAAGCTTTATTATCTTTACTTTTATATGTTATAGTAATTGCTTTTCTTTCTATACCAGAAAATGCATTATTAAGAGATGAGAAAACAGGGGCACTGCTTCAGTGGGGAGCTCCTTTTATGGAAGGTATGATACCACTTTTAACATTATTCTTTTTAATACCAGGAATTGTATATGGAAAGTGTGCAGGAACTATTAAAAACTCTTCAGATGCATATAAAATGCTTACAGAAAGTATTGCAGACCTTGCATCATATATTGTATTAGTTTTTGTAATTTCACAGTTTTTTTATTGGTTTATGTGGTCAAATATTGGACTTATTATAGCAATGTCAGGGGCAAATGTTTTAAACGGATTAGGACTTCCTATTCCAATTGTTCTTATTTTAGTAGTTATTTTATGTGCTACTATAAATTTATTTATAGGAGGAGCTTCATCTAAATGGGGACTTTTAGCACCTATATTTGTTCCTATGCTTATGCTTTTAAATATATCACCTGAAATGACTCAAATGGCTTATAGAATAGGTGATTCTATTACCAATATAATAACGCCTTTAAGTCCTTACTTTGTTATTGCACTAGGATTTGCTAAAAAGTATGATAAAGATATGAAAATAGGTACATTTATATCAAACATGATGCCATACACCTTAGCATTTTTCCTAGTTTGGGTTATTCAATTATTATTATGGTACTTCTTTAAACTTCCTTTAGGACCAGGAGCAGAGGTATTAATGTAAATATAAACAAAGAATTTAAAGCAGTAAATTTTAATTTACTGCTTTTTTTTAACCACTTACTATAGCTTATAACCACTTACTTATATTTTATTTACAAAGAAAGCCAATAAGCTATAATTAATAATGTGGAGAGTGAAAACATGAAAATTAAAATTGAGGTTGATGAAAGTATTCAAGAGGAAGAAGTAATTATAAGATGTAGTGAGTTTAATAATAAAATTCAAAATATTCAAAAAATAATTACTAATATACTAACGCAAAAAGAAAGTATAACTTTTTACAAAAACAACACTGAGTATTATTTAGATTTAAAAGAAATTTTATTTTTTGAAACTGAAGAAAGTAGTGTTAATGCTCATACATTTAAAGATGTATATAAGGTTAAGTATAAGCTTTATGAGCTAGAAGAAATGCTACCAGGGTATTTTATGAGAATTTCAAAATCAACAATTTTAAATACAAGTCATATTTACTCTATAACACGTAGTTTATCTTCATCAAGTATAGTTGAATTTAAAGGTACACATAAAAAGGTATATGTTTCAAGGCATTATTATAAACCATTAAAAATAAAACTATTAGAAGGGAGTAGATAATATGAAAAAAGAAAAAATTTTCTGGGGATTACTATTTATTTTAGGAGGAATTTTTTTAATAGCTAGTAAGCTAGGAAGCTTTCCTGATGTAAATGCTTTTAGCATTATTTTAACAGTGTTTTTAGTAGCTATTATTTTAAAAAGTATTATACATTTAAATTTTGCAGGAATTTTATTTCCAATGGCATTTATATGTATTATTTATGATGATTATTTAGGTATTACTGCAATTACTCCTTGGACTGTACTAATTGCAGCTTTATTTGGAAGCATAGGACTATATATGATTTTTGGAAAACACTCTAAAAAATTTAGTAAAAAATATGATTCTTATAATTTTGAAAAAATAGATATAGAAGATGAAAGTCATGTTAAAATAAACACTTCTTTTGGAGCAAGTATTAAATATGTAAATACTGATAAGTTTGAAAGAGCAGATGTTTATTGTAAGTGTTCAGGTGTAAAAATATATTTTGATAATGCTATTATGCACAATGGAAATGCTGTTTTAAATATTAATGCTTCATTATCTGGAGTAGAGCTTTATATACCAAAAGAGTGGACTATTGATGATAAAACAAATATATTTTTAGGTGGAATTGATGAGAAAAATAGAAATAATAACTCATCAACAAATATTTTAACTTTAGTTGGAGATATTAATCTTTCTGGTATAGAAATAAGATATATATAGTAAAACAATTTATTATAAAGCCTTTTCTATATTTATGAAATTATTACGGAAATTTAATTCAATTTTAAGAATATATTCACAATATCTATTGACAAAATATTCACAAAAAGTAACAATAAGTAAAAGGGGATTTTTTCTATATTGAAAATATATATGGGAGTGATAATATGTCATTAAAAGATAAAGTGGTTGTTATAACTGGAGGTACAAGTGGAATAGGACTTGCTACAGCTAAAAAATTTCTAGCTGAAGGTGCAAAGGTTATGATAGCTGGGACTAGAGAAGAAAAGGCTAAAAAAATAGCAGAGGAAATTGGAACTGTAGGAGAAAATATTTTATATGCAGCAGTTGATGTAAGTAGCTACAAAAGTGTAGAAAACATGATTAACAAAGCTGTAGATGAATTTGGTACAGTAGATATACTGTTTAATAATGCAGGAATTACACTGTCTAAGCCTTTACTTGAGCAAACAGAAGAAGATTATTTAAGGGTTATAGGGGTAAACCAACATGGTGTATTTAATGGAATACACATATTTGGTAAAAAATTAGTTGAGCTTAATAAAAAAGGAACAATAATAAACACTGCATCTACTACATCAAGAATGACAGGACCTACTATTATAGGATATGCAACAAGTAAAGCAGCTGTTGAAATGCTTACTAAAAGTGCAGCAATGGATTTAGCACCATATGGAATTAGAGTAGTAGGCGTAGGGCCTGGAGCAATAAACACTCCAATGATAGCTGAAATGAAAGATGAAAGACTACAATATCTAAAAAATATGCATGCTAGAAAAGAGCTTATAGAGCCAGAGGAAATTGCAAATGTAGTAGTATTCTTAGCTAAAGAAGAAGCTAATGGAATTAATGGGCAAGTAGTGTTTGTTGATGATGGATATATAAACTTTAAATAAAAAGTAGTATAATAAATACAATTAAATATATTGAAAAGTAACACAGGGGGACTAGAATTGGCTAGTTGAGATTGAAAACCTTAATTTTCTGACCCTATGAACCTGATATGGTTAACACCAGCGTAGGAAGATGTTATATTTAAACTTGTAGATTAAGGGTACAAGCATCTTTTTGCTTGTACCCTTTTTTACTTTAAGGAGGCAAAAAATTGAAAAATGTATTAACAATTGCAGGGTCTGATTGTTCAGGGGGAGCTGGAATTCAAGCAGATTTAAAAAGCTTTAGTGCAAATGGTGTTTATGGTATGAGTGTTATTACAGCTATAACTGCTCAAAATACTCAAGGAGTTTTTGCTGTAGAGGATTTAAAGGAAAGTATTATAAAAGAACAAATAGATTCTATTTTTAGTGATATTAATGTTGATGCAGTTAAAATAGGAATGGTTTCTAAAACTTCTACAATAAACGTTATAAGTGAAAAATTAAAACAATATAAGCCTAAAAATGTAGTTTTAGATCCTGTAATGATATCTAAAAGTGGATATGATTTATTAAAACCAGAGGCTAAAAAATCTTTAATAGAAAATCTTATACCACTTGCTGATTTAATAACGCCAAATATTCCAGAAGCAGAGGAAATATTAAAAGAAATAGGTTCAAGTATAAAAAAGATAAATACTTTAGATGATATGGAAAATGCAGCAAGGGAAATTAAAGCTTTAGGGTGTAAAAGTGTACTTATTAAGGGAGGACACTTTACAGGTGATGCAATAGATGTTTTATATACGGAAAAAGAAGTGTTTCACTTTAATTTTGAAAGAATAAATACAAAAAATACACATGGAACAGGATGTACACTATCATCTGCTATAGCATCTAATTTAGCTAAAGGCCTTTCAATAAAGGATTCTGTTGAAAAAGCTAAGAAATATATAACTACTGCTATACTTTATTCACTAGATATAGGACATGGAGTTGGACCAACACATCATTTTTATGAATTATATAAAAAGGCAGGTATTTTAAATGATTAAAAAAGAAATAGGAAACTTATTAAGTATTTTAAGAGAAAAAACTCCACTTGTACATCAAATAACAAACTATGTTACTGCTAATGATTGTGCAAATGTTACTTTAGCTATAGGTGCTTCACCTGTTATGGCAGATGGAGTAGAAGAGGTAGAGCAAATGGTATCTATTGCATCTGCTTTAGTTTTAAATATAGGAACATTAAATGAATCATCAATTAAAGCAAGTATATTAGCTGGTAAAAAAGCTAATGAATTAGGGGTTCCAGTTATTCTAGATCCAGTTGGAGCTGGAGCTACTAAATATAGAACAGAGTCTATTAAAAAAATATTAAATAATGTAAAGTTAAGTGTTATTAGAGGAAATTTATCAGAAATAAAAACTTTATATGGAATAGAAACTAGTACAAAGGGAGTAGATTCACAAGAAAAAATCAACGAAAAAGAAGATATTAATATAGCAAAAAACTTTTCTAAAAAAACAGGAGCTGTTATAGCTATAACTGGTAAAACAGATATTATAACCAATGGAGAAAAAACATACTTAGTTGAAAATGGGCATAGCATAATGTCAAAAGTTACAGGAACGGGATGTATGTGTACATCAGTAATAGGAAGTTTTTTAGGAGCAACTAGTAATAATTTATTAGCTGCTTTAGCAGGAGTTGTTTCTATGGGGCTTTCTGGAGAAATTGCAAATGAATCTTTAAAGGAAAATGAGGGAACAGGTACACTAAGAGTTAAAATAGTAGATAATTTGTATAATTTAAATAGTAGCATAGTAGAAAAAAGAGGGAAAATATATGAAAAATAATATAGATTATAGCCTATACCTTGTTACAGATAGAGATGTTTTAAATGGAAGAGATTTATGTAAATCTGTTGAAGATGCTATTTTAGGAGGGGTTACATTAGTTCAGCTTCGTGAGAAAAATATATCTACTTTAGAATTTTATAATATAGCTGTTAATCTTAAAAAAATTACAGATAAATATAATACTCCTCTTATAATAAATGATAGATTAGATATAGCACTTGCAGTAGATGCTGCTGGAGTTCATATTGGACAAAGTGATATTCCATGTTATGTTGCAAGAAATATTTTAGGAAAAGAAAAGATTATTGGAGTATCAGCATCAACACTTAATGAGGCTTTAAAAGCTCAGAAAGATGGTGCAGACTATATAGGAGTTGGAGCTATATTTCAAACAAGTACTAAAAATGATGCAGATTCAGTAAGTATTAGTGATTTAAAAAAAATAAAAGAAAGTGTTAGTATTCCTGTTGTAGCAATTGGTGGGATAAATAAGGAAAACATAAAGCTTTTAAATAGCACAAATATTAACGGAGTAGCTGTAGTTTCAGCTATTTTAGGAAAAGAAAATATTAAAGAAGAAGCAAAAATGTTTTTTAAATAATAAAAAGCTCTTTAGATAAATTTCTAAAGAGCTTAATTTTTTATAATTTAAACTTTTCAATATCTCTAACTAGATTTTCAGACATATTAGATAGTGTAGTAGCAAATGCACTAACTTCTTGAATACTAGCTGATTGTTCCTGGGTAGTTGCTGCTGTAGAATTAGTTTCATTTATTATAGTTTCAGAAATATTATTTAGCTTTAATATAGTATCTGAAATTAAATCTTTATTTTCGCTTAGGTTTTCAGATTTAGATAAAATAATATTAATATTATTTTTTGTATCATCTATAAGATCTGAAATAGTCTTAAAAGCTACTCCTGCACTTTGAGCTACTTCTTCACCTTTTAAAACACTTTGTAATCCCTTTTCCATAGCATCTACAGCAAGTTTAGTATTTTTTTGATTTTCCATTATAAGTTCATTTATAATTTTAACAGACTCATTTGATTGTTCAGCAAGTTTTCTAACCTCATCTGCAACAACTGCAAATCCACGTCCTGCTTCACCTGCTCTAGCTGCTTCAATAGAAGCATTTAGTGCAAGAAGGTTTGTTTGACTTGCAATGTCTTCAATAGAGCCTGTAATTCCTGTAATTTCATTTGAACTTTTTTCAAGTATTTTAATTATTTCACCTGCTTTTTCAGATGAATCTTTTATATTTTTTATTTGTTCCATTGTGTTTACAATTAAGTCCATACCGTTGTGAGATTTATCAACAACTTTATTTATTAAATTAGAAGTATCATCTACACTACCTTTTATAGTTTCTATTCCTTCTTCTATAGTATGAATTTGGTTATTAGTTTCAGATATAAGCTGAGCTTGTTCATTTATTATAGAGGCTACATTAATAGTTGATGATGTTGTTTCTTCAACTGCTTTACTTATTTCTATAAATGAACTATTAAGTTGTTCAGATGCTTCAGCAGTTGTTTTAGCTGAATTTTTAATATTCATAGTTAGGTTAAGAAGATTACTTGCCATTTTATTCATGCTTTTTTGAATAAAACTAACTTCTCCTTGTCCCTTTTCATCAAACTTTACAGTTAAATCACCTTCAGAGATTTTATTAATACCATCTTGAAGTTTTATTAAAGGATTTACAGCTTTTGATGAAATAAATATTATTATAGCAGCTAAAAGTAAAGTAGCAACTATAGTCATTAATATTTGTTTAACTGTAAATTCTTTTAATGTTTTATCAATAGTATTTGAGTTATATGTAAGTTCAACGATTTTTCTAGTATCTCCTTTTTGAGAGTCATAGTTGTTATCTACAAAAATATATTTTTTAGTAACTCCACTAGAATTATCAACTATACTTTTACCATTTTCAGCTACCTTTTGAACTATTTTTTCTACTTTACTATCTATTTGAGCATTAGGGTCATTTATTAATTTTCCAGAGCTTCCAAAAACTCTAATATCAGATATAGAATCAGCTTTTTTTACATCTTCAATTACTTCGTTGTAATCTACTTCTTTTAACATATCTTTATAATTTTCAGATGTAACACTTATTTGAAGTATATCTTTATGGTTTTTAGTAGGCATAAATCCATACTTAGTTTGTACATTTGAGTTTTTTGATGTTACAAAAGGATCACTTTCAAACTCATTACCTTGTCTTCTTTTTTGAACTACATCAAAAAATTCACCAAGAGCTCTATAATCAAATCCAATATCATCTTTACTTGTAGAGTATTTTGTTATTCCAGTTTCATCATTTATATATAGCTCAACGTCTCCACCAAGCTTTTGCTTTATTTCTTCTAAATTAAGTTTATCAGGGGAAGCTACTTTTTCATATTCTTCTAAAAATATAGATGCTTTATCTTTTAAAGTATTATGAAGAACATTAGAAAGTAAATCGTAACTACTATTAGATGTATTAATTGCATTTATAATAGAGTACTCTATTTGAGATTGTAAAACTTCATAACTTTTTACAAGGTTATGTTTTTGTGTAAAATACCCTACAATACTATAAATAAATATTATAGGTACAATAAGTAGAATAAGCCACATCATAAGGATGTACTTTAAGCTAATATTTTTTTTAGCAGAATTTTTTTCAGATTTAGCCATTTTCTTTAACTCCTTTTGATTAGAAAAATTAAGTAAATAAATTTATTAAAATCATATTAACACAAAATTATTCAAAAATATACAAAATTTGTATTAAAAGTAAGGAAATATTTAAAATTATTACATTACAGAATTAATAATTATACATTTCAATTTTGTAATGTAGATGAAATGTAAATCAATAAGTAATAAAGGCTTTATAGGATAAAATATATAGTGTAGTCAATGAGAAACATATAGGGGAGAGGAAAATATGAAAAATATTTTAAGTGTTGAAAATATAGAAAAATACTATGGAAACAAAGAAAATATAACAAAAGCAATAGATAATATAAGCTTTAAAGTAAGTGAAGGAGAATTTGTTGGTATAATGGGGCCTTCAGGAAGTGGAAAAACAACTCTTTTAAACTGTATATCAACAATAGACACTGTAACTACAGGAAATATTATTATAAATAATCAAGACATTACAAGATTAAAGTCTAAAAAATTAGATAAGTTTAGACAAAATGAATTAGGGTTTATATTTCAAGACTTTAATCTTTTAGATACACTAACTGCTTATGAAAATATAGCATTGTCTTTAACTATAAAAGGTGAAAAGTCTTCTAAAATAGATGGAAAAATAAAAGAAGTTGCAAAGTATTTAGAAATTGATAAGGTTTTAGAAAAATATCCTTACCAAATGTCAGGGGGACAAAAGCAAAGAGTAGCATCAGCTAGAGCAATTGTTACAAATCCATCTATAATTCTTGCAGATGAACCAACAGGTGCACTTGATTCAAAATCAGCAAGACTTTTACTTGAAAGATTTGAAAGTTTAAATAGAGATTTAAATGCTACAATACTAATGGTTACCCATGATGCTTTTACAGCTAGCTATGCAAAAAGAATCCTATTTATTAAAGATGGTAAAATATTTAGTGAGCTTATAAAAGAAAATGATTCTAGAAAAGAATTTTTTAATAAAATAATAGATGTTATTACTTTAATTGGAGGTGATGATAACAATGTACTTTAAAATGGCTATAAATAATGTAAAAAAAAGTTTTAAAGATTATAGAATATATTTTTTAACTCTTACTTTAGCTGTTTGTATATTTTATAGTTTTAACTCTATAGAATCACAAAAGGCACTACTTGAAATGTCATCATCACAAAAAAATTATGTTGCTAATTTATCAACTACAATATCATATATATCTGTTTTTATTTCAATAATACTAGGAAGCCTTATACTTTATGCAAACAACTTTTTAATAAAAAGAAGAAATAAAGAGCTTGGAATATATATGATACTTGGTATGGGCAAAAATAAAATATCAAAAATATTAGTTATGGAAACATTTATTGTAGGGGTAATATCCCTTGTAACAGGTCTTATATTAGGCCTTATAGTATCTCAAGGATTATCTATATTTGTATCTAATTTATTTGAAGTTGCAATGAGAGAATATAGATTTATAATATCCTTTGAATCTATTCAAAAAACAATTTTATACTTTGGAATAATGTTTTTATTAGTTATGCTATTTAATACATTTATTATATCTAAGTATAAGGTAATAGATCTTTTAACAATTAGCAGAAAAAATGAAGATGTTAAAATAAAAAATCCTTTAGTTTATTTATTTTTATTTATATTATGTATTGTAGCGCTTTTAACAGCTTATAAGTTTGCTCTAGAAACAAGACTAGATGTTAAGGATATTAAGTTTGTAATATCTATAGTTTTAGGGGTGTTTGGAACAGGATTATTTTTCTTTAGTGTATCAGGATTTAGTTTATATATTTTAAGAAAAAATAAAAAAATATATTTTAAAGGGTTAAATATATTTATAGTAAAACAAATTAATAGTAAAGTTAAAACAAATTTTGTTTCTATGACTGTAATATGTTTAATGCTTTTTATTACAATATCAATTCTTTCAACAGGGCTTAGTTTTAAAAATTCAATAGAATCTAGCCTTGAAGGGGCAACTCCATATGATGCAAGTGCTAGTTTATATTATAATGAGGAAGATAAGGTACAGAATATAAAAGATGCTTTAAACAATATAGGGTTTAAATTCAATGAAGGCGAAAAGTATGCTTTTTATAGTGAGTATAGTTTAGATATAAATATAGAAGATTTATCAAAAGATTTATCAAATGATGATACAATAGGAATTCCGGTACACTTTATTAAATTATCAGAGTATAACAAAAATATAGGTTTAAATAATAGAGAAGGAATAAACTTAAATGAAAACGAAGTATTAATATTATCAAACTATGATAAAGTATCAAAAAAGATAAACAGTTATCTTAAAACCAATAATAAAATAGATATTAAAGGTAAAGAATATACTGTGAAAAATAAAAAAGCTATAGAAGAAAACCTTCTAACTTATCTTATAGAGAATAACATGATAACTATTGTAGTTAATGATAAGGTTTTAGCTAATGGAAAATTAAAATCAACTAATTTAAATGTTAACTTTGCAGAGAATAATAAAGAGAAAAGTGATAAAAAATATAGAGAACTATTTAACTCATATAAATATCATAATATAGATTATGATAAAGTAGGATTTGTTTCAGGAAATACAAAGACAGAAATATATGAAGAAAGTAAAGGAATGACAACGACAATATTATTTATAGGAATATATATTGGTGTAGTATTTTTAATAAGTAGTATGGCTGTTTTAGCACTTCAGCAATTATCAGAGGCAAATGATAGTGTTGATAGGTATATAGCTATTAAAAAAATAGGTGCAAGTAAAAAAGATATAAATAAATCTATATTTATACAAATATTTATTTATTTTACAGCTCCAGTGCTACTTGCTCTTATTCACTCTATAGTTGGAATAAATGTAGCAAGTGACTTTATATCTATATATGGGGAATCAAGTATAACAACATCATCTATAATTACAGCGGTAGTATTTTTAGTTGTATATGGAGTATATTTTTATACAACTTATGTAGGATATAAAAATGTAGTTAATGTTAAGTTAAAATAATAAAAATAAGGCTATTAATTTTTAATAGCCTTATTTTCATAAATTTAAGGAAGTGATTATATGAGCAAGGTAATTGTTATTGAAGATGATAAGGATATAAGAGAAGAACTAAGTAATTTTCTTAAAAGAAATGGATATAGTGTAGCTGCTCCAGTTGATTTTGAAAATATTATAAATTCTATACTAAATGAAAATGGTGATATTCTGCTTTTAGATATAAATCTTCCTATATATGATGGATATTATATATGCAGAGAAATTAGAAAAAAGTCGGATATACCTATAATAGTTGTAACTAGTAGAGATAGTGAAGTAGATGAGCTTATAAGTATAAATCTTGGAGCAGACGATTATATTACAAAGCCATATAATACACAAATACTTTTAGCTAGAATTTCTGCAATATTAAAAAGAGTAAATAGTAGTGTAAATTCATCTAATCTAATTACATACAATGATCTAACTTTAAATCTTTTAAATGCATCAATTACATATAAAAATAATTCTTTAGAGTTAACAAAAAATGAAATGAAAATACTTTCACATTTAATAAACAATAGAGGAAATATTGTTTCAAGAGAGTCTTTAATGGAATATCTTTGGAAATCAGATTTTTTTGTAGATGATAGTACTCTTTCTGTTAATATTACTCGTCTTAGAAAAAAACTTGAGAAAATAGGCTTAGAAAATGTAATTGAAACAAGAAGGGGACTTGGGTATATAATACAATGAAAATATTAGATTTTTTAAAGGATAAAATTATTTTTATACTATTTAATATAATAACTTTTATTTTAGTTTCTATATTTATGGTTTTAGGAAATATAAGCTTTGTAGTAATATTTATTATGTTTTGTATATGGTTTTTACCTATTACAATTTACTTTATTATAGACTTTATTAGATGGAGAAAATATTTTAACAGTATAGATTACTTATTGGAAAAGTTAGATAGGAAGCATCTTTTGCCAGAGGTTTTAGAGGAATCAAGTTTTATTATAGGTGAAAGATTTAATAATATTTTAAAAGAATTAGGCAGAGACATGCATGAGAATATAAATTATTATAAAAATATGCAAATAGATTATAGAGAATATATAGAAACATGGATACATGAAATTAAAACTCCTATAGCTTCTTCAAAACTTATTATAGAAAATAATAAAAATCAAATAACAGAAAAAATAGATGTTCAAATAGACAAAATAGAAAATTTTATTGAGCAGGTACTTTATTATTCAAGAAGTGACAATGCAAATAAAGACTACATTATAAAAGAAACTAGTTTAAATACTATTGTAAAAAATGTTATTAAAAAAAATTGTAGAGACTTTATAAGTAAAAAAATAAAGATAAATATAAGTGATGTTGATAAAACTGTTTATACAGATACAAAGTGGGCAGAATTTATAATAAATCAAATAGTTATAAATTCTATAAAGTATTCTAAAAGCGATGGAGCAAATATAAATATATATTCAATTGAAAAATCTAATGCTATAGCTTTAATCATAGAAGATAATGGAGTTGGAATCATAGAAAGTGATATTAATAAAGTATTTGAAAAAGGTTTTACAGGTGAAAACGGAAGAAAATTTGGGAAAAGTACAGGAATAGGCTTATATCTTTGTAAAAAGCTATGTAATAAGTTAGGTCTTAATATATCTATAAATTCTAAAATAAATCAAGGAACTAAAGTGAATATAGTGTTTCCAAGGGGAAAACTACTTTAAAAGAGTTGATTATTTTTTATATTACTTTTATTATTAAGTTAATAATATAAAATGGAGGATGAGATATGATACCAAATTGTCCAAAATGTAAGTCAGAATATACATATGAAGATGGAAGTCTTTTTATTTGCCCAGAGTGTGCATATGAATGGACTGCTAATTCAAGTGATTCAAATGAAGATGAACTAGTTGTTAAGGATTCAAATGGAAACATATTAAAAGATGGTGATTCAGTTACCATAATAAAAGACCTTAAGGTAAAAGGAGCATCATCAGCTTTAAAAAAAGGAACTAAGGTAAAAAATATAAAACTAGTTGAAGGTGACCATAACATAGATTGTAAAATAGATGGTTTTGGAGCTATGAGCTTAAAATCAGAGTTTGTTAAAAAGCTTTAGAAAGGTTAGGAGTTTTCCTAATCTTTTTTTATATAATAAAGGATAATTAATATCCATTGACAATATTTATAAATAGCATTAAAATAGTTTGTATAGAAACTATTTAGAAGGTGATTTTATGAAGGATATAGTAAAGGTTCAAAAAAGAACATTACTTTTAATTGCAGGTCTTGTTTGGGGATTTGCTGGTTTTAGAGTATTTACAATAGGGATTTCAGATGTATTTAATAATAAAGGAAATTTTATTTTAAGTTTAGTATTTTCTGTTATAGTGTTTTTTATATTTTTTAAGTTTATATTTAGTAAAATGAGTATAAAGCATACTAAAAGAATTTTAAAAAGTGAAAAGAAAAAACAGTGTATATTTTCTTTCTTTGATATTAAAGGATATATAATAATGGGGTTTATGATTACATTTGGGGTTTTAGTTAGAAGTGTAGGTATATTTAATCCTATTTATATAGGAACATTTTATATAGGACTTGGATTTGCACTTTTTATAGCAGGAGTGTTATTTATATTTAATTTTTTAAGATTTGAAAATATAAAGTTTAAATATTAGGTTTAAAAGAAGTAGTTACAAATTGTAGCTACTTTTTTTGTATAATTATATTTAGAAAAAAATGGAACTTATTCTACTTTCAAAATGTCTTATTAGTAGAAGGAGGTGAGGTAGTGTTTAGTATAGGTGGAAATATTACTAAAGGTAATTTAACTGTAATTAAAAATATAACCAAAGAAGAGTTTGTAGATCTTGTAGAAGAAAATAAGATTTCTCTATATAGAATTGGAAAAAGCATATTGAAAAATGATACTGAAGTAGAAGATGCAATAGGAGAAACAATTTTAAAAGCATATAAAAATAAAAATAGATTAAAAAACATAGATAGCTTTAAACCTTGGATAATTAAAATAATGGTAAATGAATGTTATAGAATGATTAAAAAAAGTAATAGGTTAGAGTTAGTAGATGATTTTGAAAAGCTAAACATTATATCAAATGATAATGAACCAATAGGGCTTAAAGAAGTAGTAAATACAATTGGATATAAATTTGCATCTGTTATTACTTTATTTTATTACGAGGATATGAGTATAAAAGAAATAAGTAAGGTACTTAAAATATCTGAGGGAACAGTAAAATCAAGACTTAGCAGAGCAAAAGTAAAATTAAAAGAAATTTTAGATAGGGAGGTATAGGTTTGGATAATTTTGATAAAAGGTTAAAGGAAATATCTAAAAAAGAAAAGTGGGAAATCCCTGAAAAAATAGATAATAAAATAGATAGTGTTTTAAAAGAAATAAATAAGCCAAAGGTTAAGGGAATAAAGTCTATGAGAGTTGCTGTAATAGCTGCATTGATTATTACATTTACTAGTGTAACTGGATTTGCAGTAGAAAAAGTAGTTAAATACTTTAACTATAATAAAGAATCATCACTTATATATAGTAGTGATGATATTGAGAAAATAAGTGAAAATATAAATCTAAAGGCTAAGGATAAAGAAATAGAATTTATTTTAGATAATATTTCTGTAGATGATAACTATATAAATATTTTTTATACTATAAAAAGTGATAAAAATATAAAAGAAGCTAATAAAAACTCACAGCCTTATATGGCTATAAAAGTAAATGGAAAAGAAGTAGAAGAAAGTCATAAAAGTGAATATGAAGCTATATTTACATCTGATAATGAGCTAAAAGGAATGAAAAGAGTTAATATTAGTAGTCTAGATGTAAAAAATAAATTTAAAATGGATATATACTTAAGTGAAATATTTAATAAAAGTGGTAATTGGTTAATATCTACTAATGTTGATAAAACAAAAGGTGCAGAAAAAACTATTAAATATAACGTAAATAAAAAAGCTAGTATTAATATAGGTGGGAAAAAAGCTGATATAACTGTTGATAAGGTAAATATATCTTCACTTGCAGGTCAAATAATAATAAGTCAAAAAGCAAATAAAGAAAAATATTTTCTTGGAGAGGAATTTGCTTTATTTGACCAAGGTGGAAACTCTTTAGATTTAATTACTAAAGGATCAGTTATGTATGAAGATAAAACCTCAACAAATTCTATTGAATTTATAAAAGCTAATGAAAATACAAGTAAATTAACACTAGTTCCAATAGATTATACAAAAGATAAACCAAGTATATTAGAAGCTAAAAGTATAGATAAACTTCCTTTAGAATTTAAATTAAGTGAATATGGTAGTTTAGTAGTAGAGGATATAAAAATAACAGATAAAAATATAAGTTTTGTTTCATATAATAAAGGGGTATGTCATACTGCATCAGAAATATTATTATTTGATAAAGATGGTAAACAAATTCCTTTAGAAAATAGTGTTTCTAAAAAAATAGTTAATAGACATACAGGAAAATATACAAATATATATGAATTTAACAAGCCACTTAAAGATTATGAAAAAATAGCTAAGGTTTCTTTTTATAATAATAATATAAAACTTTTATATGACCAAAAAATAGATATAGAATTAAAATAAAAATTAAGAAGCATTTTATTTAAAATGCTTCTTTTTAAATAGTTGCATATGAAACTAAATGGTGCTAAAATAATGTAGTTGCAAATGAAACTAATTTAAAGGAGGACGATATGGCAAATAGATCTGTTGGTAAATATGTTGCTGCTATATACAGGCAAAATCAAATACTAATAAATAAAAAACTTGAAGAAATAAATATTAAAAGTGGTCAACAAGATTTTATGTATGTTATTTGTAATAACGAAGGAATTACTCAAAAAGAGCTTAGTGAAAGACTTTATATAGGTAAAGCTACAACTGCAAAGGCTGTTAAAAGCCTTATAGAAAGCGGATACATTAAAAGAGAAAAAGATGATAAGGATAAAAGGTTTTATAAACTTTATCTTACAGATAAGGGGAGAGAGATAGCTCCAATTGTTAAATCTACATTTAAAGATATTAGAGACATTTGTTTAACAGATTTTACAGAAGAAGAAATAGAGCAGGCTATTAATATGTTAAAGAAAATACTTAATAATGTATATAATAAAGCAAAGGATATAGACTGTGAATAATTAAAGGAAGTGACAATTTTGAAAGAAGAAAAAATATATAATAAATGGTTAATTTTAGGAGTTGTAGTAATGATGCCTTTTATAGCATCATTAGATTCTAGTATTGTAAATGTAGCACTACCTATTATGGCAAAAGACTTAGCTACATCAACTTCTTCTATAGCTTGGGTAATTACAAGTTATTTAATAGCTATTTCAGCTACTATTATTATTTTTGGTAGAATATCAGATATTATAGGAAAATCAGTTGTATTTAATTTTGGTATATTTTTATTTACTATAGGTTCGCTTTTATGTGGAATATCAAGTTCTGTTGAGTTTTTAATAGTATCTAGAATTATTCAAGGTATAGGAGCAGCAGGTGCTATGGCTACAAACCAGGCTATTATAACTATGGTTTTTCCACCACATCAAAGAGGAAGAGCGTTAGGCCTTTCAGGTTCATTTGTTGCAATAGGTGGAATGGTAGGAGCTCCTCTTGGAGGAATTATAGTATCTAATTTAAGCTGGCACTATATTTTCCTAATAAATATCCCTGTTGGAATTATAGCATCAATACTTGCATTTAAAATACTTCCAAAGGTTAAGGGACACTCAAAAGAAAAAATTGATACTAAAGGTGCTGTTTTATTTGCAGTATTTGTAGTAAGTTTATTTACAGGAATGATAAATGGACAAGAAATAGGATATAACCACTTATCAATTATATTAGCATTTGTTATTGCAATATGTAGTTTTATATTATTCTTAAAAGTTGAGAAAAATACAGAAAAGCCTTTATTAGAACTTAGTTTATTTAAAAATGGATTATTTTCATTAAGTTTATTCTGTGCATTTATATCATTTGCAACAATTAGTTGTTTAAATATTATAATGCCATTTTACTTCCAAGGAACACTAAACTTTTCACCTGCAAAAGCTGGAATTATTATGATGATAGCACCTATAATACTATCATTTACAGCACCACTTAGTGGATATATATCAGATAAAATAGGAAGCGAATTAATTTCATTTTTAGGTTTACTTTTAATGACTATAGGATTATTTGCTATGACGTTTTTAAGTGAAAGTTCTGTTTTAGCATTTATAGTGGTTTTAATAGTAATTATTGCTGCAGGAAATGCACTATTCCAATCACCTAATACATCAATGATAATGTCATTAGTACCTAAGGATAAGCTAGGAATTACAGGAAGTATGAATGCATTAACTAGAAATCTAGGATTAGTATTTGGTACATCCTTTGCAACTACTGTTTTATATAATACAATGAGTTTAAAGGTAGGTCATAGAATATCAGACTATACAGAAGGAAATGACGCTATATTTATTTTTGGAATGAAATGGGTATATATATTAACAGGATGTATTTGCTTAATAGGAGTAATTTTAAGTGGCTTAAGAATGTATAAAATGAAGAATATATCTAAAAATTAAATGTGTTATACTATTTCGTAAAAAAAGTAAAATAAAAGAATAATTTCATTGACCATAAACCATATACCATGATAAAATTTTAATTAAATATAGTACGTAAACGTTTAACTATAATTAAAATATATAGCATAAACAAGATCTGATGAAGCGGATTTTAGGAGGGTTTATAGAATGAAGGTATGTATACTTGGAAGTATTAACATGGATGAGGTTGTAGGATGCAATGAAATGCCAAAGGTTGGGGAAACTATTTTAGCAGACAACTTCAAAAAAGTTCCAGGTGGAAAAGGGGCAAATCAAGCTGTTGCAGCTAGAAGAATGGGGCTTGAAGTTTTTATGATAGGTAAAATAGGAGATGACTCAAATGGAGAAGTTCTTTTAAATGCTTTAAAAAAAGACGGAATAAATACAGAGTATGTTTTTAAAGACGAAAATAATTCAACAGGTGTTGCAATTATTTTTGTAGATAGTCATGGAAATAACTCAATAGCAGTTGTAGCAGGGTCTAATATGACTATTACAAGTGAAGACTTAGCAAATTCACAAAATGCTATAAAAAATAGTAAAATACTTATTTCTCAATTTGAAACTCCAATAGATATAACAATAGAAGCTTTTAAATTTGCTAGAGAAAATGGAGTAGTTACGCTTTTAAATCCTGCTCCAGCTAGGGAAATACCAGATGAGCTTTTAAAATACACAGATATTATTGTACCTAATGAAACAGAGGCTGAAACTTTAACAGGTATTAAGGTTTCAGATATTGAAACTGCAAAAACAGCAGCTAATAAGTTTTTAGAAAAAGGTGCAAAGTATGTTATAATAACACTTGGAGAGAAAGGTGCAGCTATAGTTAGTAAAAACTGTAGTACTTTAGTTCCAGCTAACAAAGTTGTAGCTGTAGATACAACAGCAGCAGGAGATTCTTTCATAGGAGGGCTTTCAAGAATTTTATCAACTCTTGATTTATCTTTTGAATCTCTTGAAAAAGCAGTTAAATTTGCAAACAAAGTATCAGCTATAGTTGTTACTAAGGAAGGAGCACAAACATCTATCCCAACTTTTGATGAAGTTGTTAAAACATATGGGGAGGAATAGATTTTGAGAAAGTCAGGTATACTTAATTCAAATATAGTTTCTGTAATAGCAGATATGGGAGTAACTGATACTATTGCTATAGTAGATGCATCAGTTGCTATTCCAGATGAAACTAAAAAAATAGATATATCTTTAGTTAAGGGAGTACCTTCTTTAAAAGATACTTTAAAAGCTGTTTTAAGCGAAATTGAATCTTCAGAGGTTGTTATAGCTATGGAAACTGAAGAAGAAAATGAAACAGCGTATAACAATATCTTAGAAGAAGTTAAAGATAGAAAAGTACTTAAAGTTTCTAATGAACAGTTAAAATTAATGCTTAAAAAGTGTAAAGCTGTTATTAGATGTGGTGAGTGTACACCATATTCAAATATAATAATAAAATCTTCATGTATATTTTAAATAAAAGAGGCAATTTAGCCTCTTTTTTATTTTTTTGCACATACTAAAGGAGGATTAAAATAAATATAAAGAAATAGAATTGTAAATTTTTTTAAACCAATTTTTATATAACTAATGATATAATTCCAAAGTAGGATTTAAACTTATACAAAGGAGATAATTTATGGGAGAAAGGATTAAATTAGGCGAAAAAAGCAAATTGATTCTAAAAATACTATTTGTATCTGCTGTTATTATTTTTGTTTTTAAAGAGTTTAAAGGAGTTGTTAGAAGCTTTAATTTAGAGTACTTTATACTTTATAAAAACAAACTAGACTTTTTGAATATAATGATAACAGTATTTTTAGGAATAGTATCATATATTCCACTTTCTTTTTATGATTTTATTTTAAAAAGAAAAGTTGGGATAAATTTAAACAATAAAACACTTTATAAATATTCTTGGATAGCAAGTTCTCTATCAAGTCTTTTAGGATTTGGAGGAGCTACATCCTTAGCTTTTAAACAAAATTTTTATGGAAAATATGTAAATGATAAAAAAAAGCTATTAAAAGAAATAAGCAAAATAGTAGCTTTAAATTTAACAGGACTTTCATTAATATGTATTGTATATGTATTTTTACAGTTTAATAATTTACTATCTCTTGGCATTATAAAATATCCAATAATTATTCTTGCTTTATACGTTCCAGTACTTATTATATTTTTGATTTATAAATACATAAAAACAAAGGAAAAAAGTGAATTTATATATACATTAGTAACAATTTTGATTTCATTTTTAGAATGGATTACAACTGTGTTTTTAATTTATTCTATTTTAAAAATAACAGGATCAAAAGTGCATTTTATAAGTATTTTACCTGTTTATATTGAATCAGCTGTAATAGGAATTATAAGTATGATTCCAGGAGGAATAGGAACCTTTGATTTAAGCTTTATAACAGGACTTAGTGAACTTCGAGTACCTATAGAACAAACTTTTTTAGTAATTATTTTATATAGAATAAGTTACTATATAATACCTGCTGCAATTGGAATATTTATTTATTTTAGGGATTTCGGAAAAAACTTAAATAGAAGATTAAATAATCTTCCAAAACAAATAGTATCTAAAATAGCTTATAAGTCTTTAATTATATTAGTATTTTTAACAGGTGCTATAATTGTACTGTCTTCTATAGTTCCAGAGGAAATTTTTAAAATAAGATTTTTAAAATCACTATTTGAAAAGCAATTAGTAGGAACTTCGCTAATAGTAAGTATAGTTTTAGGATTTTTAATAATTTTATCTTCTTTAATGTTAAGATATAAAGCTAAAATTATATATAAGGCAACAATTATATTTTTAGGATTAGGTGCTATATTTACATTTTCAGGTGGAATAAATATTAATAAAATAATGTTTATTGTACTTGTTATTTATATTCTTTATTTAAGTAAAGAAAGATTTTATAGAAAAGATTTTATAGTTACTACTAAAAACATTTTTACTGATTTTATAATATCAGGTATGTTTTTTACCTTGTATTTTTATTTAACAAAAGGGTTTAGTAGATATATTAGATTTAATCATATAGCAGCTTCCTATGAACCTATTTATAGAATTGGGATATTTTCATGTGTAATATTTATTGTTGCATATGTAAGTATATATTTTATAAGTAAGGTAAAAGCAATACCTACAAAAACCTATGATGAATGCAAAGAAGATGTAGATAATATATTAAGTAAATATAAAGGGTCAGCATTAACGCACTTAGTATTTGTAGGTGATAAATATGTGTATTTTAATGAGGATAAAGACGTTATGTTTCAATATAAAGTCTTTAAAGATAAGTTATTTGTTTTAGGAAATCCTATAGGAAATAAAGATAAGCTTTTAGAGGAAATAGAGAATTTTTCTGCATTTGGAGATGAGTATGGGTATACTCCTGTATTTTATCAAGTAGAAGACTATATGATAAACTATCTTCATTCAAATGGATATGATTTTATAAAACTTGGTGAAGAAGCAAAAGTAGAAGTTGAAACATTTGAAGTAGTTGGTAACAAAATGAAAAGTCTTAAAAACTCTAAAAACAAGGTTATAAAAGATGGATATACCTTTGAAGTTTTAAATCCACCTTTTACAGATAATATTTTTAAAAGTTTAAAAAATATATCAGATGAGTGGTTAGATGGAAGAAAAGAAAAGGGATACTCTGTAGGATATTTTGACGAGTATTATTTAAGTAAAGCTCCAATAGCTATAATAAAAAATAGTGATGGTGAAATAAAAGGTTTTTCAAATATTATGTATATGTATGATAATGAAAGTGTATCTGTAGACTTAATGAGATTTAGTAAAAACTCTCCAAGAGGACTTATGGACTTTATGTTTATAAGTATTATTGAGTGGGCAAAGGAAAATGGATATAAATATTTTAATATAGGAATGGCACCACTTTCTAATGTTGGAGTTTCAAAGTATGCTTTTTTAGGAGAAAAAATAGCTCTTCAAATATATGAATATGGACAATTTATATATTCTTTTAAAGGTCTTAGAAAATATAAGGAAAAGTTTACAGATGTGTGGGAACCTAGATATATGGCATATAGAAAAAATACATCACTTATTTTAACAGCTATTCAAGCAGCTATTCTTTGTTCTAAAAATAAAGAAGATGGAGAAAGTGTTTTAATAAGTAGAATAAGAAAAATAATTAAAGAATAGAAAGAAGCTATTAGGTTTTTAAAATCTAATAGCTTTTTTAGTAATATACTAAAAGTATTTAACATAATATATAAAGAAATTAAGGAAAAGTTTTTTCTTTGGAGGAGTTGTTATGTTAAATAAATTTTTTATGTGTGTTTTAAGTTTAATTATTTTTTTAGGATTAACATTTTCAATAGGAAGTAATAAATCTATATCACTTGCTGCAAGTAGTAAATTAGATAGTAATAAAATATTAGAGTTTTTAAAGGAAGGATATAATGCTTATTGGTATTTAGATGATTCATTAAACAAAGATTATATAGTGAAAGTAGATAATAATGAATACATAAAAGTTAAGAAAAACTTTTATTCTATAGATGATATAAAAAAATATTTTTATAAATACTATACTAAAGATGCAGCAGATAAGTTTATAAAACAATTATCTCCTAAAATAATAGAAGGTGAACTTTATGTTTTAGCTGGAGAAGCAGGAGATAAACCTTATATAGAAACAGCTCAAATAGTAGATAAAAATCTTAAAAAAGGATATATAACAATAAAGTTTAAAAATCATGATGGAGAAGACATGTATATAAAAGCAAATGTTTTAATAAATAATAATAATATAAAAATTATTAACTGGAAAGTATTATAAAAGTCCCCTATATAGGGGACTTTTTAAAATATATTTTTACTTGTTTCTATATCAAACATATGTAGTTTATCTTTATCTATTACAAGTGTAATACTATCACCATTTAAAGGTTTAATATTAGGTTTTACTCTATTAATAACTGTTATTCCATTAATATTACTATAAATATAAGTTTCATGACCTAGCATTTCAGAAAGTTCAACTTTTCCTGATATAGTATTTTCTTTGTTTTTAAGTGAAAAATCATCTTCAAAATGTAAATCCTCTGGTCTTATACCTATTTTAATTTGTTTTCCTATATATCCTTTTTCTTTAAGAATACTAGCTTTTTCAGAATTTACATTTATTAAAGAATCAAAAAGCTTAATAAATACATTATCACTTTTTTCTATTACTTCACCATCTAAAAAGTTCATTTGTGGGCTACCTATAAAAGATGCAACAAATAAATTAGCAGGATGGTTGTATATAGTGTCAGGATCAGCTATTTGTTGAACTTCACCTTTGTCCATAACAACTATTCTACTTCCCATAGTCATAGCCTCTGTTTGATCGTGTGTTACATATACAACACTTGCATCTCCTTCATTATAAAGTTTTATTATTTCAGATCTCATTTGAACTCTAAGTTTTGCATCAAGGTTTGATAAAGGCTCGTCCATTAAATAAAGTTTAGGTTTTCTAATAATTGCACGTCCAAGAGCAACTCTTTGTCTTTGGCCACCAGAAAGTTGTCCTGGTTTTCTGTTTAAAAGAGTATCAAGTTCTAGTTTTTTAGCAGTTTTTTCTACTAAAGCTTTTATATTATCTTTAGGAACCTTTTTCATTTTAAGAGAAAATGCTAAGTTATCAAAAACACTCATATGTGGATAAAGAGCATAATTTTGAAAAACCATAGCTATATCTCTATCTTTAGGGTCTAAATCATTTACTAATTTATCACCTATATATATTTCGCCAGATGATAAGGTTTCAAGTCCCGCTACCATTCTAAGGGTAGTAGATTTACCACATCCAGATGGTCCTACTAAAACAAGAAATTCTTTTTTATCTATATTTATATTTACATCTTTAACAGCTTTAAATCCGTTAGAGTATTCTTTATGTAAGTTTTTTAATACAAGGTTAGGCATTTCTAAGACCTCCAAAAATCATAAGCATTTTAATTTGTTTATTATGTTTACATATTATATTATAAATATAAGCAAGAAAAATGTCTAAGTATTTACCAAATATAGAAAAAAATAATAGATGCTGTACTTTTCTATCGAAAAAACAAATAGGAGGAAAAAATGCCACAGGTTAATATAAAAAACAAAGGATTAATTATAAATGTTGAAAAAGGAACTACTTTAGTTAATGCTATAAGAAGCGCTATGCAATTTGAAACTCCTTGTGGTGAAAAAGGGCTGTGTGGAAAATGTAAAGTAAAAGCTAAGGGAGAGCTTTCTAATATTTTAAATGAAGAGATACCTTTTATAAAAGAAGGGGAAAGACTTTCATGTATAGCAAAGGTTTTAGGTGATGTGGAAGTTGAAATAATAGAATCTTCATTTAATATGAAAAGACAAACAAGTGGAGTTACAAGAAAAGTAGATATTAATAATAAATATAAAAACAAAGGCAAATATGGTATTTCTATAGATATAGGCACAACAGGACTTAGTGTATATTTAGTAAGTTTAGATACAGGAGAGGTTCTAAGTAAAGAGTCTAGTGTAAATCCTCAAGTAGAGTATGGAGGAGATGTTTTATCAAGAATAAGTTACTCCACTTCATGTGAAAATGGTATAGAAAATCTTAAAAATTCTATAGTAAATGGAATAAATACTTTAATAGATAAAATGGTTAAATCTATTAAAATAAGCTGTGATAATATTTTAAAGGTAACTATAGCTGCTAATAATGTTATGCTTCACATGATTTTAGGAGTAGATGCAACACCTCTTTCTCAAAGTCCATACAAACCTGTATTTACAGATGTTAAGGTTTTAAGTAAAAGTGATATAGATTTAAATATAAATGAAAATGCTGAAATCGTCATTCTTCCTTCTGTTTCAGCTTATGTTGGAGCTGATATTGTATCAGGTGCTGTTGTTTGTGGTTTTTATGAGAAAAAAGGTAATATAGTGTTTATTGATATAGGAACAAATGGAGAAATAGTAATTTCTTTAGATGGAAAGATATATGCAACTGCAACAGCTGCAGGTCCTGCTTTTGAAGGAATGAATATAAGCTGTGGATCAAGAGCTATTAAAGGAGCAATAGATAGTTTTTATATAAAAGATAATAAAGTAGAATTTACTACTATAGAAAACTCTGAAGCAAAAAGTATTTGTGGAAGTGGAATAATGGATATTGTAGGCGAGTTTGTTAAATCTAATATAATTCAAAAAACAGGTAGAATAAATAAAAAAGTAGAAAGTTTAGACATTCTTAAAATAATAGATAAGAAGGTAGAGATAACAAACAATATTTATATAACTCAAGAGGATATTAGAAATATTCAATTAGCAAAAGGAGCTATATACACAGGGTTTAAAATGCTTCTTAATAAAAGTGGAGAAAAAATAGAAAACATAGATGAATTTATAATAGCAGGGTCATTTGGATACCATTTAAGAGAAGATACTTTAAAATCTATTGGTATTATTCCAAAGGAATTTAAAGGTAAGGTTTCCTTTGTAGGAAATGTATCCTTAGAAGGAGCAAGACTTGCTTTAATAAACGATAATATTTTAGATGAAATGGTAAATGTTAAAAATAAAATAAACTCAATTGAACTTTCAATGGAAAAAGAATTTGAAAAAGAGTTTGTAAGTAGCTTAAGGTTTTAGAGGTGTATTATGAAAGAGTTATTTAAGTGCTCAGGTGGTGGATGTAAGGATATAAACGAAAATAGTTATATACATACTGTTTCAGAGGATAACTTTGTTGAGTGTAAAAAAATACTTAGTATGATGAATATGAATTACTTAGATTATAAAGGAGGATATGTTTTTAATAGTCTAGAAGATTTTATAAGTAAATATGAAAGTATAAAAATCTTAAATATGAAAAATGGATCTACAGGAGATATTGTAAAAAGCATTAAATCTTTAGATACTAAAAAGAAAATATGTGTAAATGTAGAAGGTATATTTACAATATTAGGAAGTATTATAAATCCAGTAGTATTATTTAAAGCATCTAGAAAAAATAAAGAGCAGCTTTTATATGCTTTAGATTTAATTGAAAACTTTTTAAAAAAATATATAGCTTATCTTAAAGAAAACAATGTAGATATTATATCTTTTGCAGACCCAAGTGGTAATTATGATATTGTAGGTCCTAAATTTTTCAATGAATTTATAGCACCTTCTTGCCTTAGGATAATTAATTATATGAAAAATAACATAAAGATAAGTGCAGTTCATGTTTGTGGGAAATTATCAACTGCACTTAAAAAAGAAGGCTACATAACTATTAATTCAATAAACTTTAGGGAAGATATAGAATATGCTAAGGGGATATGTAGCCTATTTGAAAAGGGTCCTTTAATTATAGGACATTCTTGTACAAAAACCTTTAATGTTAAAAGGCAAATAATATGGGAAATAAAAAGCTAAGATATCTTAGCTTTTTATAATATTAAGCTAATTAAAGCAACAGCAGAAATAACTTGAACTGTTCCTATTAAAAAAGCGTACATACTGTATTTTGCTCCATGACGTATAAGTTCTGATATTTTTACCCTCATACCTATAGCTGCAAGTGCTATTATTTCAAAGTTGTTACTAATAGATTTAAATGTAGAAGATAAACTATTAGGTATTATTCCTACTGTAAATAATCCACAAGCTATAAAGAATCCTATAACGTACCAAGGAATTTTTATTTTTAGTTTAGTTTTTTCAGCTGTTTCATCTTTCTTTTGTGAAGATTTATTTTTAACGTAAGATAAATATATAACAACAAAAACTAAAAATATAATACGTACTATTTTAAAGATAGTAGAAAGTTCAGTAACCTCTGGACTTATCATTTTACCACTTGCTACAACTTGTCCAACAGATTGTAAAACTCCTCCTAAAAGAGCAGAAGTTTTAACCTCATCAAGTCCAAAAACTAAATAAGAAACAACAGGTAAAACAAGCATTAACACAGTACCAGTAACATTTACAAGTGTAATTGCTATTCCTTTTTCAAGACTAGTTGCACCAATACTTGGAGCAGTTGATGCTATAGCTGAAGAACCACAAACAGCATTACCACTTGCCATTAAAAGTGTAAATCCTTGGTCAAAACGCATTTTACGTCCAAGGTATATAACAAATAAAATAGTAATAGTCATTTGAAGTATAATAAATATAACTCCATTTACCCCTAGTGAAAGAATTGTTTTTATACTAAGAGTAGACCCTAAAAGTACTACTGAAATAGAAAGAAGTGTTCCTTCAGAAAATTTAGTACCTTTATCTAATATAGTTTGCTTTAGTACAGTATTACCTAATATAATTCCTAAAAATATTGCTATAGTTGCAGCGCCAAGAGCTGGAATAAATGTAGCTAAGTATTTACTAATCATAGCTATAATAAAGCAAACTATAAATCCAGGTAAAATACCTAAAATAAAATCTTTGGCTTTAGTTAAATTCATATGTATCCTCCTCAGTGATTTGATTTTAAAGCGAGTACAATATAGATTATAATACTTATATAACCATAATAAAAATAAATATATTTTATAAAAACCATAATAAATAATTATGGTTTTAAAGAGGTGATAATTTGATAGATGAATTTAAAACATTTGTAGCAGTTGTTGAGCATAATAACTTTACAAAGGCAGCTAATGCTATAAATCTTTCTCAGCCAGCTGTAAGTCAACATATAAAAAATCTTGAGAAGGTTTATGACTTAAAATTAATTCAAAGATCATATAAAGAAAAGAAAATAGTAATAACTCCAGCTGGAGAAATACTTTATAAAAAGGCAAAGGATATAATTAACCTATTAAAAGAAATTGAATATGAAATAGAAAACTATAAAGAAGAGGTTGTAGGGAAAATAAGAATAGGAGCTAGTTATACTGTTGGAGAATTTTATCTTCCAAGGGTACTTGATGATTTTTCAAAAAGATATCCTAAGGTAGAGTTTGATATTGTAATAGATAATACAAGGCATATTTGTGAAAAAGTAAAAAACTTAGAAATAGATTTAGGACTTGTTGAAGGAAGTTTTGATAAAAATGAATTTTTATATGAAAGTTTTAAAGAGGATACTTTAAAGCTTGCTGTTCCTAAAAATTTTAAAAAAAGAGATAATAACTTTAGAAAAAAAGACTTTGAAAATTGTATTTGGATAAGTAGGGAAAAAGGATCTGGAACATGTGAAATGCTTGAGAGATTTTTAAGGGAAAATAATATAGAACCTAGAAAGATTATAGTTTTTGGAAGTAATTCTTCTGTGAAAGAAGCTGTAAAATGTGGACTTGGGGTTACTTTAATATCAGAGTCAGTTTTAAGAGAGTCTTTAGAACTTAATGAAATTGAAGTTGTAAAAACTAAAAAAGATATAAAAAGAGACTTTAATTATATATTGTCTCCCAGTGTTAATCACTTTAAAACAATAGAAATATTTATAAAAATGATTAAAGAAGTGAAAATTTAATAATATATAATTAAGTTATTATTTTATATAGCATAAATGTATGGTAGAATATATGATATATAAGTATGTTAATTGTACATTTTATTAAGGGAGGTTATGTGTATGTCTAACGCACTAGGAATGATAGAAACTAGAGGACTTACTCCAGCTGTTGAAGCAGCAGATGCTATGGTAAAAGCAGCTAGTGTTACACTATGTGGCTATAAATCAATAGGTTCAGGACTTGTTGCTGTTATAGTAAGAGGAGATGTTGGTGCAGTTAAAGCAGCTGTAGATGCAGGTGTTGCAGTTGCAAAAGAAGTTGGAGAAATAAACGCTGTACACGTTATTCCAGCGCCACATGCTGAAATAGAGGAAGCTATACTAAAAAATATAGGATAAGGTAATATTTACTTAAATATTATAATAAATATTGTATTTTTTAGTTTAAAATTGTTTAAGTGGATTACTTTTAATTTAATGCAGATAGTGTTATAATGAAAGTGATGATACATAATTAATCATGGGGGGTATTTATTATGTCAGTGAAAGATGTAAAAATAACTGTTACACAAGTTGTAAACCAAGAAACAGCTACAGCTAAAGCTAATGCAAACGTTAACTCAAAAGTTGGAGATGAGTTTGTAGCTAAAAACTGTGAGCAACCAGCAGGACTTTCAGATTCAGCTTGGTTAGGAATGAAAAGAAGAGTAGTAGAACTAGCTACAGGAGATAGCGATCCACTACTAGCAGACGGAAAAACTTCAGTTTGCTGTAACGATGGAGCTCGTCCAGTTTACTACGATTTAGAAGTACTTTAATTTAAATATTTATAAAAGCTACCTAAGTAAGTAGGTAGCTTTTATTATTTTTTGTATATTATTTTTAGGTATAAAAAAAGGTTAGTTTAAAAAACTAACCTTTTGGCAGGGGCACCAGGACTCGAACCCGGAACCAATGGTTTTGGAGACCACTACTCTACCAATTGAGCCATACCCCTAAGACAATACTTATTATATACCTAACTAAAATAAAAATCAAGTGTTTTTTTGAAAAAAATTTAGTTTAATTAAGATTAGTTTTAGACGATATATATAATTAGCACTTGTTTTTAATAAATATAACATAGGTGGTATGTGTAAATGGTAAAAGTGATTAAGTTTTTTTTATTTGATGATTTAAATTATAGGATAAATTACTCTTCAGAAGCGGTAGATAACAAAATATCTTCTGCTATTTTAAACTTATTTTTAAGTTACTTTGTTAAGGGAATAAATACAGGAATACTATATAAAAAAATAGAAAATAAATTTCTTATAATGAAAGTAGACTCTGAAGAGGATGATAATGAATACACTATAAAATTTGTGTATTTAGAAAACTTAAGTGAGTATCCTATAAAGTTAATGTATGAAAAAGGATTTATAGACAGTAAATTTAAACATAAAGATTATGAGGATTTAGAGTTTGAGTCTTTATCTAAATATATGAAAAGTATAGATGCACATGGGTTTAGAGAAGTTGTAAGTGCACTTTTTAAAGCAAAATATTATAACTGTGCTATAAGAATAAGAGGAAATATAAAAGAACTTTTAATTTGGGTTGCTGCTATACAAACTATATTTCCTAGAGAATTTTCAGATTCTATTAGCTTTAAAATTGAGCAGTATAAAAATGAAATAGGTATGGCTAGCATATCTATATGTGAAAATCTTGTAGATATTAGATATAGGTTAAGTCTTGATAAGGAAACTGAAAGTATAGAAAAATATAGATTTACTTCAATGCTTGAAATGCAGTATTTAATGCCATCTAATAATTTAAAAGAGTTTTTCTTATTTGTAACATATTTTGATTATAAAGTGCTTGATGAAAGACTTGAGGATATTTATAACATATATATGATATCAAGACTTGGTATAGGTGATGTTGATTATACAGCAGTTAGACTTGCTTTTGATACTTTAAATGAAATTGGAAGTAGTGAAGCTAAAAGAGTTGTAATACTTAATATGTTAAAGGTTATAGATACATTTACAGGAGATATGGATTTAAAACTTTTTAGACTTATAATGGAGTTTGCATTTAAAGCAAGTAATGAAATGGAAAGTCTTTTTATAAACCAAATGTGTAAAGAGTTTTATGTAAAAGCATTAGTAAGTATAATTTTTGAAAATAAATATAAAGACATAGAAACACTTGAAAATACTATAAGTGAAATAGAAAATTTTACAGAGAAAAATGAGTTATATAGATACTTATTAGATGATAAAAGACTTGAAAATATAAAGTTTTGTTTATCTATTAATGTTGATTCAGAAAAAGCATTATTTATACTTAAAAATTTACTTCACTATAATATGGAGCTTGGATATAAGTGGAATAAGTTTTCTGAAACTCTTATGGATATTATAGATAGTTGTGTAAAATCTATTGCAAATAAAGATCTAGATTTAAGTGAGCTTTTATCAAACATAATGGTAGATGAAGAGTTTGCAACAAATATTATTATAAAAATATATAATTTAATAGAAGTAGAAAGTGTTCAGCATAAATTTATAAATGAAATAGTAGATACTCTTAATTTAATGGAAGATGAAAAGGCTTTAGATATAAGAAAAAGATTAGCAAATACAGAAACAGGTGTTATTATTCTTTATAATGAATTTAAAATGCTTATGGAAAAAGAAAAATACACATGTGACTCATTTAAAGAGTATATTTCTTCTTTTTATAATTCAAAGGAATATTTTAAAAAGTGTTTTGCAAGAGCTGTATCAAACTTTTTAGCAAATTCTAAGGATATGGAAGCATATAATTTTTCCATATTTATTATAAATGAAATATTAGACAAGCAGTTTAAGTTAAGTGTGCTTCCAGATAAAGCTATGGTAGATTTAGTTTTAAACATAGAAAAATATGTTGATTTTTCAAATTGTGAAGAAGTATATAATATTTTAGATTTATTAGAGGATATTAAAAAAGATAGAAATATAAAAACATCAATAGATATAACAAGACTTTTAAAACTTCAAAGACTTATTGAAAATAATGAAAGAATAAATATATTTGATTATAGTTTTAAAGATGTTTTTCCAAGTAGACTAAGTGACTATTCATATGAAAAATATAGCGAATTAAATCTTGAAAAAATAATATCTCTTTGTAGTGATAAGGAAGAACATAAAATTGTAATTAAAGCTTTTATGAAAGATAATAACTTTATATTTAAGTATTTAGATATAGCATTAAATGAAGAAAATATAAAAAATGATGTTGGACTTAGTTATATAATATATTATTTATACTATATTCATCCTGTTTATAAAATGGAGGAAAAAGAAGAACTTTTATTAACTATTAGAGAAATAATAATAGAAAAAATAAGTAAGTTAAGTTTTAGTGATGTATGCGAAGTAGACAATAAAGTAAAAAAATACTTTGAAGATGAAAATTTATCAATGCCAAAAGAATGGGAAGATATTTTTACCTCTATTAAAAAAAGAAAAAGTGATGGCAACTTTATGGACAAAATAAAGTTTATGATGAAAAAATAAGTTTTAAGGGGAATTTATGAAAAAGTTAGTTTTTCTAATAATTTCTGTGATTATTTTAATTACAGGATGTAGTAACAAAAATATAACTCAAGAAAATTCAGTTAAAATAACATCTAGTAAACTTTTTGAAGGAGATACTAAAAAATTAGAAGCTCATATGGACTTTATATCAAGTTGTGTAAAAGTTAGCTATAAAGGAAATAAAGAATCTATAGGAATAAAATATGAAATATGGAAAAATGGTAAGAAAGAATCTAGTGAAAATTTAACATCTACATCTTTTAGTGATGGTAAATTTAATGGAGATATTAGCATATCTGTAAAAGGAATTGGTGAAGAAAATAAAATAGGAATTACAGCAGTTATAGATTATAAAGGTAATCTTATAAAAGCTAAAAATACTGTTGAAAGATTTGATAAAAATCTTGCATATTCATATGGACAAATGCAAGAAGGTATAACTAAAAAAGATAGTGAAGAAACTGTAATATGGGCAGTGATTGCAAATAAAAGTAGCTTTATTGATTTGCCGGAGCTATACGATCAGGCTAAAAAAGCAGAGTGGGCTTTAGTGTTTAAAGTTTATTTTAAATAAAAAGATAAAATCAGCATTTGCTGATTTTATCTTTTTTTATTCTTTATTAGATTTAAAAATATTAACAATTGATATAATAAAGGATATAGCACCTGTTATGTAAGGAAGATATGTAGGTATGTAGGATTCAATTTCATCTTCCTCTATTTTATTTGATATTTTAGTGCTAACTCCCTCTGCTTTACCACATATAGTAGATACTGATTTAATTGTAGAATTTACCCCTGATTTGTTTTCTTCAATAACTAAATGAATAGATTTTAAAACAAGTATAAGTCTATAAATCGCTACACTTAAAAATATTGTTAGTACAATAAAACAAATCAAAAATAAAAATAATATTATATCCCTAAATTCAACATACATAGTATCACCCCTTGTCCTAATTTTCGCCAAACTTTATATTAATTATACCAAAACTAATAAATATATCCCAATTAAAGTTGAAGTAAAAATACAAAAGCTATAAAATGTAATGGTAAATAGAAATTTAAGGAGAGGTTTTTTATGAAGGATATTATAACCTTAGGAATAGAAAGTAGTTGTGATGAAACCTCAGCTGCTATAGTTAGAAATGGAAGAGAAGTATTATCCAATATTATTTCGTCTCAAATAGATACACATAAAAAGTTTGGAGGAGTTGTTCCAGAAGTTGCATCAAGAAAACACGTTGAGGCAATATCTAATGTTATAGAAGAGGCAATAGAAACTGCTGGAATAAAATATGATGACATAGATGTTATAGCATCTACATATGGGCCAGGACTTGTTGGAGCTTTATTAGTAGGGCTTTCAACTGCAAAAGCAATGGCTTTATCTATGGGAAAACCATTTGTAGGGGTAAATCATATAGAAGGACATATAAGTGCTAATTATATAGAACATAAAGATTTAAAACCACCTTTTGTAACATTAGTAGTTTCAGGAGGACATACACATTTAGTTCATGTTAAAGATTATGGTGAGTATGATATTTTAGGTAGAACAAGAGATGACGCAGCAGGAGAAGCATATGATAAAATAGCAAGGGCACTAGGTCTTGGTTATCCGGGAGGACCACAAATAGATAAATTAGCTAAATTAGGTGATCCTTTAAGTATAGACTTTCCAAAGCCTTATCTTGAAGAAGGAAGCTTTGATTTTTCCTTTAGTGGCTTAAAATCAGCTGTTTTAAATTATTTAAACAAAATGAATATGCAAAAATGTGAAATAAGTAAAGAAAATGTAGCTGCAAGTTTTCAAAATTCAGTTATTGAAGTTTTATCTGATAAAGCAATAAATGCAGTAAAACATGTTAATTTAAATACTCTTTGTTTAGCAGGAGGAGTTGCAGCAAACTCTGCACTAAGAAATATTTTAGAAGAAAAGTGTAGAAAAAATAATATAAAATTCTTATATCCATCAAATATATTATGTACTGATAATGCTGCAATGATAGCATCAAGTGGATATTATGAATATATAAAAGGACATACATCAAATCTTAATTTAAATGCAATACCTTCACTAAAAATAGGGCAAAGACATTAAGTTATCAACAAGTTGTTTATAACTTATGTGAATTGCAAATTGTGGATAATGTTATAAAGTATAGGAAAATATTGGTAAAACAGCGAATTTTGTGTGGATAACCTTGTTAATAATGTGGATATACACAAGAATATTTAGTAAATTTAGAACTTTATAAAGAAAACAATATAAAAAAGCTGGTGAAATATACCAGCTTTTTTTATTCTTCAATCTCTTCCATTAAAACTTCCCATTTTTCATAAAGAGACTCAATTTCCTTTTTATTAGAAGTTATTTTAGTATTTACTTCAAGAGATTTTTCAGGATTTGAATAAATTTCCTCAAGACATAAATCCTCCTCTAAAAGTGCAACTTCTTTTTCAAGTTTTTCTATAGTTTTTTCTATGTTTTTAATATCAGCTTTAGCTTTCTTTATTTTTTCTCTTTCGCTACGAAGTTTTTTTCTTTCTTCTTTAACTTGTGTTTTGGTTTTTCCAATAGTGCTTACAACAAGTTCATCTTCATCTGCATTTTTTCTATCAACATAATATTGATAGTTTCCAAGATATTCTGTAATAGTATTTTCATCAAGCTCAAGTATTCTATTTATTATTTTATTTAAAAAGTATCTATCATGTGATATAACAAATAGTGTTCCATCATATGTTAAAAGAGCATCCTCAAGAGCTTCTCTTGATAAAATATCAAGATGATTTGTAGGCTCATCTAGTATTAAGAAGTTAGGTTTTTTAAGCATTATTTTTAAAAGTGAAAGTCTACATTTTTCTCCACCTGATAAAAGAGAGATTTCCTTAAATACATCATCACCTGTAAATAAAAATGATGCTAAAGTATTTCTAATTTGTCCTACACTCATATGAGGATATTCATCCCAAATCTCATCAAGTATTGTTTTGTGAGAAGAAAGGTCTCTTTGCTCTTGGTCGTAATATCCTATTTCAACGTTTTTACCAAGTTTAATTTCTCCAGAGTTTTGAGGAATATCTCCTTTAATTATTTTAAATATTGTACTTTTACCACGGCCATTTTCACCTATTAAAGCTACTTTTTCTTCACGTCTTATCATAAACGAAATATTTTCAAATAATTTTCTATCAGAGAAAGACTTAGAAAGAGAATCTACTATTAAAACATCAACTCCACTTTTAACCTTAGATTCAAAATTAATTTTAGAAGCTTTTTCATCAAGCATAGGTTTGTCTATTCTCTCTATTTTCTCAAGCATTTTTTCACGGCTTTCAGCTTGTTTAATACTTTTTTCACGGTTAAAAGATCTAAACTTTTCTATAGTAGCTTCTATTCTTTGGATTTCTTTTTGTTGAAGCTCATATTCTTTTAATCTTTGTTCATAACGAACTCTTCTTTCGTTAATATAATATGTATAGTTTCCGCCATATTCTTCTACATAACCATTTGTTAATTCAAATGTTTTAGTAGTTATTATATCAAGGAAAAATCTATCGTGGGAAATAATTATAACAGTACCATTATAGTCTTTTAAAAATCCTTCTAAAAAGTTAATAGCTTGAAGGTCTAAATGGTTAGTAGGTTCATCTAAAAGAAGAATATCAGGATTTTTTAATAAAAGCTTAGATAAAGCTACACGTGTTTTTTGTCCACCTGATAAAAGGTGAATAGGCTTTTCAAAGTGTTCAGGACCTATTCCAAGACCAACTAATATTCCTTTTGCAAAGCTTTCACATCCATATCCATTTCTTTTTTCAAATTCATCTTGAAGTCTACCGTATTCTTTAAGATATTTTTCATAGTCAGAATTTGAAGTATTAGCACTTTCAGCTATTAAAACCTCAAGTTCACGAAGACGAAATTCTATAACTTTAACATCCTCGTATACTTTCATAGTTTCTTGAAAAACTGTTAAATTTTCATCAAGCCCAAGATTTTGAGAAAGATATCCTAATTTCTTATCCTTTGGTATGAACATTTCACCGCTATCTGGAGAAATCTCTCCAGTTAATATTTTAAAAAGAGTAGTTTTTCCAGCGCCATTTTTCCCTACAAAACCTACTTTTTCATTTTCATTTATAGTAAATGATACGTTTTCTAATATCGTATTTATCCCATATGATTTATTTATTTTATTTAGTGATAATGCAAGCATAATAAACACCTCAAGTTCTTTTTTTGTACTAAAGTAATTTTACTTTTAATATAAGAATTATGCAACTTTTTGAAATTTCTATGACATTGGTAGTAATAAGCTTTGTAATATAGTAAAATAGTCATATATATAAGTTACGTTAAAAAATAAACATATTTAGGTATGGAAGGAAGTGAAGGTTGTGAGTAAATCAACAGTGATTTCAATGGCAGTAGTAAGAAGACTTCCAAGGTATCTTAGATACTTATCTGAGTTATTAGAAAATGGAGTAGATAGAATATCATCTAAAGAACTATCAGAAAGAATGAATCTTACTGCCTCACAAATAAGACAGGATTTTAATTGCTTTGGAGATTTTGGTCAGCAAGGCTATGGGTATAATGTAAAAGAGTTATATCATGAAATAGCTAGAATAGTAGGACTTAATAAAACATACAATACGGTTATAGTTGGAGCGGGAAATATTGGACAGGCGATTGCAAATTATAGTAGTTTTGGTAAATTAGGCTTTAACTTAGTTTCTATTTTTGATGTTAACCCTAAATTAATAGGATTAAAGTTTAGAGATATTGACATTAAAGATGTAGATGATTTAAGTGATTATCTTGACAAAAACAAAATAGATATTGGAATTATATGTGTTCCAAAAGCTCAAGCACAAAGAATAGCAGATATATTCCAAGATAAAGGTATAAAAGCTATTTGGAACTTTGCTCCAATAGATCTTAAAACAAAAGATAATATAATTATGGAAAATGTACATTTAAGTGATAGTTTATTAACTTTAAGTTATAGATTAAATGAAACAGAGTTATTTAGTAAAGAAGAAGAATAAAAGTGAAAAGTTAGATTATAAAATACACCTCTTTTGTTAGTATATAAGTAACAAAAGAGGTGTATTTCTATATTGATAATAAAAGTTAAGACGATATAATAACTATAATTAACTGATAAAAATTACTGTAAAGGGAGGAAAGTACATGTTTTCGTTTAGAAAAACTAAGGAAAAAAGTAGTATTAAATACTTTAAAGATTGTGATTTAGATAATATAGAAGTCCCTGAAAAATGTAGAGAGTTAACAATGGGAATGATATCTATATTAAAAGACGCCTCTATTAAAATATCAAAGCTAATAAGCGGTATTTTAACTATATCAACAGATATAAGTACCTTTAGTGTTAATATTAAATTTTTCTCTAAAAAACTTATTAATATTTCAGAGGAGCTAAAAAGTGATTCTTCTAATTTGCTATCCTTATCAGAGGAAACAAATGCATGTATGAAAGAATCAAATGAGGCTTTAAATAATAATGTATTTCTTTTGAAAAATATATCAGATGATGCAAATGAAATAAAAGAGTCTTTAAATGAAAATACTTTGCTTTTAAATAATATGTTAAAAGATAAAGATGATGCTGTAGAGTATACTGCTTTTATGAAAGAAGATATGAAAAATCTTTTAAATCAAATTAATAATATGAAGCAAATAGTAGATGGAATTGGTAAAATATCAGAGCAAACTAATCTTTTAGCTTTAAATGCATCTATAGAAGCTGCAAGAGCAGGGGTTGAAGGAAGAGGATTTACTATAGTTGCAAATGAAGTTGGACAGCTTGCTAATAATACAAAAGAGCAGTTAAAATTAATGGAAAGCTTTATGAGTGAAGTTGAAAGATCATCTGTTAAAAGTGAAAGTGCTATTAATTCTACTCTTGAAAAATTAAACTCTTTAAGTGAAAATACAAATAAAGTTGTAAGCTCTTTTTCTAATAATACAAATTTTGTTGAAAGTATTATGGATAGAATAAAGGAAATATCTGTTAATATGGATGAAGTATCAGCATCAAATGATGAAGTTTCAAAATCTATATCAATGATAGAGGAATTATCAAGTAAGTCAAGCTTTGTAAGTGAAGAAGTATATAAGTTTTCAGAAAGATCTAAGCTGTTAGAGAAAAGTATAGAAAAAGTAGAGTCAAATGCAAGTAACTTATCTAAAATAGCAGGAGAGGTAAGTGAAATTAATTGTTTTAAAATATCTAACTCTCAGTTTATAGAGGTTTTAGGTAATGCTGTTACATCCCATGAAAACTGGGTAAATGAGCTTGTTAAAATGTGTGATAATATGAAAGTAACTCCTATTCAAGTAAGTGGGAAAAAGTGTGGATTTGGTCACTTTTATCACTCAGTAGAACCTAAAAATAAAGAAATATATGATTTATGGATTACAATAGATGATATACATGAAAAGCTTCATAAAACAGGAGAAACTGTAATAGGGTATATAAATCAAAATAATAAACAAATGGCTCAAAAGCACGTAAATGAGGCTAAAGATATGTCTCAAAAAATAATTGCTACTATAAAAAGAATAATATTAGTAGCTGAGGAAATTACTAAAAAAGGAGAAAAGGTTTTTTAACCTTTTCTCCTAAATTTTTATTCAGAAAGTGCAGCTATTTGTCCCTCGCCAACAGCTTTAGCTAATTGGTAAGGCTTTCCTGTAATATCTCCTGCTGCATATAAGCCTTTTATATTAGTTTCCATGTTTTTATTAACTATAACATGGGGACCATCTACTTCAAGACCAGGTACAAGAGATGTTAAAGGATAACTATCTTTTATAACAAAGAATCCATCACACTTAATATTTGATTCTTTTAAATTAAGTGTGTCTGCTTTCATATTTCCACTAAATGAAACAGGTATATCTTTAATAATTTCTATATTCTCATTAAGTATCTTATTTTCAAGGTTTAGCATAGGTACAAAATACACTTTAGCACAAATATTTGATAAAAAATTAGCATCGTGAATAGCTTCATCATTATATCCAATAACACAAACTTCTTTACCCTTATATAGTGGGGCATCACATGTAGCACAGTAGCTAACTCCAGATCCTAAGTATTTATCTTCATTTTCTATTGATTTTTTAAAGTTAACTCCCATTGCAAGAATTACTTTTTTAGCTTGAATCATTTCATCTTGTGCTTGAATTGTAAATGAATCTCCTAAAGAATAAACAGTTAAAACCGACTTGTTTAATAAAGTTGCATCTGTTTTTTTTAGGTGATTATTTAATGAGTTCATAAAATCAGGTCCTGTTATACCAGGAAGACCTGGATAGTTATCTATTATAGGTGAAAGAAGTACTTTTTTACTATCTGAACCTATAATAATTGTTTTTTTATCTCTAGCATAAGAATTTATAGCTGCTGATATTCCAGCAGGTCCTTTTCCGATTATAGCAACGTCATACATTAAATGTCTAAAGCTCCTTTAATAGTAGATTCGATTTGCTCTTTTGGTTGGAATCCAACTATTTTACCAACAGGTTTTCCTCCTTTAAATAAAACTAAAGTAGGAATACTTGTTATACCTAATTTAGAAGCTGATGAAGGGCTTTCATCAATATTAACTTTAACTACGTTTACTTCGCCACTTAAGCTTTTAGCAACTTCGTCAACTACAGGTGAAAGCATTTTACAAGGCATACACCATTCAGCCCAAAAATCTACTAAAACTGGTTTATCAGATTCTAAAACCTCTTTATCGAAACTTAAATCATTAATATTTGAAATCATTTTTATTTCCTCCTTTAATACCCTAATAGGGTACGATGTATTATCATTATATTAAAAAAAATAAATAAAGTGAACTGTATTTTACAAAAATATTTGTTAAAATATACTTAAAGTAAATTTAATATTAGTTAATATATATTATCTGTTAATATTGTAAAATAGTTTTTATACTCTGTAAAGGTTAAAATACCCCAATATATATTTTGTATCTTAGGATAATAATATATTCAAATGCTTTATATTGAAAGGAGAAAGAATATGGAATTTAAAATTTATGATAAAGGACTTTATTTAGAAACGCCAAAGGATTTTATACCTAAACATATATTTGACTGTGGACAATGCTTTAGGTGGAATGAAAATAAAGATGGAAGTTATACAGGAGTAGTAAACTCAAAGGTTTACAAGGTTTATGAAAAAAATGGTAATGTATATTTTGAAGGAGCAGATAAAAATGATATTAGTTATTTAACTAATTACTTTGATTTAAATAGAGATTACTCATTAATAAAAAATCATTTAAGTGAAACTGACGATGTATTGAAAGAAGCAATAAAGTGTGGAGAAGGTATTAGAATTTTAAATCAAGATCCATTTGAAACTACTATATCTTTTATTATTTCAGCTAGAAATTCTATTCCATCAATTAAAAAAACAGTTGAGAAAATAAGTAAAAAATGGGGAGATAAAATAGTATTTGAAGGAAAAGAGTATTATTCATTTCCAACTCCTAGTCAGTTATCAAAGGCTAGTGAAGAGGAACTAAGAGAGTGTGGATGTTCATTTAGAGCTCCTTACATAGTAAGTACAACAAAGGAAATAGCTGAAGGAGAAAAAGATCTTAATTACATAAAAAGCTTAGATACAGATGATGCATCAAAACAGTTAACTGAGTTTAAAGGAATAGGTATAAAGGTAGCAGATTGTATACTTTTATTTTCAATGGGTAAATTAGATGCTTTTCCAGTAGATGTTTGGATTCAAAGAATAATGGAACATTTTTATGTTTCTGAGAAAACATCTTTAAAGAAAATGAGAGAATATGCTAGGGAAAAATTTAAGGAAAATGCAGGTATAGCTCAGCAGTATTTATTTTATTATGCAAGAGACTTTAAAGGAAGAGATGGATTTAAATAAAAAAAGGAGCCTATATTTTATATAGGTTCCTTTTTTATGGTTAAAAATTTATTAAAAGGGAATAATATCATTATCATCATTAAGGAGGGCTTTATGAAATTTGCAAAAGATATAACCCCTATTAATTCTATAGCACCACAAATGTTTTCTATAATAAATGAAGAGTTTGTTTTGTTTGAAAAAATAAATACAGAAGAGGGAAGATTTTTTAGTATAAGAGAAAATAAAGTTAATACTCTTTATAACGTTTATGAGTCCCAAGGAGTCATAGAAGAGGGAGAGTTTTACACTGTTAAAATAGGAGAAAAAACTACAATAGAGAGAATATCATTTGACCCTGTTACAATAAATTTAGATGGAGTATTTTTTGATTTTAAAGTAGACAATGATAAAAATATTATTTGCTTAGGTCACAATAGTAAAGACAGTATAATAAAAATATTTTCAAAAGATGGTATAGAAATAAAAAGTATAGTTATAAATCATTTGTTTTTTTCAAGTTGTATAAAGGTTATAGATGAGGATATATGGATAGCAGGTTTTGATAAAGAAAATAAGTTAAAAATAATAAAAGTAAACTATATAGGTGCACTTTTAAAAGAAATAGTTTTAGATACAGCTTATAATGACAGACTAATATCTAAAATACAGTTTGATAAAGAAAGAATATATTTAAATATAAGTGGTAAAAATGACAGTATATATATAATGAATTTGTTAGGTGAAAAGATAACAGAAGTGTTTTCTAAAGATATTAATCTAGATAATTTTACTGATATTATTGTTTTAAGTAATAACATTTACATATTAAATAGTAAAAAGATTTATACATATGATGTAGAAAGTTTTATAAATTATAAATTTAAATCAAAAACCAAAGTAAATTTAGATAATACTAAGGCTTCATATATATATTTTACTTTTTTAAATGTTATATTAGATAAATTTCATATAGGTATAATATTGGCTTTTTTACTATATACATTTATATATAGCTTAGATTATGTTTATTTGAATTCAATAAAAGGTATATCTTTAATATGGACATTAGCCACAGTAATTTCTTTAGTTTTAGGTTTTATAAGCTTTAAGAAAAAGTCTACTAGAGTAATGTATTTATTAAATATACAAAAAGATTGTATAAAGGAAAGTTTTCAAAGATTTTTATTTATATCTACCATAGTTGTATCTATAATTTCTTTGCTATTTATAGATAATTTACGTATAATTAGTTTTATAATATTAGGAATAATTCTTAGTTTAATGTATGTATTAGACAGTTATTTCAAAAAAACATTTAACTATAAAAAAGAGGATATAGTAGTAGGTCTTTTAAAAGGAGATAAAAGTCTTCATAAAAATATAAAACAATTAATGAATTATTCTAAAGGTAAAAATAAGGTACTTGTTAATATAAAAGTTAAAAACAACTTTAATAAAAAGTATTTATGCAAATGGAATAAATCAAGACTTTTTATCCTAGGTAAATGTTTAAATTATATTTTCTTAGATAAAACATTTATAAGCATAGTAGATTTTTCAAATAGAGATATAAGATATTCTAAAACCTCAATTATAGAGGATCTTATATGTTATATAGAAGAAGAAGGTAAAATCGAAGAAATTAACGTAATGTGGGTAGATTGAGGTGGTAACTTTGGAGTCTAATAAGGATAAATTCTATATTGTTAATTCAAATGTGTTACCTGAGGTTTTTAGTAAGGTAATGGAAGTTAAAAAGATTCTAGGAGAGGGAAAGTGCGAGAAAATAAATGACGCTGTTAAGAAAGTTGGTATAAGTAGAAGTACTTATTATAAATATAAAGATAGTGTTTTTGATTTTTATGATGAGAGAAAAGAAAACATTATAACAATTATGTTAATGCTTGAGCACATAAAAGGAACTTTGTCTAGAATTTTAGATCTTATAGCAAAACATAATGCAAATGTTTTAACTATAAATCAAAATATACCTCAAAATAACATAGCTATGGTTTCTTTATCTATAGAAGTATCTAATATAGATGAAAGTATAGAAGAATTATTTCACTTTATAAAAAATCAGCCAGGAGTAAAAAGCCTAAGAGTTATATCAAAATTCTAAATATAGGTAAAATAATTAAAAAACCTAAAAACATTGAGAGATGTTTAAGTAAATTTAGATATTTTAGTTAAATTAATATATATAAATCAAAATAATATAATAAAAAAGCTTGAAAAATTCTTAAGTTTTATATATATTATAAATATACTAGCACTCAGGTGTTGTGAGTGCTAATAAAAAGTAAATTAAATAAATTACATATATTATCTTTAAGGAGGGAATTTTAATGACACTTAAACCATTAGGAGACAGAGTTGTTATTAAGAAAGTAGAAGCTGAGGAAACTACAAAAAGTGGTATAGTATTACCAGGAACAGCACAGGAAAAACCTCAAATAGCAGAGGTTATATCTGTTGGCCCAGGAACTGAAAAAGTTAAAATGGAAGTAAAAGTTGGAGATAAGGTTATATTCTCAAAATACTCAGGAAATGAAGTAAAACTTGATGGAAGTGAATACACAATTCTTAAACAAGATGACATATTAGCAATAGTTGAATAATTTCTTTAATTGGAAGGAGAGATTTATATGGCAAAACAATTAATGTTTGGTGAAGATGCAAGACGTGCAATGCAAAAAGGTGTTGATAAATTAGCTAACACTGTAAAAGTAACATTAGGACCTAAAGGAAGAAACGTTGTTTTAGATAAAAAATTTGGATCACCACTAATTACTAATGATGGTGTAACAATAGCTAGAGAAATAGAACTTGAAGATGCTTATGAAAATATGGGAGCTCAACTTGTTAAAGAAGTTTCTACAAAAACTAATGATGTAGCAGGAGATGGAACTACTACAGCAACACTTTTAGCTCAAGCAATTATAAGAGAAGGTCTTAAAAACGTTACAGCAGGAGCTAACCCTATCCTTATAAGAGAAGGAATTAAAATGGCTGTTGAAACTTCTGTTGAAAAAATAAAAGAACTATCAAAGCCTGTAAGCGGTAAAGAAGATATTGCTAGAGTTGCATCAGTATCTGCTGCTGATAAAGAAATAGGAAAACTTATCTCAGATGCTATGGAAAAAGTAGGAAGAGAAGGAGTTATTACTGTTGAAGAATCAAAATCAATGGGAACAGAGCTAGATGTAGTTGAAGGTATGCAATTTGATAGAGGATACTTAAGCTCATATATGGTAACTGATACGGAAAAAATGGAAGCTAACATAGATGATGCATATATTCTAATTACAGATAAGAAAATATCAAATATTCAAGAAATCCTTCCAGTACTTGAGCAAATAGTACAACAAGGTAAAAAACTTGTAATTATAGCTGAAGATATTGAAGGGGAAGCACTAGCTACTTTAGTAGTTAACAAACTAAGAGGAACATTTACTTGTGTTGCTGTTAAAGCACCAGGATTTGGAGATAGAAGAAAAGAGATGCTTCAAGACATTGCTATATTAACAGGTGGAGAAGTTATTTCAGAAGAATTAGGACGTGACCTTAAAGATACAGATCTTTCAATGCTTGGAAGAGCTGATAGCGTAAAAATCACTAAGGAAAATACTACTATTGTAAATGGCAGAGGTGATAAATCAGCTATCGAAAATAGAGTAGGACAAATAAAAGCTCAAATAGAAGAAACTACTTCAGAGTTTGATAAAGAAAAACTTCAAGAAAGACTTGCAAAACTTGCAGGTGGAGTTGCTGTTATTAAAGTAGGTGCTGCTACTGAAACAGAACTTAAAGAGAAAAAACTTAGAATAGAAGATGCTTTAGCAGCTACAAAAGCAGCTGTTGAAGAAGGTATTGTACCAGGTGGAGGAACTGCTTATATAAATGTACTAAAAGACGTTGAAGCACTAGAGGCAGAAGGAGACGTTAAAGTTGGTATATCTATTATAAGAAGAGCTTTAGAAGAGCCTGTAAGACAAATAGCTGAAAACGCTGGTGTTGATGGAGCAGTTATAGTAGAGAAAGTAAGAAGTAGCGAATCAGGTATTGGATACGATGCTTTAAACGGACAATATGTTGATATGGTTAAAGTTGGTATTGTTGACCCAACTAAGGTTACAAGATCAGCACTTCAAAATGCTGCATCAGTAGCATCAACATTCCTTACAACTGAAGCTGCAGTTGCAGATCTTCCAGAGAAAAAAGAAGCTGGAATGCCAGGCGGAATGCCAGGTGGAATGCCAGATATGTATTAAAATAAAGAGCCATTTGGCTCTTTATTTTTTTATATATAAAAGTTTATTTACAATATTGTTTTGATTAATAAGAATAAAAAATATAGAATTTTTAATACTATCTTGAACATTATTAGAAAGTACAGTTATTAAATCAATATATTTAAATTCTTTCTCTATTATACTATCTATATTAGAAAAATTAGAATCAACCTTTTCCCAATTTAAATTGTTTTCTTCTCCAGTAAAAAGTTTATACAAATCTTTTAAAATATTAAGCTGATGGTTTTTATACATTATTATATTAGATATAATATTTTTAAAGCTTGAATTTTCCTTTAAATGTTTATAATCATCTAAAAGAATTAAACATTCTAAAATACATTTATTTATATGGCTTACAAGTAG
>JAEWEN010000078.1 GCA_023389275.1 Bacillota bacterium
GCAACTCCTAGAAGTGATAGAGAAGAATATGATAATTTTACAGAAGAAAGTTCAGATATAATTGCATCTAGAGGTGGAAGGGCGATTGATTTCTAATGAAACTTAGGATATTTAGATTTTTGAGAGAAACATATGCAGAGGGTCCAGGAAAAAGAGCATGTATATGGGTTCAAGGATGTTTAACAAAATGTAGTGGCTGTGCATCTAAACATTCATGGGATTTAAATGGAGGATATGAAGTAGATGTAGATAATATAATTAGTAAAATATTAAGCACAAAAGAACTAGAAGGTGTTACTTTTTTAGGAGGAGAGCCTTTTTTACAGTCAAAGGAGCTAGGATATATAGCTAAAAAGGTAAAAGAGTTTGGCTTATCTGTTGTTACATTTACAGGATATCATTATGAAGATTTAATCTCTAAAAATGACAAGGATATTAATACGCTTTTAAAGTATACAGACTTATTAATAGATGGACCTTATAAAAAAGAATTACATGATATAAACAGACCATGGGTAGGGTCTTTAAATCAAAGATATATATTTTTAAGTGATAAGTATAAACACTTAGAAAATAATTTAGAACAATATAAAAATAGAATTGAAATAAAAATAAAGCCTGATGGTCAAATAATTGTAAATGGAATGGCTAATTTTGAAGATTTAATAGATGTTATTAATAATATATAAGGAGTAAGTTAATGGGTGGCAACATAGGAAAAAGTAAAAAGTGGTATAAGCCTTATGATCCGATTATATGGATAGTACTATTAGTAGTTTTTGCTGTTGTTATGGCATATCAAGATAATAATTCTGGATATGATAATAAAGAAATTTCTTTTAATAAAAATATAACAACAATAAAAGAAGCTGTTAATGAGACAAATAAAATAGTAAAAGAAAAGTACGGTGATAAATATCAGCTTTATAGTATATCAGGTAATTCAAATAATATACACAAAGATGTAGATATACAGCCTGATTTACAAATATCATATTTAAAAAAAGGATCACCAAGAAAAGTAATAGAATATAGTGTAAGTTTAGAAGATGATAAGATACAAAATACTTATATTTCAACAAATCCTTATTTAGAAAAGGAAGTTAAGTTTAACTATAATCCGGAAAAACTAGATATAAATAATATACTTAATATAGTACAGAGCAAAGTAGATATGGAAAAAGTAAGAAGTGGTTATGATCCATATTTAAATTTTTATATGATTGATAATGAAATGAGTATAGATGTTGGATACTATAAAAGTATGAAAAACTCAGGTGTTGATTATAATTCAGGTGTAAGTTATAGATTCATTGTAGATCTAAAAACGCAAAAAATAAAATCAGAAAGCACAGAAGGTGTTAGATAAAAATATTAAAGTATACGGGGGAGAAATTATGTTTGTTGTAAATAAAGAAAAATGTATAGGTTGCAAAAAATGTGTAAATGATTGTTTTATAAATGATATAGCTTTAGAAGATGGTAAAGCTTATATAAAAAATGAATCCTGTATGAAGTGTGGTCACTGCATTGCTATATGTCCTAAGAATGCTATTTCTACTAATGATTACAATATGAATGATGTTGTTGAATATAATAAGGAAGATTTTGCAGTAGATGCAGATAATTTATTGAATTTTATAAAGTTTAGAAGAAGTGTTAGAAACTTTAAAGATAAAGCTGTGGAAAAAGAAAAAATAGAAAAGATTATAGAAGCAGGTAGATTCACTCAAACTGCAACTAATAGTCAAGATGTATCTTATATAGTAGTTACAGATAAAATAGGAGAGCTTAGAGATTTAGCTTATGAAAGTTTAAATAAAAAAGGAGAATATATCCTTAGTAATTTAACTAAAGAAACAGAGCATCTTAGAAGATATGCTACTTTATGGACAAATTTTTATAAAATGTATAAAAAAGATCCTATAAAAAATGATAAACTATTTTTTAATGCTCCTTTAGTAATATTTGTAACAGCTAATAATGAGTTTAATGGTGCTTTAGCTTCTTCTAATATGAATCTTATGGTTGATGCTTTAGGACTTGGTACTTTTTATAGTGGATTTTTAAAAATGGCTTCTCAAGATAATAATGATATTTTAAATATTTTAGACATTAAAGATAATAAAAAAATTGCTGCATGTATGATTATTGGTTATCCAAATGTTAACTATGAAAGAACTGTTCCAAGAAAAGATGCAGATATAAAGTGGATATAAGTTTATTATTTAAGACCTTAATAATGCAAAAAAAGTATTATTAAGGTCTTTTTAGGTGTAATTTAAGTGGTTAAATAAAAAATATGACAAAATTAGCTAATGAAATGTTAATATTTAGAAAAATAGTACGATATATAATATATACGATGAATTTGGAGGAGAAGCATATGAAGTTAAGAATGAAATTTATATCTATGTTTATTTTATTCGCGATTATACCAACGTTAGTAGCTAGTTCTATAATTGTCATTAAAGTAAAGGATTATAGTGAGAAGCAGGCTAAAACTACATTATTAGCACAGGAAAAAATTTCAATAAAAGCTATTTCAGAGGCAAGAAGTTTTATTGAAAAAGTATCATATAATTTCTCAGAAAGAGATAATGTTAATCAATACATAGACCTGCTTAACTCAGGAAAAGATAATCCTGAATTAAAAGAAAGAATTAAAGTTATGTTTACACATGATTTAGAGAATTATATGTATTTTGATAATATAAGCATAGCAGATAAAAATGGAGTAATAAAAGTAGATGCATTATCAAAAGCAGAGGGGAAAGATTTTTCTCAAACTGATTATATAGCTAAAATAAATGAAACAAAAAAAGCTGAAGTTACAAAAGCTAGAAAAAGTGATATTACAGGAAATGGTGTATACACTATTATTGTTCCGATGATTGATGGTTCAGGGAATATTAAAGGAAGCATAGTAGCTGATGTATCTTTAAATGCTATATCTAAAGAATTTTTAAGTGATATGAAAATTGGAGATACAGGTTATTTATACATGGTTCAACCAGAAGATAATATTATTGTAGGACATGTTGATGAAAAGGCAATATTAGGAGAAAATGTTTTATTAGAAAGTGCAGCAAATGCAATGAAAGCTAATAAAAGTGGTATTGTAGGAAATGAATATCAAGGTGTAAAAAACACATTGGTATTTCAAAAGGAAGATGGCTATGGATGGCTATTTATAGCTGCTATGGCTAATAGCGAAATCACTGGTGTTAGTGATTCTGTTTTAGCAATATCAACAATAATAATTATTATTACTGTAGTTATATGTTTAGTACTTGCTATTATAATATCAAAAGGTATATCAAAACCAATAATTAATATTTCGAATATTATGAATAGAATTGCAAACGGCGATTTTACTATGAGTGTAGATGTTAAAGGAAAAGATGAAATAGCTTATATGGCAAATGGAATGAACAATACACTAAATAGTTTAAGAGGAGCAATAGGTGGAGTAAAAGAAACAGCTCAAGAAGTTGGAGATTCAGCAGAAACCCTAAAGTCAACTGCAGATGAAATGTCAGCTTCTGCCAATGAAGTTGCTTCAGCAATTCAAGAAATAGCTAAAGGAGCTACAGATCAAACAAATGAACTTTTAGATATTGTAAGTTCTTTAAATGAATTTGCACAGGAACTTTCTGTTGTTGAGAAAAACATAAATAATGTAGGTGCAAAAACCCGAGATGCAGAAAATAAAGCTGAAGAAGGAAAATATCAAATAAATGCACTTGAAAAGTCTATTTCACAGATAAAAGATTCTTTTGCATTAGTTGTAGATAAGGTTACAGGACTTTCAGATACAGTATCTAAAATAGGAAATATTACAGATGTTATAAGTGATATTTCAGAGCAAACTAATTTATTAGCTCTTAATGCAAATATTGAGGCAGCAAGAGCAGGTGAAGAAGGAAGAGGATTTGCTGTTGTAGCACAGGAAGTTGGAAAACTAGCTCAGCAGTCAAGAGAGTCTTCAGAGGAGATTTTAAAGCTAGTAAAAATAATATCAGCAGAAACAAATGGTGTTATTGATACTACTAAGGAAGTTAATGAGTTAATAAATGAGCAAGGAAACGTTGCATCTGATACTATAGAATCCTTTGAGAATATAATAGTTTCTGTAAAAGACATAGAGCCTGTTATGAAGGAAACTAATGAGTCTTTAGTTAAGGTAAGTGATTCAAAGGATATAATGATAAGTAAAGCTGAAGGTATATCAGCAGTATCACAGCAGGTATCAGCTTCTGCACAGGAAATTGCAGCATCATCTGAACAGCTTTTAGCATCAAGTGAAGAGGTAGCAAACTTTGCAGTTGAGCTTAATGATGAATCAGAAGAATTGAAAGATAAGGTTAATTTATTTCAAGTATAAATAAATTTTAAAAGAAATCACAATTAATATTGTGATTTCTTTTTATATAGGTGGATTTTATTAAATTCTCATATAAATTATTTGTAATTTATGGTGAAAATTTAGTATAGTAATAAAAATAGTAAAATTATAAATAAAGGGAAAACATTAGTAAAGGGGCTGCTTTAAAGATGCAATTAAGACCATGTATAGATATACACTCTGGTAGAGTGAAACAAATAGTAGGTGGAAGTTTATCGGATAAAGGGGAAGGATTAATAGAAAACTTTATATCAGATAAATCACCATCATATTATTCTGAAATGTTTAAGAAAAATAATTTAGTTGGTGGACATGTAATTATGTTAGGATCTGGGAACACAGAAGCTGCTGTTGAGGCTCTAAGTGCTTATCCAGGTGGCCTACAAATAGGGGGAGGCATAAATGCAGATAACGCTAATTTTTATTTAGAAAGTGGTGCAAGCCATGTTATAGTTACTTCTTATGTATTTAAAGATGGAGAAGTAAACTGGGATAATTTAAATAAGATAGTAGATGTTATTGGAAAAGAAAAACTTGTGTTGGACTTAAGCTGTAGAAAAAAAGATGGAAAATACTATGTAGTAACAGATAGATGGCAAAA
>JAEWEN010000083.1 GCA_023389275.1 Bacillota bacterium
TAGGTAGATATGAAGACAAAGGCTGGAACAGAAGTTAAATATATTCCTATAATAAAGGTTAAACAAAATACATATCAGCCACGTAAGTACTTTAATGAAGAAGCACTTCTTGAACTTTCAGAGTCAATTAGAGAATATGGTGTTCTTCAACCTATAACAGTTAGAGTGGTAGAGGATAGGTATGAGTTAATAGCAGGGGAAAGAAGACTTCGTGCATCACAGCTTGCTGGTCTTTCTGAAATACCTGCAATAGTAGTTGATCTTACAGATACAGAATCAGCAGTACTTGCACTTATAGAAAATCTTCAAAGAGAGGATTTAAGCTATATTGAGGAAGCTGAAGGATATTATAATTTAATTAGACAGCATGAGTTTACCCAGGAAGAACTTGCATCTAAAATAGGAAAAAAACAATCTACTATAGCTAATAAACTTAGAATATTAAAACTAAGTAATGAAGTAAAAGAAGCATTAATAGAAAATGAACTAACAGAAAGACATGCAAGAGCTCTTTTAAAACTTCCTACAGATGAGATGCGATTAAAAATAATAGATCAAATAGTTAAAAAAGGCCTTAATGTAAAGAAAACAGAACAACTAGTTGAAAAAATACTTGAAGAAGATAAAATGAATGTAAATATAGAAGAAAACAAATATAAGTGGGCTATTAATCCTAGAATAATAACAAATACATTAAAACAAATAATGGACAAAAACGGGATAGAGGCTCAGTATAAACATAAGGAAAAAGATGATTGCTTAGAAATAATAGTTAGAATACCAAAGGTGTAGAGAAATCTACTCCTTTTTTGTGGCAATTTACGGAGGTAAAAATGAAAAATTACAAAGGAATAATATATGCACTTTTATCATCAGCAGCATTTGGATTAAGTCCTATATTTGCAAAGTATGCATATCAATATGGTTCTAATCCAACATCAGTATTAATGTTTAGATTTTTATTTGCTGGAATTATGCTTTTTATATACTTAAAACTTAAAAAAATAAATATTAAAATAAGTAAAAAGCAGTTAGGAATACTAATGCTAATAGGTGTATTAGGATATACAATAACAACTCAAACTCTTTTTATGTCCTATATACCACTTGGAGCAGGACTTGCTACAACACTTCACTTTATATATCCAGCACTTGTATGTGTTATGAGTTTTTTCTTTTTTAAAGAGAAAATTAGTAAAACAAAATTATTATCTCTTATACTTGCAGGAATTGGAGTATATTCTTTAGTAGCTTTTGAAACTAAAAGTTTAGATACTTTAGGAGTAGCGCTTGCTCTTATATCAGGAGTTGCCTATGCTATAAACATAATAGCTTTAGGACTTAAAACAGTAACTCCACTTGATAATAGAGTAGCAACAATGTATGTTAGCTTTGGAGCTTCAATTGGAATGATGATATATGGTATGTTTTCTAAATCAATAATATTAGACTTTAACATCCACATAGCCACTGCATATATTTGCTTATCTTTAATATCAACTATAGTTGCTATAATACTTTTCCTAAAAGCTATACAAACAATAGGACCTACTTCAACTTCAATACTTGCAACATTTGAACCTATTGTAAGTATAATATTTGGAATAATAATATTTGGTGAAAGCCTAACTTATTCACTTATAATAGGAGCTATTCTTATAATAATATCTACTATTATACTTGCAAAAGAAAAATAAAACTTAAGGTTAAAGTTAATGTTTCACGTGAAACATTAACTTTAACCTTTTTATTTAACTTCATCTATTATAGGTTTTATAGATTCTTTATTTATAAAGTCTACTATATCTCCATAGGTTTCAATCATTAACTTATCATCTTCAGATAATTCATTAGGATTTTTTTTCTTAACCATAGTAACTAACATCCACATCATTATTTTATGTTTTAGTTTTAATTTTTTATAGTTTATAGCTCCTCTAAGATGAAAAATATTTATAGAGTTTTTAATTTCAGGTGTAAGGTTTTTTTCTAAAAGAGATGTATATTGGTTTTTTACAGTAGGGTCTGAAAGTCCTACAGTAAATAGTATAATATTTTTATCTTTTATAAGGTTAAAATTATTTTTTATAAGTGATGCTCCTAAAATACCACTTGCATATAATCCACCACCTAATATTATATTATCGTAGCTTTTTAATTCTTCTAATGTTATTTGTGATTCTTCAAATAAATCACAGTTTAATTCTTCACTTATCCAACTAGCATATTTTTTAGTGCTTCCATATATAGATTTATATATGACTACTGTTTTTTTCATAAAACACCTCATGGTTTTTAATAATATATATTATATGTCGATATATATAATAACTACTTTATTAAAATAAATAGGTAATTTTTTAAAACGAATATTACTTTATTACGCAAAAAAGATAATAATAATGTATAATATATAATACTAGGTATAAATAGAAAATACGGATTTATACATATGAGGATTTTATGGTAAGAGGTGAATATGATGAATTGTCCATGTTGTAATAACGAAATGGAAATGGGTTACTTAATGTGCAGTAATGGTGAAAGAATATACTGGCAAGAGAAAAAAGGCAATAAAATAAAAATGCACTACACAAAATCAGGTATTGAAAATGATGGTGGAGTTATTTTAACAAATAATAACGATATATTAAAACCAATAGTAGCTTGGAATTGTAAAGATTGTAAAAAAATTCTAGTAGAATATTAATTTTAAAAAAAGAAGATTTGCATTAGCAAATCTTCTTTTTATGTATTTTATTAAAATAAATTACACAGGTAAGTATAATAATAATTTCTGATAATGGTGTAGATAAAAATACAGATTGAGCAGGAGTAATAAAGTTACTAACATTACTAAATATAATTGGTAGAACTACAACTAATGGAATAAATACTATTTGCTTTAATATGGTTAACTTCATTGCAGAAAACTCTCTACTACTTACTTGCATAAATGTTATAAGTATATAGAAAATACCTGATACAGGGAAGAATATTAAAAACAGTGGTATTATTTTTGAAGAAAGGTGGATTATTTCTGTGGATATTGTGAATATACTTATAATAGCTTTTGGGTATAAAATTATAAATGTATAGGATAAAAATCCATATATAAAAGATAAAATTAATGATAGTCTAATAATTTCTTTTACCTTTTTATTATTTCCCCTTCCAATAAAAAATGATAGTATATTTTGAACTCCATTACTAAGTCCTGAAAGAGGCATAATAATTAATGAGAGTATACTAAATAAAACTGCTTTCACAGCAAGGTCTACTGAAGAGCCATAATATACTAAATAGTAATTAGCAATTCCTCCAGTTAAGCTAAGCATTGCTTGAAGTAAAAACTGTACAAATCCTATTGTTAAAAGACTATTTGAAAGATTTCTGTTTTCCTTTATATTTAAATCCCTCATATTGTAATAAAAATTTTTCTTTGAAATGTAATAAAGAGCCCATAAAAAATAAATTACTTCTGATATTAATGTAGCAAGTGCTATACCTGTTATTCCAAGATTTAATATAAGGGTAAATATAAAGTTTAAAACTACACTTATTATTGTGCAAAATGTGCATATTGTAACCTCCATTTTAGGATAACCTATAGCTCTAATTACGTTTACAAACATATATCCAAGTGAACTAAATACATTACTTATAACTGCTATAGATAAATATTTTTTAGCAAGTATAAATGAATCTCCAGTTGCACCTAAAAATAATATAAGAGGATCTTTGAAAATAAATATAAAAAAAGATACTGATACACTAACTACTAAGGTTAAAAAATAACCTATTTTAAAAACGTATTTTGCTTTCTTTTTATTTTTTTCTCCAAAACTTCTTGATACAAGTATTCCAGTAGATAACCCAAATAAAAGTTGTATAGCAACCAACATAGTCATAACTGGATTTAAAGCACCCATTGCAGAGAGAGCAGACTCTGACATTCCTTTAATATTACCTGCAAATATTGTATCTATAATACCTGTAAGCGATTCTAAAACAAGAGATATAATTGAAGGAAGAGAGAAATACGCTATAGCTCTAAGATTTCCCATATTCTCGAGCCTTTCTAAACTAGTCATTTTACACCATCCTTTAGTTTGTTTAATCGACAAATTGTTTCACGTGAAACATAAGTATAAAACTTCAAAAAAAAACTAAAACTCTAATAAAACATACTAGGTTTTAGCTTATCTATGTACACTTTAAATTTTATTAAAGGGAAGTAAAAACGTGAATAACATAAATTTTAACATAAATCCATCCAAAACTATTTAATATAGATAGTTCTTACTGTAAAATGTATATTATAGTAATTTAAAAAATATACTTAAAAATTGCAAAGGTGGGAATTAATTTGGGAAAGATTATATGTGTTTTCAACCAGAAAGGGGGAGTTGGTAAAACAACGACCACAATAAATTTAAGTGCCTATCTTGCAAGTATGGGGAAAAGGATACTTGTAGCAGACATAGATCCTCAGGGAAATACTACAAGCGGATTTTCAATAGATAAAAGTGAGCTTGAGTATTCAATGTATCATTTGATTATGGGCTTTGATCCTAAATTATCTATAAAATCTACAGAGATAGAAAATCTAGATGTTATCCCTGGAACTGTTGAACTTGCTGGTGCTGAAATAGAACTAACAGCTAAACTAAGTAGAGAAACAAAAGTAAAAGAAGGCCTTGATAAAGTAAAGGATGATTATGATTACATATTTATAGACTGTCCACCATCACTTGGACTTTTAACAATAAACTCTTTAACAGCAGCAGATAGTGTTTTAATTCCTATTCAATGTGAGTTTTATGCTCTTGAGGGAGTTGGACAACTTATGAAAACTATTCAACTTGTAAAAAGAAGCTTAAATCCTAGCCTTGAGATACAAGGAGTTGTAATGAGTATGTTTGATGGAAGAACAAACCTTTCTATAGAAGTTGTTGAAGAGGTTAAAAAATACTTTAAAGGAAAAGTTTACTCAACTATAATTCCAAGAAATGTTAGATTAGCTGAGGCACCAAGTCATGGTATTCCTATTATGATTTATGATAAATCATCAAGAGGTGCTAAAGCCTATGAAGAACTTGCAGAAGAATTTTTAGAGTATGATGAGGAGGAAATCTAATGGCTAGAAAAAGTGCATTAGGTAAAGGGTTATCAGCACTTATACCTGAAGATGCTCTAGAAGTAAAAGAAGCGTCACTTGAGGTAGATATAGATAGTGTATTTCCTAATAAATCTCAGCCAAGACAATATTTCGATGAAGAGAAAATAGAGATACTTGGAGAGTCTATTAAGGAACATGGAATAATACAACCTATAATAGTTAAAAAAGAAGGTAAGTTTTATAAGATTATAGCTGGAGAAAGAAGATGGAGAGCTGCTAAACAAGTAGGACTTAAAAAAGTTCCTATTATAGAAAAAGAACTTGGAGAACAGGAAATAGCAGAAATATCTCTTATAGAAAATATTCAAAGAGAAGATCTTAATCCAATTGAAGAAGCATTAGCTTATAAAAGACTTGCTAAAGAATTTAAATTAACACAAGAAGAAATAGCAAAAAAAGTAGGTAAATCAAGAACAGCTATTACTAATAATATGAGACTTTTAAATCTACATAAATCTATTAGAGACTTTATTATAAATGGAGATTTAAGTGAAGGACATGGAAAAATAATAGCTGGAGTAGAAGATACAGAAAAACAATTAAAAATAGCAGAAAAAGTTATAAATGAGGAATTAAATGTACGTCAAACGGAAACATTAATAAAAGAGTGGGATAAAGAACCTACCCCTAAAAAGAAACAAAACAAAGACATACACGTTAGAAGTGTAGAAGAAAAACTTGAAGACATATTTGGAACAAAGGTTAGTATTAACAAAGGCAAGAAAAAAAGTAAAATAGAAATAGAGTTTTACTCAGAAGATGACCTTGAAAGAATACTAGATCTTATCTCAAAGGAAAACTAATAAAAATATACACTAGTATAAAGCTAAATATAGGAGTGAGAAACTGCAATGGAAATGCTTATTGAGACTATGAGAGAATTTGACGTACTAATAATGCTAGGAATAATAGGTCTTTTACTAATACTTATTATTTTGCAAATAGTTAATAAGGTACATATGAACAAATTATCTAAAAGATATAATAAACTTTTAAGAAATAGCAAAGAAGAAAATATTGAAAATCTAGTTATAGAATATGGTAACAGAGTTGAGAAAATACTAGGATATACAAAAGATGTTCACAATGCTTACAAAGGAATAGATGAAAGAATAAGTGGATGTATTCAAAAAATAGGTATGGTTAGATATAAGGCTTTTGAAGATATTGGAAGTGACCTTAGCTATTCAATAGCATTACTTGATGAAACTGACACAGGGATTATTATAACAGGTATATATGGAAGAGATAATTCCACAACGTTTGCAAAACCAATAGATAATGGTATATCAAAATATGACCTTTCAGATGAGGAAAAAGAAGCTATAGAAAAAGCTAGAAAGGCATTTTCTATTAACAACAAAGAAAGAATGGATAGTCTTAATCAACTAGAGGATTTAAAGGATTATAAAACTAGTAAAAATAAAAAGAATAAGCAAAAAGCAGAAGAAAAAACAAAAGAAGATACTGTAAGTGAAGATTTAATTTATGAAGAAATAAAATCTACAGAAAATATTAATGATATTGAAGACATAGACGAAATAAAAAACTTAGGAAATATAACTTTTGGTGATACAAATAAATAAGCATACTAAAAATAGCATCTTAAAATTAAGATGCTATTTTTTTACAGTTAAAAAGACCACTGAAAATCAGTAGTCTTTTTAGAAGGGGGTAATGTGTATATATAATATAGCCTTAAAGGCTTGAGTCTAGCTTTTTTATGCTCTAGCTGAAAATCTATTAAATGAATAGTTTTTAAGTGTAAAATATAAACTTGAAGATATTTTATCAGCTAGGTCCATTACAACTGAAAGTCTAGTATTTTGAAGTACCATATACTCCATAAAACCAGAAACGTTTATAACTCCTGTTATACCTATATCACCTATTTCAGGAAGCTTCTTATTAACACCTGCACCAGGCTTTATAGGACGGTTAAATACATTTACATAACCTATTTTGTCTACTCCTCCAAGAGAAGCATCAATTGCTATAACAAAAGGATTTCTTATTTCAGTTTTAATATATGAAATATTCTCCTCAAGGTTTTTAGCATGAACAGGATTATGTAGTGTGCCTAAAACAGTAATATTTGTATCTTTAAGTGCAGAGGATAATTTGGTTCCAACTAAAGGACCAAGACTATCTCCAGTTGATCTATCTGTGCCTATGCAAAGCACTACAATATTTTGATTAGGACTATATATATTATCAATAATCTCTTTAAGAGATTTACATATATTCATAACTGACTCTTCTTTGCTTGTATCTACAGAGAAGTTAAATTTATTAACTGTGTTCATAAAAAATCCTCCTTTTATGGTTCTAGTCAAATGTTTGCCATAAAAGGAGGATTATATTCAATTTAAATTATAAAACTTCTACTTTTTTTAATATATTATAGAAAAGCATTAAAAATATTAAATATATCATACCTAAAAATCCATAAGCTTTAAGTCCTATAAATATAGCTGCTAAAACAGCAACAGGATGAAGATTTAAAGATTGTGAAACTATTTTAGGTTCTACTATATGTCTTATAACAGTTGCTACTGCATATAAAACTAAAAGTCCTATAGATATAAAATGGTTTCCTATAACCCAGTAGTAAATAGCTAGTGGTATATATGTTGCGGCTATTCCTAAAATAGGTAATATATCTAAAACCCCACATAGTAAGCTAAGCATAAATGCGTATTTTACATTAAGTAGGCTAAATCCTATAAGTGTTACAAGAAATGTTATAAATATAATTATCCCATAGGATTTTATGTATTTAAAAAGCATTCTATTTGTTTCTTCCCAAATATATTTAAACCTATCTTGCCCACTAGGAGAAAGGGCTGAGTAAAGTCTTTTCTTTATATCAGGAAGATCTCTTGATATAAAAAACGTAGCAAGTAGGGTTACAAGAATAAGCATAAATATTAAAGGCATAGACATAGCTAACTTTATAAGTTTTTCAAGAACAACTCCAAAAATATTTATAACACCTGATGTAATAGATGATATTTGAGATTGAACTTGATTTATTATAGTAGGGTCTAAAGACTCATAAAAGTTTTTAAAAGTATCTAGTGTAGACATAAAGTAGTTTGTAATATTATCTATGTTTATATGAGGCAGTGATGCTAAAATATCACGTGACTCTACAGCAACCTTCATCACTATTAAAGTAATTACCCCTGTAATTAATGCAAAGGATAAAATAGTGGATATTAGTGATGAAAAGGTATTAGACATATGTAATCTTTTCTTGAAAAATTCTGTTAAAGGCTTCATTAAACATGCAATTAAAAAAGCTAATACAAAAGGTAATGTATAGGATATTGTTGAGAAAAATCCTATAAACAATAAAGTGTATATAATTAAAAATATAAATATTTTCTTTAGCTTTTTAAGTAGTAATGGATCAATCATTTTTGACCTCCTTTTTGTTAATATTTTCTATAAAAATTTTGATTAATTCTAATTATATCACTATAATTAATGTTATAAATTAAAAAAATTTAACAAGGAGGGATAAACTTGAATTTTTTAGATATTGCTATTGTTATTATTTTATTACTAGGAATAATATCAGGCTTTAGAAGAGGATTTATTGTATCTATATTAAATATAATAAGTATAATCGCAACCTTTATAATATGTTTCGCAGCAGTTCAACCAATTTCTAAATTGATTTTTAAATATACAAATATAGCTCAAGGTATAAATAGTGTAGTTACAGAAAGAATAAATTCATTAGACCCTTTTACAGTTCTTATAGTAAACAAACTTAAAATATCAGGAATGGATACAAATGAATTTTTAACAGCTAGCTTTTTAAATATAGCTATATTTATAGTATTATTTCTTGGAATCACTGTTATTATGAGTTTTCTAAAAGAGGGAATAAGAAAAAATATAAAAAGATCTATATTAGGACCAGTAGATAGTTTATTTGGAGGAGTATTAGGGTTTTTAAAATGGGTACTTATATTAATGCTAATATTTGCATTTGCAACTCCAATAATACCACTGCTAAAAAATACAAATCAGTTTTATACTTTAATAAACGGATCATATTTAGCAGATGTATTTATAAATTATAACTTTATAACAACTATGATAATGAACTTTATAGACGAAAGCTTAAAAGGATTAATAAATTTATAAGGATAGGTGATGGCTTTGGAATACACTGCTAAGGATATACTAGAAATTATAGAAGAAGAGGAAATAGAGTTTTTATATCTACAATTTACAGATATATTAGGTGTTATGAAAAACATAGCAATAACAGGTGATGAAATAGAAAGTGCATTAAATGGAGAATTAACATTTGATGGTTCATCTATAGATGGGCTTGTTAGAGTAGAAGAACATGATATGTGTTTAAAACCAGACCTTGAAACATTTTTAATATATCCTTGGAGAGGAAGTTTTGGTCGTGAAGCTAGGGTTATATGTAATATTTGTGATCCAGATGGAACACCTTTTGAAGGAGACCCTAGATATATTCTTCAAAACGTTATAGAAGAAGCAAATGATATAGGACTTAGCTTTAACTTTGGACCAGAGTGTGAGTTTTTCCTATTTCACACAGATTCAAATGGAAAGCCTACTCTTAATACACATGATGATGCAGGGTATTTTGACCTAGCCCCTGTAGACCTTGGAGAAAATGCTAGACGTGATATGGTTGTAACACTTAAAAAAATGGGATTCAATGTTGAGGCATCACATCATGAAGTAGCTCCTGGTCAACATGAAATAAATTTAAAACCATGTAGTGCTCTTTATGCAGCAGATAATATAGTAACATTTAAAACTATAGTTAGAAAAATAGCTAAAAACCATGGACTTCATGGAACATTTATGCCAAAGCCACTTTTTAATGAAGCAGGAAGTGGAATGCATCTTAATATATACATGTACAAAAACGGAGAAGATGCTTTTAAAGGAAACACTGTAAATTATTTATCAGATGAAGCTCTTTACTTTATAGGAGGAGTTTTAAAACATGCTAAGGCAATATGTGCACTAACAAATCCTACAGTAAATAGTTATAAAAGACTTTTATCAGGGTTTGAAGCTCCACATGATATTGCATGGTCTTTTAAAAACAGAGGCCCTTTAATTAGGGTTCCATCTCTTACAAAAGGAAAAGATGTAAAACTAGAGCTTAGAAATCCAGACCCTTCATGTAATCCATACCTAGCTTTTTCAGTAATAATAAAAGCAGGTCTTGAAGGAATAAAAAACAAAGTACTTCCAGGATGTCCTTTAGAAGAAATTGAGGGAGAGGTTGATAAACTTCCATTGTCTCTTGAAAGTGCAATCGGAGCTTTAAGTGAAGATGAAGTAATAAAAGATGCTTTAAAAGAACATGTTTTTAAAACATATGTTGAAGCTAAAAAAATAGAATTTCAGGATTATAGAAGTAGAATAACCTCTTGGGAAATAGATCAATACTTAACAAAGTTTTAGGTAAATATCTATGGTAAGCTATAAAATAATAATAGGGGACAATGATGAAAGGTTTTTAGATGTAATAAAGTCTAAACTATTACAAATGGGACATGTAGTTTTAGATGTAGATACATCAGGTACAGGACTTTTAAGAAAAATAAGAAGCCTATCTCCAGATATAGTAATAGCAGATGTAAACCTTAAAGGACTTACAGGATTTGAAATAGCAGAAATAATAGAAGGAGAAAATATATGCCCTTGTATTATTAGCTTAAAAGGAGATGCTTTTCAATACAAACTAAACTTTTCTAGAAAAAAAGTAAAAACTTATTTAAAAAAGCCAGTAGACTATAATGAAATAAATCACATAATAAAACACGCATTAAATGAATTTAACAATAGTTTAAAAGATGATAAAAAATCTAAGGAAAAGCAAATAGTAAACGAAGCTAAAACATTGTTAATGAATAAGTATAAAATAAGCGAAGATGAAGCTTATAAATATATAAGAAAAAAAAGTATGGAGAAAGGCATAAATATGTATAAACTTTCTTTAATGCTTATTGATATAATTAAAAAAAGAAACTAATATAGCGTATTAACATACGCTATATTTTTATTTTACGATATATTATGTAACATTTTTGCATAAGTAGGTATTATATTCCGGTTGTTTTATTTGTATTTATCTTATAAAATACAATTATAAAAAACGGGGTAGTAATTTTGGTAGTGTCTTAGGGGAAAGTAAATATAGAGATAATTAGAAAACTCTTATACTTAACCTAGGGCACTTTTACGTTTTTTTATAAGTTTTTAGATAAATATATTAATTTTTGGAAAGAATAATAAAACATATATAAATCAAAAGAAGAAATAAAGATTTTATGCTTTAGAAAGGTGGACTTTTTAATGAACATTTTATTTGGATTGCTGTCACTTGTGATATTAATAGGGATATCATATATACTTTCAGACAGTAAAAGAAACATTAAATGGCGTGTTGTTATTGCAGGACTTATAGGTCAGGCTATTTTAATTTTCTTTGTTGTAAAAGTACCTATTGGTCAAAAAATACTTGAAACTTTAGCATTTGGAGTTGATAAAATTATAAAGTTTGGTATGGAAGGGGTAAGCTTTGTATTTGGTGACCTTTCAACAAACTTCTTTATATTTGCAATATCAGTTTTATCACTTATTGTTTTTACAAGTGCATTAATATCAGTTTTATACTTCCTAAAAATAATACCATTTTTCGTTAGAGTAGTAGGAAGAGGAATTGCTAAAATAATGGGAACAACAGAAGTTGAAACATTCTCAGCTGTTGGAAACTCATTTTTAGGTGGAACAGAAGCACCACTTTTAATTAGACCTTATATTAACAAACTTACAACATCAGAATTATTTGCTGTTATGTCAGCAGGTTTTGGTTCAGCATCAGCAGCAATACTTGCAGGATATGCAGTAATAGGAATTGATATGAAATTCCTTCTTATAGCAGTATTTACAGTTCCATTTAGTTGTCTTATGATTTCAAAGGTTATGAAACCAGAAACAGAGGAATCAAGAATAAAAGAAGTTCATCTTGAAGATAGCCAAAGCTCAAATATTTTTGAAGCTATAGGAGATGGTGCTTCAGTAGGTAAAGACCTTGCTATTAACGTAGGAGCAATGCTTATTGCATTTATAGGTATAATCGGTTTAATTAACGGTATACTTTCAATTCTTGGAACAAACCTTTCATCAATCCTTGGAATAATCCTTTCACCTATAGGATATATGATGAATATACCTGCAAATGAAGTAACTACATTTGCATCACTTATAGGAACAAAAACAGCAGTAAACGAATTTGTAGCTTACAGCGATATGGCTAAAGTAATGGGAGGACTATCTCCAAGAACTGTAGCTATATTATCAGTAGCAATTTGTAACTTTGCAAACTTCTCAACAATAGGAATACAAATCGGAGGATTTGCAGTTTTAGCCCCTGAAAGAAAAGGTGAAATCGCTAAAATGGGTCTAAAAGCTTTACTTGTAGGACTTTTAGCAACACTAACAACAGGAGCAATTGTTGGAATGATGTATTAATAAATGTATATTTTAATAAGAAAGCACTAGTTTTTATACTAGTGCTTTTTCTTTTTTAGATAATATGATATGTAAATTTGTGGTAGTATATAAATATATTAAAGGAGGGGTTAAATGCTTGGAGTATATTTTTCAGGTACAGGAAATACAAAGTATGTATTAAATTTATTTTTAAAAAATCTAGGTCAAACCTATAGTATTTCCTCTATTGAGGATAAAGACACCTTAGAAAAAATAAAGAAAAATAAGGATATTGTTATTGCACATCCTATTCACTATAGTTGCATACCTAAAATATTTAGGGACTTTTTAGATAACAATATAGAATTATTTAGAGATAAAAACATATTTATAATAACTACTATGGGATTATTTTCAGGGGATGGCTGTGGACTTTCTGAAAGAAAACTAAGAAAAGTAGGTGCAAATGTTACAGGAGGATTACAAGTTAAAATGCCTAATAGTGTTTGCGATGTAAAAGCTTTAAAAAGAAGTAGGGAAGAAAATAAAGATATAATAAATAATGCAGAGAAAAAAATAAAAGAAGCTACTGATAAGATAAAAAAACAAATAAAAGTAAAAGAGGGAATAGGATTTTTACCTCATATAGCAGGGTTATTTGGTCAAAGACTTTACTTTAAGCACAAAGTAGAAAACTACTCTAGTAATCTTAAATTTGATAAAGAAAAATGTACTAAATGTGGTAAATGTACAAAGGCTTGTCCTATGAATAATTTAAAGATAGAAGAGAGTATAAAGCAATTAGGTAAATGTACAATGTGTTATAGATGCTTAAATTTATGTCCTAATGAAGCCATAACTTTAATAGGTAAAAAGGTTATACAGCAACATAATATTAAAGAGTATATATAAAAAGGGAGGAAATATT
>JAEWEN010000118.1 GCA_023389275.1 Bacillota bacterium
GAATCAGAAGAAGTTAGAACTGCATCAAAATTTAGTGCAATTATTAATAAAAACATAATATAAATTAAGGAGGTGATTCATTTCATCTCCTTTTTAATAGAATTAAATAATCTATTGACAATTAGGAGTACTACATATATAATTAGAGATAGAAAAGGAAAATAAATGCAATAAAGTTATGCTTTTAATCAAAGTTGGATAGGGGGACTTATTTATGGAGAATAATAATGGTTATAATAAATATGAATATAAAGGAGGTAACTAACTGTTACAAATAACTTATAAATAGTTATAAAACTATATAAAACATTTATAAGTTAGAAAATAGTTGACAGCCTCCCATGTTCATAAAGAGCATGGAGTGGTGGGATTACAACCCATCCAAAATCCCTTGAATTGCTGGAAACCCCTAAAGCTAGTATAACTACAAAGTAATCTGAAAGGATAAGCTTGAATGTAGCGAAAGCAGAAAAAATATACTAGATGGCATATGGTTAAATCCTAAGTGTTGGTACAATGGGCAATCAGCAGGGAAGCCCCTTTAAAATGGAGAACCTTCAACGACTATCCCGTAAGGGAGTAGGCTCAAGTGAGTCGAAGTGGGGGACACCTAAAACAGGTGATGATATAGTCTACGCTTATGTGAAAGCATAAGAAGTTCATAGGTTTTACAAGACCTTGAGAACTGGTAGTATGTGACGAATACTATTGAATAACGCATAAAACTTGTAGAAAGTTATAAGTATATAAAAAAGAAACACCCTATTTAAGAGTGTCTCTATAATCTTTAAGAATAGTAATAACTAAGTTGTTAAATGAACGATTTTGCTTCTTTGCAATCTCTTCTAACTCAGCTTTAAGTTCTTTTGGAATGGTTATATTTGTTCTAGTATTATCTTTACTAACAGCCATTTTAATCACCTCAAAATTATTGTACCATAAAAATTAAGTGTTAACAAAGTGGTATCACTATGGTATAATAATAAATAGAAAGAGAGGTGAGAAAAGATGATCAAAGCAGTAAAAATAAGGTTATATCCAACAAAGAAACAAGAAGTATTAATGTTTAAATCAATAGGTTGTAGTAGATTTGCTTATAATTGGGCATTGAATAGATGTAAAGAATTATATGAATTAGGTGAAAAACATTTAATTGCCAATATAAGAAAAGAATTTACTCAATTAAAAAAACAAGAAGAATTTAAATGGCTAAATGAAGTTTCAAATACGGCTATGACTGAAAGTATGAGAAATTTAGATAAAGCATTTAAGTCATTTTTTAATAAAAAGTCTAAATATCCTAAGTTTAAATCTAAAAGAAAATCAAGACAATCTTTCTATGTAAGACATGATAGGCTCTATTTTAAAGGAAACGTATGTAACATAGAAAAAGTTGGAAAAGTGAGATTTAAAACTAATTATAATATTCCTAATTGTAATTATACAAATCCTTATTGTAGCTATGATGGTAAGTATTGGTACTTGTCATTTGGGTTTGAACATGATGAAAACCAAGTTGTGTTAAATAAAGATTTATCAGTAGGAATAGATTTAGGAGTAAAAGATTTAGCTATAGTTAATTGTTTAGATAAACCTATTAAAAACATTAATAAAACCAAAAGAGTTAGAAAATTAAAGAATAAACTTAAAAGATTACAAAGACAAGTATCAAGAAAATATGAGAAGCTTAAAACAGGTAAAACCTTTAAGAAAGGTGAAAAGTTAGTAAAAACCAATAACATTATTAAACTTGAACAAGAAATAAAATTAATTCACAGAAAACTAAAAAATATTAGAAATAATCATATACATCAGGCTACCAATAAAATAGTTAAGTTATATCCATATAGAGTAGTTATGGAAGATTTAAATATTAGTGGAATGATGAAAAATAAACATTTATCTAAGGTTATTCAAGAACAATGTTTATATGAATTTATTAGACAAATGAAATATAAGTGTGAGTTTAATGGAATTGATTTTATTCAAGTAGATAGATTTTATCCTAGTAGTAAGACTTGTAGCAACTGTGGTTGTATAAAAAGTGATTTAAAACTAAGTGATAGAATTTATAAATGTAATGAATGTGGCTTTGAGATAGACAGAGATAAAAATGCTTCAATAAATCTTGGGAACTATAATCTTAAAAGTAAATTAGTATAATATCACTTAAAAGATAATGCTAATATGTACCATGCGTTGTATGGGAATTTAAGCCTTTGGAGAGTTATACCAAACTAAAGTAGCTTAGGCGAAATAGGGTTCTATGAAGAAGGAATTAAAGTAAAATTTATATATTTATAACTTTTTATAAGTTTTATGCAACGGGTTCTATTCTTTGAGACAGCTTGAAAAAATGTCTGGAGGAAGAGCAAGTAGAGAAACTATTAGAACAAGATATATCAATGGCTATAGAGACGATCTTTTATTATTAGATCCGCAATCTTTTTTAAAAGCTAAAAAGGGAGAGTTTGTGGAGTTTGTGCCAGTTGAGGAAGTGTTAAAAAATTTGGGAAATATAGAACAACGTAATGATGCAGAAGAGAGTTGGCTTGTATCTAAAAAATACTCTTTAATGAATAAACAGCAAGACAAGAATTAGAAAATAATCCACAGGTTTATTATTTTTTCTTTTATTTATTTAATAAATCTGTGGATTATTTGTAGAAGTTATTGACTTTTTGTTCATGTTTGTTATAGAATATAGATTAAGAAAAGCAAAATCCCTAGTAAAGTCAATCGCCAAACAGTCTTTACTAAGGATACATCTTAACTTTCAGACACCTTTTAAAAATAGGATTATCTGAAGGTCGATTTCTTATTACCTTTTTTAATTTAACTTAATTATAAAGTATAACATAAAAAAAGTCAACTATAAAGAAAAAGTTTTTTTGAATTATTTTATTTTATTTTTTAAATTTATTTATTATAGAAAGAAAATGCCCTGTAACTTAAGATTGCCGTCCGTAGTTACAGAGCTTCTAACACACAACTTATTACATTGAAAGGAGTATTCAAACAGTTCATATATCCCTAAAAATATTAAAAAGGAAGGGTATATACATCCTTAAAATATTATTAACGAAAAGAGTATTTGAATATAATGCAAATGCAATATTTTGTGTTGTATTTATTATATGCTTATATTAGCATAGTTATTCTTTTCTTTCAATATTTTAAGGGAAATTATGGTTAACTAATTTATTACATTTTATTTAATCATTTTTAAAAATATTGTTAAGGAAAGGGGAATTTTCAAAAATGCAGAAACTAACACCAGAAATATTCGACAAAATAAGAATAAATCGTGTAAACGGCAAAGCAATAGATTTACTAATGTTTTTTAGTCGTTATCAAAATGAATTCGGTTCAATTAATGTTTCATATCGTAGTGTTCAAAAGGCTTTAGGGTTTAATAAACAAACCTTTTATAAGAGCCTACAGGAGCTTGATGATGCTAATATAATCCTTGTAGACATGAGTGAGTGGGGGTATTTCAATGTAACCCTAGTTAATAACATATTTAATTTTTCCGATAAGGAGGAATTTGCAAAGAAGCCCTACATAAGTACTAATTCCTATAATTTCGTATTTACCCGAGAATTCCGAATTTTATCTGGGGCTTGTAAAAGATTTATTCTAGGC
>JAEWEN010000122.1 GCA_023389275.1 Bacillota bacterium
TAGAACATTCAGATGAAGAAGGTCCTTTAAAAGAAGGTCTTAACATGACTCTGAAAATGTTTAAAGATATATTAGAAAAAGAGGGTGTTACAGAAATACCATCACTTGGAGAAAAGTTTGATCCTAATATACATAATGCAGTAATGCACATTGAAGATGAATCTTTTGGAGAAAGTGAAGTTATTGAGGTATTTTTAAAAGGATACCAACATAAGGACAAAGTTATTCGCCATAGCATGGTAAAGGTTGCAAACTAACTAAAAAATATAGATTTAAAACTTTAGCATTTTAAGGAGGAAATATTTTATGAGTAAAATAATAGGAATAGACTTAGGAACAACAAACTCATGTGTAGCTGTTATGGAAGGTGGAGAGCCAGTTGTAATAGCTAACTCAGAGGGAGGAAGAACTACTCCTTCAGTTGTAGGATTTAAAGCAGATGGTGAAAGAATAGTAGGGCAAGTTGCTAAAAGACAGGCAATTACAAACCCTGATAAAACAATAATGTCAATAAAAAGATATATGGGTACAGACCATAAAGTAAATATAGATGGAAAAGATTATTCACCACAAGAACTTTCAGCTATGATTTTAAGCAAGCTTAAAGCAGATGCTGAAAGTTACCTTGGAGAAACAGTTACAGATGCTGTAATTACAGTACCTGCATACTTTAATGACAGTGAAAGACAAGCGACTAAAGATGCTGGAAAAATAGCAGGTCTTAATGTTCAAAGAATTATAAACGAGCCAACAGCAGCATCACTTGCTTATGGATTAGACAAAGGAGAAGGAAACCACAAAATACTTATATATGACCTAGGTGGAGGTACATTTGACGTATCAATACTTGAAATAGGTGATGGAGTATTTGAAGTTTTAGCTACTCATGGAGATACTAAACTTGGTGGAGATGACTTTGACGATAGAATAATAGAGCATCTTGCAAGTACTTTTAAAAATGATACTGGAATAGACTTAAAACAAGACAATATGGCTATGCAAAGACTAAAAGAAGCTGCTGAGAAAGCAAAAATAGAGCTTTCATCACTTTCATCAACTGAAATTAATCTACCATTTATATCAGTTGATCAAACAGGACCTAAACACTTAAATATTAACTTAACTAAAGCTAAGTTTGATGAGTTAACAGCAGATCTTGTAAAGAGAACTTTAATTCCAATAGAAAACTCTCTAAAAGATGCTGGACTTTCACTAAGCGATATTGAAAAAGTTGTTTTAGTTGGAGGATCTACAAGAATACCAGCTGTACAAGAAGCTGTTAAAAACTATACAGGAAAAGAGCCTTCAAAAGGTGTTAACCCAGATGAGTGTGTTGCACTAGGAGCTGCTATTCAAGCAGGTGTTTTAACTGGAGATGTTAAAGACGTTTTACTACTAGACGTTACACCACTTTCACTTGGAATAGAAACATTAGGTGGAGTTGCTACTCCTTTAATAGAAAGAAATACAACTATACCAACTAAGAAAAGCCAAGTGTTCTCAACAGCAGCAGATGGTCAAACATCAGTTGAGATTCATGTTGTTCAAGGTGAGAGACAAATGGCAGCTGATAATAAATCACTTGGTAAGTTCCAACTTTCAGGAATTGCACCAGCTCCAAGAGGAATTCCTCAAATAGAAGTAACATTTGATATAGATGCTAACGGTATTGTAAATGTATCAGCAGAAGATAAAGCAACAGGTAAAAAAGCAGATATAACAATTACTGCATCAACTAACCTTTCAGATGATGAAGTTAAAAAAGCTGTTGAAGATGCTGAAAAATATGCTGAAGAAGATAAAAAGAGAAAAGAATCTATTGAAGTTAAAAATACTGCAGAGTCAATGGTATATCAAACAGAAAATGCTCTTAAAGAGTTAGGAGATAAAATCTCAGCTGATGAAAAATCAGAAATAGAAGCTAAAGTAGCTACTTTAAAAGAAAAACTTCAAGGAGAAGATTTAGAAGCTATAAAAGCTGCTAATGAAGACCTTACTAAGAAATTCTATGAGATTTCAGCTAAAATGTACCAACAAGCAGGTGGAGATGCTCAAGGAGCAGCAGGATTTGATCCAAACCAAGCACCTGGTAACGATGGTGAAATAAATGCTGACTTTGATGTAAAGGATAAATAGGAAAAAGGATAAGGAGGGAATTATCCCTCCTTAACTAATGTTTAAGGTGGTGAATGTATGGCAAATAAAGATTACTATTCTGTATTAGGACTAGAAAAAGGTGCAAGTGAAGATGAAATTAAAAAGGCTTTTAGAAAGCTTGCGATAAAATATCACCCAGATAAAAATAAGGGAAACAAAGAAGCAGAAGATAAATTTAAAGAAATAAATGAAGCATATCAAGTTTTATCAAACCCTGAGAAGAAAGCAAGATATGATCAATATGGAACAGCAGACTTTGATGGTTCTGGATTTGGAGCAGGTGGATTTGAAGGATTTGGTGGCTTTGGAGACATATTTGGAGATATATTTGATATGTTTGGTGGTTCATCAAGAGCACCTAAAAACGGACCTAAAAGAGGAAATGATCTTGAAACTACAGTTACATTAACATTTGAAGAAGCTGCATTTGGAGTTAAAAAAGAAATTGATATATATAGAGATGATATATGTGGCGACTGTAATGGTTCAGGGGCAGCTAAAGGAACTACAACTAAAACATGTACAAAATGCGGTGGTTCTGGACAGGTTCAGGTTCAAAGAAATACTCCATTTGGTAGCTTTGTAAGTGTTGCAACTTGTGATGCTTGTGGAGGAGAAGGAAAGCAAATAGAAACTCCTTGTAGTACTTGTCGTGGTAAAGGAAGAGTTAGAAAAAATAAAGTTATAACTATTAACATACCAGCAGGAGTTGATAATGGAAACACAATTCCTTTAAGAGGACAAGGTGAGCCAGGATATAAAGGGGGACCTTCAGGAGACCTTTATATTAATATAAGAGTTAGAAATCATAGTACATTTAGAAGAAGAGGCACAGATATTTTCTGTGAGGTTCCTATTTCAATTGTTAAAGCTTCTTTAGGTGGAGAAATTGAAATACCAACACTTACTGGAAAGAGAAAACAAAAAATAGAACCAGGTACACAGCCAGGAAAGGTACTTAAAATTAAAGGTGAGGGAATCCAAAATGTAAGAGGAAGTGGAAAAGGAGACCTTTATGCAGAGATTAAAGTGGAAGTACCAACTAAGTTAAATAGCAAGCAAAAAGATTTGCTTGAAAAACTAGCAGAAGAATTTGGAGAAAATGTAGACGGAAAAAAATCTTTTATAGAGCATGTAAAAGATGCATTTCATGGAAAAGAAGAGTAAATTTTAACCCCTATGTAACTAAAAAGTTACATAGGGGTTTTTATATTTTTAAAACTTAGCCTTAATACATTGACAAAGTATTAAAAAACTGATAATTTTGAAAAGGCTAAATATTTAATTTTAGGAGGATTTATGGAGGAGAAAAAGATAAAAGTTGTAACAGCAGATCCGTCAGCTTTAGGATTATTTGGACTAGCTGTAATTACATTAGTAGCATCAACTCAAAAGCTAGGAATAACAGAAGGAGTGTCTTTAGTTCTTCCTTGGGCTGTGTTTTTAGGAGCATCAGCACAACTTTTAGCATGTATTCAAGATTTTAAGCACAACAATACATTTGGAGCAACTGCTTTTGGAGCATATGCATTTTTCTGGTATTCTATGGGACTTGTTTGGCTTATACAAAATGGAGTTTTAGGAGAGGGTTTAAAATCTTCAATTGATTCTAATCAGTTAGGGGTAGCGTTTTTAGCTTACTTAATATTTACAATTTATATGACTATAGGAGCTATGGAAACTCACAAGGTATTATTTACAATTTTTGTTCTTATCGACTTTCTATTTTTAGGACTAGCTTTTAGCTCTTTTGGAATTATGCATAACTTTATGCATAATCTAGCAGGTATTTCTGAGTTTTTAATAGCTATAGTATCTTTTTATGGTTCAGCAGCATCAGTGCTTAATACACATTTTAATAAAGTAGTATTACCAGTTGGAAAACCATTTGGTATATTTAAGAAATAATATTAAAAACTAAGGTAAAGATTATATAATCTTTACCTTAGTTTTTTTATAGAATGAAATAATATTGTAATTTTGATATAATAATTAGATAAAATAAATTAAGGAAGTGATTAAGTGGTGAGAAAGGTTCAATATAACATTTTAAGTGAAATAGAAAATAGATGGTCACCAAGGGCATTTAGTAGTGAGAAAATATCAGAAGAAGATATTTTTGCAACATTAGAGGCTGCAAGACTTGCACCATCTTGTTATAATGAACAGCCTTGGAGATATATTGTAGCTTATAAAGATGAAGACCTTAATGTTATGAGAGAACTTATAGATAAAGAAAATAGAGTTTGGGCAGATAATGCACCTGTTTTAATAATGTTTTTATCAAAAAGAAGATTTAAGTATAATTCTCGTGAAAATTATTGGCATATGTTTGATGTTGGAGCATCATGGGGATACTTAACAATAGAGGCTTCAAGAAGAAATCTTATAACAAGAGGAATTGGAGGATTTAATATGACAAGAGCTAGAAGAATATTAAAGATTCCATATAATTATGATATAGTATCAATGGTTGCATTAGGAAAACAAGGAGATAAAAATTCTTTACCTGAAAACCTTAGAGAAAAAGAATATCCATCAGATAGAAAGCCTTTAAGTGAAATTTTACATATAGGGAAATTTGATTCTGATAAAGAATAATACTTTTTCCATAAAAATAATTAATGTATAATATAAGTTTATAAAGAAAGTTAAGGAGATGAAAGTTTTGGACGGAAAATGGTTCGAAGTAAAAGTTGTAACTATAAGTGAAGCAGTTGAGCCGATATCAGGTATTTTTTATAGTTTAGATGTTAAAGGTGTATCTATAGAAGATGCTAATGATATGAAAATAAAAGAAGAAAACAAACTATGTTGGGATATTGCTGATGTTAATATTTTTGAGTTTGGAAAAGATGCTGCTGTTGTTAGAGGATACTTTAATGAAAGCGAAGATATGGATGAAACTATAAAATATATAGAAGATAAAATAGAAGACCTAAAAAGTATAGGAATAGATGTAGGTAGAGGATTAGTCACTACAAAAAACGTTTATCAAGAAGACTGGGCTACTTCATGGAAAAAATACTATAAACCACTTAGAATAGGGAATAAAATATTAATTAAACCTATTTGGGAGCAAGCAGAAGCTAAAGAAGGAGATATTGTTGTAGAACTTGACCCAGGAATGGCTTTTGGTACAGGAACACATGAAACTACTTCTATGTGTGTGGAACTTTTAGAAAAATATTTAAAAGAAAATCATACTGTTTTTGATATTGGAACAGGTTCAGGTATACTTTCTATTGTATCATCAAAGCTTGGTGCTAAAAATGTTGTAGGTGTTGACCTTGATAAAGTAGCTGTAGAGTCAGCTAAGGAAAATGTAGCATTTAATAAAGTTGGAAATGTAGAAATTTTACATGGAGATTTAGTAGAGGTTATTGAAGGAAAAGCAGATATTGTAGTTGCAAATATCATAGCTGAGGTTATTGTTTATCTAACAAGTATTGTAAAGCCATTTATAAAAGAAGATGGATATTTTATAACATCAGGAATAATAAAAGATAGAAAACAAGATATTTTAAATGCTTTAGAGAAAGATGGATTTAAAGTAATTGAAATAACAGAAAAAGGTGAGTGGGTAGCTATAGCAGCAAAGCCTATATAAGGAGAATAATATGCACAAGTTTTTTGTATCTAAAGAAAATATAAGTGAAGATACTATATTAATTACTGGGGATGACGTTAAACATATAGGAAAAGTTTTAAGACTTAAAGTAGGAGATAAAATAAATATATCTGATGGCAATTCTACAGAATATATATGTGAATTAGATTTAATTGATAAAAAAGAAGTTGTGTGCAACATTATAGAAAAATTTCAAAATAAAACAGAAAGTCCAATATGTATAACACTGTTTCAGGGACTTCCTAAAGCACAAAAAATGGAACTTATAATTCAAAAAGGTGTAGAAATAGGAATAAAGAACATTATACCTGTTTTAACTGAAAGAGTTGTTGTTAAAACAGAAACTAGAGATATTTCTGGTAAAATAGAAAGATGGAACAAAATTTCAAAAGAAGCTGCAAAGCAAAGTGGAAGAGGAACTATTTTAGAACTTAATAATCCTATTACATTTAAAGAAGCTATAGAATCTTTAAATAAGTTTGATTTAGCAGTTATACCATATGAAAATCAACAGGGAATAGGGCTTAAAAAGGTTTTAAGAAACTTAGACTCTAATGTTAAAAATGTAGCTATTTTTATAGGACCAGAAGGTGGATTTGAAGAAGAAGAAGTAAATTATGCTATAGAAAAAGGGGTACATCCAGTAACCCTTGGACCTAGAATATTAAGAACGGAAACAGCAGGTCTTGTAGCATCATCTATAATATTATACGAATTAGGAGACATGGGAGGAATATAATGAAAAAAGTAGCTCTATACACCCTTGGCTGTAGAGTTAATGTATACGAAACAGAAGCTATAACTGAAAGTTTTACTAAAAGAGGATACGAAATAGTAGAATTTGAGGACTATGCAGATGTTTATGTTATAAATACATGTACAGTTACTAATGTAGGTGATAAAAAATCTCGTAAAATGCTTAGAAAAGCTAAAAAAACTAATCCTAATGCTGTTGTAGTTGCAGCAGGATGTTATGCTCAGGTATCACCAGATGAGATATCTGAAATAGAAGAAGTAGATATAGTTGTAGGAACAAAGGATAAATCAAAAATAGTAGACTTTGTTGATGATTATATTAAAACAAATGAAAAGAAAAACTATGTTAATAACATTATGTCAGTTAGAGAATTTGAAGAAATGGAAGTAGATGAGTATCATGATAAAACACGTGCGTTTTTAAAGATACAAGATGGATGTGATAGATACTGTTCATACTGCTTAATTCCATATGCAAGGGGACCTGTAAGAAGTAGACCACTAGAAAATATATTAAGCCAGGTTAAAGGACTAGTTGCTAACGGGTTTAAAGAGGTTATACTTTCAGGTATACATATTTCTTCATATGGTAAGGACTTAAAAGATAATAATCTTGTTGATGTAGTTGAGGAG
>JAEWEN010000044.1 GCA_023389275.1 Bacillota bacterium
AATATAAATAAAGACTATATTGGAATTAGATCAACTCTCTTCATTTAAAGAGGTAGTTAGTTCAATTAGATCTTTAAATGGAGGTAACATATAATGGCAGATAAGAATTTAGTATGTAAAGACTGTGGAGCAGATTTCGTATTTACTGAGGGAGAGCAAGAATTCTACAAAGAAAAAGGATTCGAAAACGATCCAGTAAGATGCCCAGAGTGCAGAAAAGCTAGAAAACAACAAAGAAACAACAGATATTAATTATCTTAAACAGCTGTAAGCTTTGCTTACAGCTGTTTTTTATTTTTTGAATAACGTAAGAGAATATTGACAAAATAATTTACAGGTATATAATTAAAATTAATAACACCCCCCAGGGGGGAGGAGGTAATAAAGTGAGTGAAGAAAGAAAAAAAGCGCTTCAACATCTTAAAACTGCAAGGGGACAAATAGACGGAATTATTAAAATGATAGAAGATGGTAGATATTGTATAGATGTTTCTAATCAAATACTTGCAGCACAGGCGCTTTTAAGAAAATCAAATCTTACTATACTTGAAGGACACTTAAATCATTGTGTTAAAGAAGCTATTGAAAATAATAGTAGTGATGAAAAAATAGAAGAAATTAAAAAGCTTCTAGGGAAAATACTTACAAAATAAGAAGGTGATATAATGACAAAGTCATATAAAGTGCAAGGAATGCACTGTGCATCATGTGCAGCAAGACTTGAAAAGGTTATAGCAAAGCTAGATGGAGTAAAGTCTTGTAGTGTAAACTTTGCTACAGAAACATTAAGTGTAGACTTTGATAATAATGTTTTAAAGGAAAAAAACATTATAGATGCAGTTGAAAAAGCAGGATTTTCTATTAAAAAGAATATAAAAAGTTATGATTTTAAAATAGAAGGAATGCATTGTGCATCATGTGCAGCAAAGCTTGAAAAAGCTATGAATAAACTAGATGGTGTTGAAACCGCTAGTGTAAATATTGCTACTGAAAAGCTAAGTATAAGTATAGATGAAGATAAAATAGGATACTTAGATATTAAAAATGGAGTTGAGTCAGTAGGTTTTAAGCTTATTGATAAACAGGAAAAAGAAGAAGAGGTAGTAGATGTATCAAAACCTTTATTTAAAAGATTTATAATATCAGCATGTTTTGCAATACCTCTACTTATTATTAGTATGGGACATATGGTAGGACTTCACTTACCTGAGTTTATAGATCCTATGATGAATCCTTTAAACTTTGCAATAGTTCAGCTTATTTTAACTCTTCCAGTTATGATTGTAGGTTATAAATTTTATAAAAGTGGTATTAAAAATCTATTTACATTAAGTCCTAATATGGATTCTTTAATTTCTATTGGAACCTTAGCAGCATTTATATATGGAATATTTGCTATATATAAAATTGTAGAAGGAGACAGTAATTATGCAATGCACCTTTATTTTGAATCAGTTGCAGTAATTTTAACTCTTATTACTTTAGGTAAATATTTAGAAGCTGTTTCAAAGGGAAAAACATCACAAGCAATAAAAGCACTTATGGGTCTTGCACCTAAAAATGCTACTGTTTTAAAAGATGGTAAAGAAGTTATTGTTCCTATAGAGGAAGTTAAAGTAGGAGATACTTTCATAGTAAAACCAGGGGAGAAACTTCCTGTTGATGGTGAGGTTATAGAAGGAACTACAAGTATTGATGAATCAATGCTTACAGGGGAAAGTATTCCAGTTGAAAAGAAAACTGGAAGTGAAGTAATAGCTGCAAGTATTAATAAAACAGGTTATATTAAATGCAAGGCTACAAAGGTTGGAAAAGATACTACGCTTTCTCAAATAGTAAAGCTTGTTGAAGAAGCTCAAGGAACAAAAGCACCTATAGCAAAACTTGCAGATGTTATATCAGCATATTTTGTTCCAATAGTTATTTCTTTAGCTTTAATTTCATCTATTGCTTGGTTTATAGCCGGGGAAGATACAATATTTTCTCTAACAATATTTATATCTGTACTTGTTATAGCTTGTCCATGTGCCCTAGGACTTGCAACTCCAACAGCAATAATGGTTGGTACAGGTAAGGGAGCTGAAAACGGTGTTTTAATAAAAAGTGGAGAGGCACTTGAGTCAACATATAAGCTTAATACAATAGTTTTTGATAAAACAGGTACTATTACAGAAGGTAAACCAAAGGTAACTGATATTATTACAAACAAAATAGATAAAGACGAAATACTTGTTTTAGCTGCAAGTGCAGAAAAAGGATCAGAGCATCCTTTAGGAGCAGCAATTGTAGAAGCTGCTTTAGAAAGAAACTTAAGCCTTAAAGACATAAGCGAGTTTAACTCTATTACAGGACAGGGAATTAAGGTAACTATAGATGGTAAATTAGTTTTTATAGGAAACAAAAAACTAATGAGAGAAAATGCTATAGAACTTTCAAATTCAGATGATATAATAGATAAATTAGCTAATGAGGGAAAAACTCCAATGTATATTGCTATAGATAAAAAACTTGAAGGAATAATAGCTGTTGCAGATACTGTAAAACCAAGTAGTAAAAAAGCTATAGAAGCTTTACATGAAATGGGAATAAAAGTAGCTATGATTACAGGTGATAACAAAAAAACAGCAAATGCTATAGCAAAACAAGTAGGTATAGATGTTGTTTTAGCAGAAGTTATGCCAGAGGATAAAGCAAATGAAGTTAAAAAACTTCAAGTAGGAGATAATAAAGTTGGAATGGTAGGAGACGGTATAAACGATGCTCCAGCACTTGTTCAAGCAGATATAGGAATAGCAATAGGTAGCGGAACAGATGTTGCTATTGAATCAGCTGATATAGTTTTAATGAGAAGTGATCTTTTAGATGTTGTTTCAGCTATTAAATTAAGTAAAGCAACAATAAAAAATATTAAGCAAAACCTATTTTGGGCATTTGGGTACAATGTATTAGGTATTCCAGTTGCCATGGGAGTGCTTCACATATTTGGAGGACCTCTTTTAAATCCTATGATAGCAGCTCTTGCTATGAGTTTTAGTTCAGTATCAGTTCTTTTAAATGCATTAAGACTTAAAAACTTTAAAGCGTAAAAATATAAGCAGGTATTTTAAAATGCCTGCTTATTATTTTGGAGGGCTTATAAATTTATTTACAAATATTGCAACTGCCACTCCTATAAATGTTTCAAATGTTCTTTCTATAGCATAATGATAGGATTCAGAACCTGAATAGTTTATAAGTATACTTATAAATACAATACAGCATATAGTAACTGCACCTGGTTTTTCTATTAATGTACAAATGTATATACAAATAATAACCCCTATCCCGATAATTATAGCATTAGGATGATTAAAAGGAGGAAGGTATTGAAGTGCGAAAAGAAACACAAGGCCTATTAAACCTCCAATTAATGTTCCTAAAAATCTATCTACAGCCATAGTCCATGTTCCTGGAATAGTGTCTTTCATACAAATAACAGCTGATATACAAGCAAAGAAAGGATTATTCATATTAAGTAAGTCTATTATAAGGATACATAGAACAACTGATAGTGCTGTTTTTAGGTTTCGAAGACCTATTTTAGGTAATGTAAATTTTTCCATAATATTCTCCTTTTTATAGAAATATTAATAATATTATTGTAATACAAATTAAATATATATGATATAATAGACAGTAAATAGATTTTTGAAGTCTATTTATTTACATTTTATTTTACTAGGAGGTATGAGCCAATATATGGATGAGTTGCTCAATATTTTAATTGTTTTAGTACTTGTATTTATGAATGCATTTTTCGTAGCTGCTGAGTTTTCAGTGGTTAAGGTTAGAAAATCTAGAATGGAAACCTTAGTACTTGAAAATAATAAATCAGCTAAGCATGTTTTAAAAGTGGTTACAAATTTAAATGCGTATTTATCAGCATGTCAATTAGGTATAACATTAGCATCACTAGGTCTTGGATGGGTAGGAGAACCTGCTGTTGCAAAAATGTTAGAGCCTTTATTTGAAATGTTTGATGTTCCTGATGCTGCGGTACATTCAATTTCGTTTATATTAGGATTTGGAATAATTACAGCGGCACATATAGTGCTTGGAGAACTTGTTCCAAAATCACTTGCTATAATAAGTGCAGAAAAAATGTCACTTTTAACAGCTTATCCTTTAATACTGTTTTATAGATTAACTTACCCTATAATGTGGTTATTTAATCATAGTACAGAACTTATTTTAAGAATATTTGGATTGTCACAATCAGATGAACATGATACTGCTTACACAGATGAGGAAATAAAACTTCTTGCTGAAGAAAGTTATAAACATGGTCTTATTGATCAAAAAGAATTAGATTTTGTTGATAATATATTTGATTTCTCAGACAAAACTGTTAAAGAGATTATGGTTCCTCGTACAGATATGCAGTGTATATACATTGAGGATTCATTTGATGATATTATAGAAACTACATTAAATGAACAGTTTACAAGATATCCTGTATGTAAGGATGATAAAGATAATATTATAGGTTTTATTCATATTAAAGATCTTTACAAACAAAAAATTCAGGGAAAAACAGATATAGAAAGTATTATGCGTGAAATAAAGTTTGTGGAAGAATCTTTATCTATAAGTCAGTTATTTGATTTGTTTAAAAGAGAGAAACATCAAATGGCTATAGTTATAGATGAATATGGTGGAACTTTTGGACTAGTTACTATAGAAGATATTTTAGAGGAGCTAGTTGGTGATATTGAAGATGAGTTTGATGAAGAAGATAAAGAAATAATAAGTAATGCAGACGGAAGCTTTATGGTTGATGGAAAAGTATTACTTGATGATATAAATGACCTTTTAAATTTAAACATTGAAGAAGAAAATATTGATACTATTGGAGGATGGATATACTCTCAAGTAATAGAGTATCCAGAAGTAAATGATACTTATAAATTTGAAAATTATGAGTTTATAGTAGCTGAATGTGATAATAAGAGAATTAAAAAGGTTATGATAAAAAGAATTGAAAAGCAAGAGGAAATAGCTGCTAGTGAATAAGAGATAGATTTTCTATCTCTTATTTTTTTACATTTCTATGCAGATCATTAAAGAATTCCTCGCATAATACTTTAAAAAGAGCAGAGGTTTTTTCTATATCCTCTTCAGAAAAGCTTTCTAATCTTTCAAGATATTTTCTATAGTTTTTCTTATCTAAGTTTTGGTGATATACATATATTTCTTTTCCTTTTTCAGAAAGATAAATACATATTTGCTTTTTATCTATAGGATTTTTCTTTTTTACAAGAAGTCCTTTTTTGTATAGTTTTTCTATGACTTGGGAAATAGCACTTTTGCTTTTATTTTTTATAATAGAAATTTCTGTTACTGTTATACCATTGTTGTTACCTATTGTTTGAATCATATGGGCTTCAGCCATATGAAGAGTAATATCATTTCCATATGTACGAGGAATACTTTCATAAAGCGTTGATATATTACCAAACTCATATATTAATTCCATCATTTGTGCAAATTTAAATTCTTTAGACAAGTAAATCTCCTCCGTTCTAACATTTTCAGTATATCATAAGAATGATAATTTAGACATTATCTAAAAATACATTGACTTTTATACTCTAAATGATAATATAAAATCAAGGTTGTTAAGTAGCTTAACAAAAGAAAAGGGGGATTCTAGATGAAGTACAATTTTGATAAGATAGTAAACAGAAAAGAAACAGATTGTGTTAAATGGGATTCAAAGAAAGAGTATAATCTTTATGATGTAATTCCTATGTGGATAGGAGATATGGATTTTAAATGTCCAGATCCAGTTGTAGAAGCTATTAGAAAAAGAGCTGAACATCCTGTTTTTGGATATGCTAATCTTACAGATGAATTTAATGAAGTAACAGCTAATTGGATGAAAAGAAGACATAATTTAAATATAGAAAATAATTGGGTTAGATTTAGTCCAGGGGTTGTTCCAGCAATAAGTGCATTTATTCAATGTTTCACAAAAGAAGGAGACAATGTTTTAATTCAAAAACCAGTATACTACCCTTTTATAAATACTATTGAAGAATGTAATAGAAAAGTAATATCAAGTTCACTTATAATCAAAAATGGAAGATATGAAATAGATTTTGAAGATTTAGAAAGTAAGGCTTCAAGAGAAAATGTAAAAGCTATGATTATTTGTAATCCTCATAATCCAGTAGGGCGTATGTATAGTAAAGAAGAGCTTCAGAAAATAGCTGATATTTGTATTAAACATAATATAATAGTATTTTCAGATGAAATACATTGTGATTATACTTTTGGAGGAAAGTATACACCATTTTCATCTTTATCAAGGGAAATAGCAAATAGATCTATAACTGCTATAGCTCCAAGTAAAACTTTTAATATTGCAGGACTTCAAGCAGCTGCTATAATATCACCTAATATGGAACTTTTAAGTAAAATGGAAAGACATTTTATAAAAAATACTCAACATCATATTTCAGACTTTGGTCTTGTTGGGTATAAAGCAGCTTATACTGAATGTGATGATTATGCAGATTCTCTTATAAAATATATTGGAGAAAATATAAGTATTTTTACAAATTATATAAAAGAAAATGTATCAAAAATAAAAATATTAAAACATGAAGCTACATATTTTGTTTGGCTAGATTGTAGAGAATTTAATATGACAAATGAAGAGTTAGATAAATTTTTTATGGAAAATATTAAATTAGCTCTTGATAGTGGATATAAATTTGGATGTGAGGGAGAAGGTTTTATGAGAATAAACCTTGCATGTCCAAGAAGTATAGTATTTGAAGCTTTAAAGCGTATTGAAAATGCAGTTAAATTATTATAGCTTTACTTAATTATAAAAGTTAATTATAATTACTACAATTATGAAAGTGAGGGTTTTTTATGAACAATCTTTTGCTATTGTATTTTTTTATAATTAACTTAATAGGATATTTTTTAATGTATTTAGATAAACAAAAGGCTAAGAAAGATAAATGGAGAATAAAAGAAAGTACACTTTTTATAGTATCTATTATAGGAGGAAGTATAGGAACCTTTTTAGGTATGAAGGTATTTAGACATAAAACTAAGCACTTAAAGTTTATAGTTGGGATTCCTTTTATAATTATTGTGCAGGCACTTTTTATATATTTTTTAAACACACCTTAAATTTAGGTGTGTTTTTTTATTTCACTTAAGTAGCATATTTTTATTTTATGTATATAATGAATTGAAAATATATATAGGGGGTAGAAGGTATGACATTTAATGATTTAAAAGTGTCTAGTAAGCTTAAGATAAAGTTTGTTATAGTAATTGGGCTTTTAATACTTACGTCTATAATTGCAGCGTTTAAATTAAGAGATTTAAATGATGCAAATGATAAGCTTTACAATGATCATTTATTAAGAATGGCTACTATAAGTGAGTTAAATACTAATTATGCTAAAAGTTTAAGTTTTTTACTAAGTAGTACTGTAGAAAAATTTTCTGAGGAAAATGAAAAAATAAAAGCAGAGAATAATGCAAAACTTGCGACTTATAAAAAAGGTGCTGTAAATGAAGATGATAAAAGTCTTATTAAAAAGTTTGAAGAAGACTTAGCTGTATATAGAAAACAAGTTCAAGAATATATTGCTATAGGAAAAACAGGAAATCAAGAAGAAATGAAAAATAAAATATATAGCATTACACAATCTAATAATTTAATGCTTGAGTCTTTAGATAAAATGGTTGATTTAAATAATCAATGGGCTAAAGAAAATGTTAATGATGCAAATACTATATACTCTAATGGGGTAAAATGGATTATAATATTTGCAGTATTAGTTTTCATAGCATCTTCAATACTTTCTTATGTAATAACAAGAGAAATAACATCTCCTTTAAAGAAAACATATGATTTTGCAAAAAGAATTGCAGAATATGATTTTTCAACTCCACTTGATGTGTACTCTAAAAATGAATTTGGAACAACAGCAGCAGAGCTTAATAAGGCACAGGAGAATATAGCGTATTTAGTAAAGTTTCTTGTAAAAGATGCTACTGCAATAGCAGGATCTAGTCAGCAGCTTTCAGCAGCAGTACAGGAAATTGCATCAAAGTTCCAATTTATAAATAAGTCAACTGATGATATAAGTGCTATGCTTCAAGAGTCTAGTTCTACAGCTCAGCAAATAGCAGCATCCTCTGAGGAAGTAGATTCTACTGTAGAAGTTCTTTCAAGTAAAGCAATAGAAGGAAGTAGTGAATCTTCTAAAATAAGGGAAAGAGCTGTTAAGGTAAAAGGTGATAGTGTTGATTCATATAAAAATACTTCAGACTTATATGAAGAGGTTGAAATGCAAATACTAAAGGATATTGAAAAAGGAAAAGTTGTTGAAGAAATTAAATCAATGGCAGATACTATAGCATCTATTGCAGATCAAACAAATCTTTTAGCACTTAATGCAGCTATTGAAGCAGCTAGGGCAAAGGAATCAGGACATGGATTTGCAGTAGTAGCAGATGAGGTTAGACGTCTTGCAGAACAGTCTTCAAGTGAGGTTAAAAATGTTAAAGTAACTATAGGACATGTTGAGGATGCATTTAAAAGCTTATCGAAAAATACTCAAAATCTTTTAGACTTTGTTAATAATAGAATAAGACCACAGTTTGAAGAGTTTATAGGAGTTGGAGAAAATTATGAAAAAGATGCTGAGTTTGTAAGTGGCATGTCAGAGGAGCTTGCTTCTATGACAGAGGAAATATCAGCTACAATAAACCAGGTAAGTGATGCTATACAAAATATGGCAAGTGTTACTCAAAAATCATCTGAAAACCTTTTAGTAATACAAGAAGGGGTTAAAGAATCTACTGAGGCTATAGATAATATAGCACAAGAGGCACAAGAACAAGCTAATATAGCATTAAAACTTAATGAAGAAATATCTAAATTTAAAATATAGAAAAAATAGTAGGTTTTTACCTACTATTTTTTTACCTATTAATATAATGGTAGAATAGGGCGATAACAAAATATGATAATAAATATCAGTATCATAAAAGGGGGTAGAATATGAAAATCAGAACAAAATTAAGTGGACTTTTATTTTTAGTATTATTTTTAATAGTAACAGTTCTTTGTATATCTTCTTTTACAATTAACAAATTACAAAGTAGTCTTTATACACAGGCTAAAATAAATAATCCTTTAAATATAAGTTTGTTAAAGCTTAAATATAATGTGGTTCAAATTCAGCAATGGCTTACTGATATTTCAGCAACTAAAGGTGCTGAAGGATTTGATGATGGTTTTAATGAAGCTGAAAAATATTATAGTGAAGCTAAAAAGGTTATTGGTGATATTAAAAATTATAATATCGAAGATTCTGTTATAAATGATTTAAATGAAAGTTTAGATGAATACTATAAAATGGGAATCGAAATGGCAAATACATATATAAGTAAAGGCACTGAAGAAGGAAATGTTTATATGGAAAAGTTTGATCCATATGCTGAGAACATTACAACTAAAGTAGAGTCTTTAGCACAAAAGGCAGCAAGCACTGCTAAAGTAGGAAGTGAAAATCTACAAAATGATATAAAAAATTTTAAAATGCAAAGTACGATTCTTTATATTAGTATAATATTAATTGTTATAGTAGCCCTTGTAATAATAAGATTAGTTATTATAAACAGGCTTTCAAAACTTGCAAAAAACTTTGAAAACATAGCTGAAGGAGAAGGAGATTTAACACTTAGAATAAATGATAATTCAAGTGATGAAATAGGAGATATATCAAGGTGTTTTAATACCTTTGTAGAAAAGATACATAACATAATTTATTCGGTAAAACAAATGAGTGAAGAATCATCAAATACATCTGAAAAAATAAGTATTATAACAAGTCAGTTAACTGAGACTATTGAACAGGTAGCACAATCTACAAATAGTGTTTCTGATAATATATCAAAGGAAACAGAATTTGCTAGAAAGATTATGAGTGAAATAGAAGAAAGTAGTGACCAAGTAAAAGTAGGAAATATGACTGTAAAACAATCTGAAGAAACTGTGTTAATGTCAGATGAGTTATCCTTAAAAGGAAAAGAAATAGTTAATGGTGCAGTAGCAAAGTTTGAAGAGATAAAAGATGATATTGATAAAACAAAAATTACTATAGAAAAGTTAAGAGAAACTGCAAATAATATAGGAGATATTATAGGAATTATATCTAATATATCTTCTCAAACAAATCTTTTAGCCCTTAATGCATCTATTGAAGCAGCAAGAGCTGGAGAAGCTGGAAGAGGCTTTGCAGTAGTTGCAGATGAGGTTAGAAAACTTGCAGAGGAGTCTGAGGTTGCAACAGGTAAAATATCTAAACTTATTAGTGATATTCAAATACAAACTTCTAAAAGCGTGGAAATAATTGAGAAAAATGCTAGTGATATGATAATGCAAGCTGAAACAATTGGCAATGTAAATAAGGTAATGGAGGAAGCTAGTGATGCAAATCAGCTTTTGCTTGCAAAAACAAATAATGTATCAATAGTATTTAATAAAATATCAACTAAAATGGAAGGTATAGTAGATTTATTTAATAAAATTCTTTATGATATAGAAAACACATCAGAATCATCAGAAGAGGTAGCAGCTGCTACTGAAGAACAACTTTCATCTATTGAAGATGTTGCAAATGAAATGAATAATATGAAAAAATTAGCTCAAAGCTTAAATGAAAAGGTAAGTAGCTTTAAAATAGAAAAAGGTGACTAAATATAGTCACCTTTTTCTAATCTATATATTTATTAGCTCCAGCTTTAAAACTAGATAAAAATAAAATAAATGCAATAACTATTAAAATTATAAGTGGTATATTAAATGAATGGGTTTTATCATATATACTTCCTATTAAAGATGGAGTAAATGAAGACATTAAATATCCCATAGATTGTGCCATTCCAGCAAGACTTGCAGCTTCTTTAGCACTTGATGTACGAAGTCCCATAAATGATAATGCAAGACTTACAGCAGCTCCGGAACCAATTCCTAAACAAATTAAATAAATATATAACATAACATTATTTCCGCCAAAAAATAATCCTAAAACTCCTATTAAATACATTGAAGTAGTACAGGCTGCAAGAATTCTTTGATCTTTAAGCTTATTACAAATTTGAGATACTATAAATGACGAAGGAACAGAAATAATTTGGAAAAATAAACTCATATATCCTGATGTTTCAGCACTTATGCCATGATCTTGTAAAATAGTAGGAAGCCATGCAACTAGTACATAAAACAGTATAGATTGAAATCCCATAAATATTGTTACGTACCAAGCAAGTGGAGATTTCCATACTGAAATATTTGAAGGTTTATCTATTTTTATTTCATTTTCAGGTATAACTTGTCCAGACTTTCTTTTAAGCTGAGGAGCCCAAATTATTAAAGTTATAAAAGCTAGTATAATCCAAAGAGCTAAAGTGTTTTTCCAACCAAAGCCTAACTTAGTTGCAATAGGAACACTAAAGCCTGAACTTAAAGCAGCAAATATAGACATACAAGGAGTGTAAATACCTGTTACAGAAGCTATTCTATCAGGGAAGTTACGTTTAATAATACTTGGAATTACAACATTTCCAATAGCTATACCAAGTCCTATAAAAGCTGTTCCTATAAAAAGTCCTACAACGTTTGTATAAGAACGTATAGCTTCTCCTATTAAGAGTATAATAATACCTAAAAACATTGTTTTACTATTTCCTATTTTATCAGATACATTAGATACAAAAGGAGAAAATAGTGCAAATGCTAAAAGTGGAAGAGTTGTTATAAATCCTGCTAAAGCATTAGATATATTATAATCATCTTTAATTAAATACACTAAAGATCCAATACCAGTAAGGGGAGCCCTTAGGTTAAAAGCAACAAACATAATTGCTATAATTAGAAATATACTTGATTTTTTATTCATTTTAATCCTCCGTGTTTTTTAAATATTTTTATTTCAATAATTGTAAATATATGATGATAATACCTATACCATTTTAGTACTAAAGAAATTAGTGGTCAACATACTATAGGAAAATATTTCCTAAAAGTTATATCGTCTAATAATGTAGATAATATTTTAATGATAAAAACTAATAAAGAATATTATTAATTTTCAGGTAGTGGATTAGAGAAAAATGAAATAAGAAAGGAAACAGATGGTTTAGAAGAAATAATAAATTCTTTAAATAAAAATATGCTTTAGAATAATCTAAAGCATATTTTTGTTCTTTATTTTAAAAGTTTTTCCATATCATTAAATTCTTTTTCAACATCTGGCTTTTTAGTAAGTAAACTTACAACAAATACTGCTAAAAGTGATATTGTAAAGCCAGGAATCATTTCATATAAAAAGTCTGATAAACCAAGACTTATCCAAATTAAAACTGTAGCTCCACCTGAAAGCATACCAGCTAGTGCACCCCATTTAGTCATTTTTCTCCAGTAAAGACTAACTAAAACTACTGGACCAAATGATGAACCAAATCCTGCCCATGCTTGACCTACTATATTAAGTATTGAGTTATTAGGTGAGAAAGCAATTACTGTAGATACTATAGCAACAGCTAAAACTGCAAATCTACCAATACGTATTTGATTTTCTCCTGATATTTCTTTTTTATAGAAAGTTAGGAAAAAGTCTTTAGTAATAGAGCTTGAGCAAACAAGAAGCTGAGATGATATAGTACTCATAATAGCTGCTAAAACAGCAGAAAGTATTATTCCTGTTATAAATGGATGGAATAGTACATCACCTAGCTTTAAGAAAACTGTTTCAGGTTCTTTAAGTCCACCTTGTGTTTGAGTAAAGTAAACAAGTCCAGTAAGACCACTTGCAACAGCTCCTAAAAGACCAATTGACATCCAGCTAATGCCTATTCTTCTTGCAGATTTTAACTCTTTAGTAGATTTTATAGCCATAAAACGAACAATTATATGAGGTTGTCCAAAGTATCCAAGTCCCCAAGCTAAAAATCCTATAATAGTAGCAAAGCTTGTTCCTCTAAATATATCAAATAAATTTGGGTCAATTGCTTTAACTTGTTCAACTAAAGTTCCAGGAGTCATGTCTATATTCATATATGCAACTATTGGAACTGCAACTAAAACAACAAACATTAAAGCTCCTTGGAAAAAGTCAGTTAAACTAACTGCAATAAATCCTCCGAAAAATGTATATAAAACAACAACTGAAAGTGTAATTAAAGCACCTGTAGTATAACTAAGTCCAAATGTGCTTTCAAATAATTTACCACCTGCAACTATACCAGATGATACATATACTGCGAAAAATACTAGAATAACAACTCCTGAAACTAGTCTTAGGATTTTAGATCCATCTTTAAATCTATTTTCAAGATAATCTGGAATAGTTACAGAATCGTTAGCGATTTCAGTATAAACTCTAAGTCTTGGAGCTAAGTAAACATAGTTCATGTAAGCTCCTATTGTAAGACCAAATGCTAGCCAAAGACTAGAAAGACCTTCTGAAAAAACTGCCCCTGGAAGTCCCATAAGCATCCATCCACTCATGTCACTAGCTCCAGCTGAAAGCGCAGTAACTGCAGGACCTAGTTTTCTTCCTCCTAGCATATAATCAGACATAGTAGCGGTTTGCTTGTATGAATAACGTCCAATTAATATTAGTGCTAAAAAATAAATTGCAATAGCAATATAACTACTGTAGCCCATAATTTACCCCCTTTAAAATATTTATATGTAATTCTTTAATATACCACTAAAATTTACAAAACGACAAAAATATATTATCACATTAAAGTATTAAGCACAATGAATTTTTGTATACACTACTTTGACTAAGCTATGTTATATATGTAAAATAGGTTTTAAATAATATAAAGGAGAGATGGTATGAAAGGTAAAATAGAACAATTATATGAAAAGTATAATATACTAAAGCTCCTAAATGAAAAATATAATAATGAAATAGAAAAGAATCTAATATATAAGGTTGTAAAAGCAGGTGAGTACTTTAAAACAAGCTCTGAAAGCTGTACAGGATTTATTTTTCTAATAAGTGGGGAAATTAAAGTATATAAAATAAGTAAAGATGGAAACACTACAAATCTTTTTAACCTTAAAGTAGGAGAAATATGCCATGAAGCTTTAAGCTGTTTTATAAATGAAGATTCGCTTAATATAGAGGCTAAGGCAATTTATGATACTGAAATATTTATAATAAACAGTGAAGTGTTTAAAAAGTATTTTTTAAATGATATTGATTTTATGAATTTTTTATATAAAAATCTTTACTATAAATTTAAATCTATTATAAAAAATAAGGAAGAGTTAATACATGAAAGTTTAGAAGAAAGACTTTTAAAACACCTTAAAAGCTTTAACAGTAGTGTAATATATACAACTCACAGAGATATTGCATTAGAAATTGATTCATCAAGGGAAGTTGTAAGTAGAAAACTTAAAAAGCTAGAAAAAGAAGGTGTTGTATCTCTTAAAAGAGGTAAAATTTATATGTTGTAAAAAGGAGATAATATGGAATTAGAAATTTTAAAATACATTCAAAGTTATTCATCAGATATTTTAGACATAGTATTTAACTTTATAACAATGCTTGGTGAAGGAGTTGTTGTTATAGCTATTTTAAGTTCTATATACTGGGCAGTTGATAAAAAGTTTGGAGAATATATGGGATTTTCATTTTTTACAAGTATGCTTTTAAATAACTTTATTAAAGATATATTTAAAGCTAAAAGACCAATAGGTATTGAAGGAATTAGAAG
>JAEWEN010000058.1 GCA_023389275.1 Bacillota bacterium
TAAAAACTTTATATGTGTTTAATTTAAAATAAGAAAAAAACCTAAGAAAACTTAGGTTTTAATAATTCTCCAAACTTGTATTTGGATAATAAAAGTTTAAAATTTCTTTATATGTATGACCTTTTTCTGCTCTATTTTTTGCACCATATTGGCTCATACCTACACCATGACCATATCCTTTTCCAGTAAATATATATTTATTTTCTTTTTCATTAAAGGTAACTGTAAACATACTGCTTTTAAGGGAAAGTGCTATTCTAGGTTGCTCCTTTGTTAATGTTTTTACTTTTTCACTTCCATTTGAAGCTTCATATATTATTTCTATTTCAGAGTTTCTTCCACTACTATTAGTAATAACTTTGCCTATAGATTTAAACTTATCACCTTTAGATAAATATCCTCTTCTCTTAAGCATAGATTCTAATTCACCTTTAGTATAGCTTTTACTTTTATCCCATTTATATGTGTCAAACTCATCTTTTTTAGATACTAAATATGAATACTCAGAGTTCCATACATTTTTACTAGACTCAGTATATCCTCCATTGCTAGCATAAAAAAATGCACGAACTACAGTCCCATTATGCTTTAATATTTCTCCTTTAGTTTCATTAACTGCATTTTGTATTTTAGAATACACATCTACTATACCTTTATAAACCTGACAATGTACTTTATCACAAACATCAAAGTCCTGATTTTTATGTTTATTAATACTTGATATAGCATAGTTTCTAGCTGAAACTGCTTGAGCCTTTAAAGCCTCGAGGGGATAGTACTCTGCCATTTCATAAGGCAGTACGCCTTTAACATACTTTTCAATAGAAACTATATTAATAGGTAATATCTCCCCCCTGCTATTTTTAATTTCAAAGTCACCTGAAAATTCATGTTCTTTTTCCCCATATTTTATTATTACTTTACTACTAGAACTTAAGTGTTTTAATTTTATATAATCGTAGTTTTTTTCTTTGAAACGCACTTTATTTTCTACTGCTAAAAATTCTAATATTTCATTATCTTTTACTTTTATTTCATTTAACTTATACTCTCCACTAATTTTTAAAGTAAACTTTTTCTCTACTTTACTTTTAAGTCCTATTCTTAAGTACTTTTCTTCTTTTGTAGCATTTGAAGTTTTATGTTCTGATGCTAAAGCATTTACCGAAAATAATAACATAAGCATTAAACTTATAGTAAATATTCTTTTCAAATTTATACCTCCTTAGGTTATATTCAAAGAATAAAAATAAGGACTAAAATATTTTAGTCCTTATTTATTATCTGCATTTTTTATAATTTTATTTATAAAGTCCTTAAATGATGTTATATTCTCTAAAACTTCTTTTTCATTTTCTCCTTTAGCCATTATATAAAACTTAATCTTAGGCTCAGTTCCAGATGGTCTTATAGTAACATTTCCTTTTTCAGTTTTTATACTTATAACATTTTCTAAAGGCAAAAAGTTAACGCCCTTATTATAGTCTATAATCTCAAAGTCTTTTATACCATTTTTATTTATAAAGTCCCATTTACTTACGCTTTCCATAATGCTTTTTATATTATCAGAGCCTTTTTTACCTTCAAATGTAAATGACAAAAGTTCTTCTTTATAGTATCCATACTTTTTATATATTTTTTCTAAAACATTAAATAAGGAAAGACCTTTTGATTTATAAAATATAACCATTTCTGAAATTATAGAAGATGCTATTATACCATCTTTATCACGTACAAAATCCCCTATTAAGTAACCATAGCTTTCTTCAAATCCTAAAATAAATTTTCTATTACCTGTTGAATTATACTCTTCTATTTTTTCTCCTATATACTTAAATCCAGTTAAAACATTTTCAATTCCTATTTCAAAATCTTTACATATTTCCTCTACTATATTAGTTGTAACTATTGTTTTAATAATCCTATGATTTTTACTTAAAAGTCCTTTTTCCTTAAGGTTAGATAAAATATAGTATGTTAAAAGAGTTCCAATTTCATTTCCATTTAAAGCTCTATATCCACTTTGTGTTTTTATCATTATACCTACTCTATCACAATCAGGGTCAGTTGCTATAAGTATATCAGCGTTTTTTTCACATCCTAGTTTTATAGCTTTTTCAAAAACTTCAACTTCCTCTGGATTTGGATATTTAGTTTCTGGAAAATCTCCATTAGGATTAAATTGAGACTTTACAAAATAAACATTTTTAAATCCAAATCTGTTTAAAGATTCTTTAACAAACTCTCCTCCAGCTCCATTTAAAGGAGTGTATACTATACTTATATTTTCACTGTTTTCTTTTATAACTTTTTTATTTAAAGAAAGGCTATAAACTTTTTCCATATAAGCATCTAAAACTTTATCTTCCACATATGAAAGTCCGTTTTTAATTTCCTCTTTTATATTGTAAATATCATACCAATAATTATACCTTGATATTTTTTCTTGAATTTTATTTGCTTCAATATTTGTTATTTGATTACCAAAACTATTATAAACCTTGTATCCATTATATTCTTTAGGATTATGACTTGCTGTAATTACAATACCTGCACTTGCATTTAAATATCTTACTGTAAAGCTAAGTATAGGCGTAGGTGTTGGAGTTTTAAAAAGTTTAACCTTTACACCAAACTTTGATAATATATAACAAACATACTCTGAAAACTCTTTAGAATAATGTCTTGAATCATATGCTATAACTACAAATGGGTCTTTAAAATTTTCTATTAAATAATCACAAAGTCCCATTGTCACTCTTGCTACTGTATAGTAGTTTATTCTATTAGTACCATATCCTATTTTTCCTCTTATACCACCTGTACCGAATTCTAATTCTCTATAAAACCTATCTTCTATTTCTTCTTTAGATAAACCTTCAAGCTCTGCTTTTGCATTTTTGTCAAAACATATCCATTGATTGTATAGTTTATCTATTTCCAAGCAAAAAACCTCCTAATATTAATAAAGCCATCCTTAAAGGACAGCTTTATTTTATTTTAATGTTTTTAATCTTTCAAGCCAAAGAATAGCTATTTCATCTTTAGGGTCAATTCTATTAGCTAATGAAAATGCTTTTTCTGCTTCTGCTATGTTGCCAAGGCTTAAATGACAAACTCCCATATTACATATTATTCCTATTTCATCTGGTTTTATTTCAAGTGCCTTTTTAAAATACACAAGAGCTGCTTCAAATTCTGATATTGCAGCAAGATTTAGTCCTATTTCAACATAAACCTCTTGTCTTTCCATATTATCTGTTAA
>JAEWEN010000085.1 GCA_023389275.1 Bacillota bacterium
CATCTTTTAAAGATTCAGCCATAATAAATTTAGAATCTTTTTTTAAGATTTTAAAATGCATAGTAGCATCTTTCATAAAAATTTCCTTTGCACCTAAAAGATCTTTAAAATTTCCATTATAGTTAATAGGTATAATAGGATATTTAGATGTTCTAAACCTTCTTAAGTATGTATCTTCTAAACAAAATATTAGTTTTTCGCCTTTTCTAACATACATTTCAGATGGAAATCTATTAGATACCCTAAACTTATTCCCTTGTAAATCCTGCATTATTTCTATATTAGGATAGTTTAACTTTATATCTTTAATAAGCTTTTCTATTTTATTATATTGTGCATGAGAAAAATTAAACCTTGCTGTTGTCATTCCAGAGGCTACTAACTTTTCAATATCTTTAATAGTATTTATTTTAGGTCCAATAGAGCATATAAGATACATTGTTCCACCTCATTTTTAGTTTATAAAAAAGCTCCTTTTAGGATATATAATTCCCTAAAAAGAGCTTCCCAATTACTATTTTATAAAACCATCCCAGTCTTTCATAAACTTTTCAATACCTATATCTGTTTGTGGATGATTTGCCATTTGCTTTAATACCTTGTAAGGTACAGTTGCAATATCACTTCCTGCTAAAGCTGATCCTATTACATGCATTGGATGTCTTATACTTGCTGATATTATTTCTGTTTCTATTCCATGTATATGGAACATACTTGCAATTTCTTCTATAAGTTTAATACCTTCTTGCCCAACGTCATCTAATCTTCCTACAAATGGACTAACAAATGTAGCTCCACTTCTTGCAGCTAAAAGTGCTTGAGTAGATGAGAATATAAGAGTTACATTTGTTTTTATTCCCTCACTTGATAGCACCTTAACAGCTTTTAGCCCCTCTAGTGTCATAGGTATTTTTATTACTATATTTTCGTGAATCTTAGCAAGCTCACGTCCTTCTTTAATCATTCCCTCTGATTCAAGACTTATAACCTCAGCACTTATAGGTCCATTTACAATACTTGCAATTTCTCCTACAACCTGAACAAAATCTCTCCCTTCTTTTGCAATTAATGAAGGATTTGTTGTAACACCTGAAATTATACCCCAGCTTTCTGCCTCTCTAATTTCATCAACATTTGCTGTATCAATAAAAAGTTTCAATTAATTGTCCTCCCTACATATAACAATATTCCTTTTATTATTCTAACACTTTTTTGCTTTTGTCTTCAACAATACCTATAAACTTTAACAAGTTTAACATATCATTTATGTATTTTTCTACTATATCTTCTATATACGGGGTTTTACCTAAAAAGGCTATTTCAATTCCTGAAATAGGACAAGCTAGTATATTTATATTTTTTTCTAAAATATTTTTTATATTTAATTTAAACATATGGTATTCTTCACAAGCTATACAATATATATTAAAAATAATACTATTAGAATTTATATGTGCATTTATAAGCTCTTTTCCACACTGGCATTTTATAGTATTTGTAGTTTTTAGGTTAAATATATTAAGGTTACTAGTATTATACTTCCCACACTTCCCACATTTAATAGCTATTTTACTAGAAGCATTTAAAATCAACATCATCACCCCTATATATGTTTAATTCTTTTTAAATTATAAAAATCCTTTTATTTTAATAATGCCTAGTTTATAAATGCTAATATTAAAAGCACCTTTAATTAAAAAGGTGCTTTTAATATTAATTTATTGTTTTTACTGTTAAAACAAGTATATTTCTACTTATTTCAACACCTTGAGTTTCTATTTTATAGTCTAGATTTACTTTTCCGCCTTTATCATTTAAATCTATTTTTATAGAGTTTGTTTTAACAACGATTTCAAATGCCCCTTCTTCAATTCCATAAAGACTTAAATGATTATATCCTTTTTTAAATTTTAAGTGAGAATTTGTAGTACCTTTTCTTATTAATTCTACAGAATCATCAGAAATTTTAATATTTGTAAATGTTCCACCCATTCCTGATATTTCAGTTTCTTCATACTCTAATAAATACTCATTATTTTCGTATTTCATTGTACCTTCTGTAACAAGCTCTATTGTATCTGACTCATTTTCATACATTTGAGTAGTGTTAACTGTAATTAAAACCTTTTGCATTTTATCACCTGCCTAATACTTTTCAATATCTATTTCTGATATGTCTTCTATTTTTTGATTTAAAAAATTTTCCCCAACCTTTATAAACTTATTTGCATTATCACTTACAAAATATTTATGATTTCCTCTATGTTCAAAACTATTTTCAATATTGTTAGCTGTTAAAATATCTTTTAATTCAAGTGCTGTTTCTCTAGCAGGATTTATTAATGTAACACTATCTCCCATAACATTTTGAACAACATTATTTAAAAGTGGATAGTGGGTACACCCCATAACAAGTGTATCTATATTTTTACTTTTCATACCTTCAAGATATTCTTTTGCTATCATATAAGAAACCTCTTTTTCACTCCATCCTTCTTCTACAATAGGTACAAATAAAGGACATGGAGTTGAATATATCTCAAGGTCCTCTTTTATTGCTTTTATTTTTTTATAGTAAGCACCACTTGAAACTGTACCTTCAGTTCCTATTATACCTACCTTATTGTTTTTTGTGTTTCTAACTGCTGCTATAGCTCCTGCTGATATAACTCCTATTATTGGAATATCAAACTTTTCTCTTACAGCATCTAGAGCAAATGCTGATGCAGTATTACATGCTATAACAATAGCTTTAACATTTTTCGTTTCTAAAAACCTTGATATTTGTAGTGAAAATTTAACAATTATATCTTTAGATTTATTTCCATATGGTACTCTTGCAGTATCTCCAAAATATATTATATCCTCGTTAGGAAGTATATTCATTATTTCTTTAACAACGGTAAGTCCTCCGACTCCTGAGTCAAACACTCCTATTGGCTTTTTCATTTTATACTCCTCACCTTCGTATATTAAAAAATACTTTTTTAACCTATCCATTATACCATAAAGAAATTTCCTATTCTATAAATAAAGGCTACTGATTTATACAATCAGTAGCCTTAAACTACATTGTAAGTTCGCCATTTGGAGTTTCTATAATTTTAAGTATGTTTTCTTCCCTGCCAGTATTAGCATTAATATATATTATATATTGCTCTCCATTTCTCTCAGCTACATACTCGTAGCATAAAACTTCCTTCATAGAATCTACTGGTATAAGTGCAAGCCTTATATTTTTAACATCTAAAACCTTAGATATTTCCTTTTGATATTTTTTATAATCTATTGTAGCAGGTTTAATTTCTCTATTTTCACTATGATGATTTAAATAGGTATTTGCCTCTACCCCTATTACCTCACCATTATCAAGAGCTACTTTAAGCTTTAATTGGTCTGAATATATAATTACGTTATTTTCTACATATACATAATTAATAATTCCTATATTTCCATACTTTAAAGAATATAAAGGAATCATTTTAGGATATCCTTTTTCTTTTAAATAGGCATCTCCTTTTTTAATAGCTTCTTTCATTCCAATAGAGTCATTTTTAATTTCTCTATGATTTAGCATGTAAATTAAGTTTCCACCATTTTTACTAATATCCATATTTACCTTAGCATCTTTTCCATTTTTCATTTGAGCTGTTATTGAATATGCAGGTAAAACATCATTTTTCACTTCACCTGTCACTTTAATGTCTTTAATATTCTTAGCTCCTAAATACTTAATAGCTGACTCTAATGCCATATCACTTGATACTTCTTTTTGACTTAAAACCTTTGGTTTAATATTTAAAGACTTATCAGAAAAAGGTCCATCATATATTAATGCTGGATAGTCTTGCATCTCCTTAGATATATTTTGGAATCTAATATCAAGTCCATCTTTAACCTCATTTTCTGTACTTTGAACACCTCTATCTCTTATTTGCTCCCAATTAAATCTTTCATTAATTATTTCATTTTCTAGCGCTTGAAGCTGAAGAGTTAAGTACGAAGAATAGTTTTTAAGTTCTTCAACTGTTTTTTGAGTATGCTCATTTAAGTTTTTCCCAGAATCAACTTGTTTAACAAGAGTATATGTATAATCTGAAACCTGAGATAAAAACTTAGATGTTTGAGATATTGATTCACTTGATATAGGTAAATTATGCAGATGATTTTTAGCCTCTTCTGCTTTTCTAGATATATCATTAAATAAAATTACTCTTTGACTATCACTTTGAGATATTGTAGCCTTTGAAAGTCCTACCTGAACATTTTTTATATTTTCTAAAAGATTATATAAATTCATTTGATATTGTGCTTGAAGATAGTTTTTATATGTTTTATTTTCCATATACATAACTGCTCCAAAGCTAACACTTCCTATTACAATTATGGTAATAGCTAACGCTATAAGAGTTTGTTTTTTAAACATTTTACCTCTCCTTACTTTGTAAATACATGACTTCCAATTGTTTTAACAATTGGTCGTGATCTTATCCACTTATTTTTTGTTTTAGCAGGATTATAAAAATATAAACATCCACCTGATGGATCCCATCCATTTATAGCATCTTGTGCAGCTTTTTTAGGCTGTTCTTCTAAGTTTGCATTTATTTGACCATCTTGTATTGAAGAAAATGCCCCTGGCTCATATACAACTCCTGCTATGCTATTTGGGAATCTTGAATCTGATACCCTATTCATAATAACAGCACCTACTGCTACCTGACCTTCATAAGGTTCTCCCCTTGATTCTCCATTTATAGCTCTAGCAAGTAAGTATTCATCTTTTTGAGCTATGTTTCCACTTGATGTTTGGTTTGAATTTGATGAATTATTTGCTTCTTGTTTATTATTCACTATTATTCCAAGAGTCGCTAGTGTTTTATCTCCAGCTATTCCATCTACCCTAAGTCCTCTGTCTTTTTGAACTTTTTTTACTGCTTCAAAGGTATCATATCCATAATAATTATCTGGTGTACCTTTAAAAAATCCTAACCATTTAAGTTTTTCCTCTAGTTCTTTTACAGTATCACTACTTGATCCTACTTTGTATATAACAGTTGGAATGGATGAAGTATATTTTTTATACTCTACTATAGAAATGCCTGAAAAAAACACAATAAGAACTAACATTATGTAAAGTGTAAGCCTTTTCATGTAAACTCCTCCTTAGTTAATATATACTTATTTTTCTCAAAACTCCTAACTTTATACTTGAAAATAACAAATTTGTAATTTCAAATAAATAATAATATGGTAATATAATATAGCGGTTAATTTTTATCTCATCATTATAATAAGGAGATGATTAAATGAAGATTCTAGCACTAACTGTTGCAGCAGGAAATGG
>JAEWEN010000113.1 GCA_023389275.1 Bacillota bacterium
ATGCTAAAAGTGGAAAGCTTTATACAGCATGTTCAACTCCAGTTTGGGATGGACTATCTGTTTTAACAAATAGTAAAAAAGTAAGGGAAACTAGAAAAACTATATTAGAGCTTTTACTTGTAGATCATCCAAAGGATTGTTTAGGATGTGTAAGAAATGGAAACTGTGAACTCCAAACTTTAGCATATGAATATAATGTTCGTGAAATAAAATTTGAACAAGGTGAGAGAGAAGTTTATATAGATAGTAGTAGTACAAACTCAATTGGAAGAAATCCTGAAAAGTGTATTAAGTGTGGAAGATGTCTTGATGCTTGTAAAAATGTTCAAGGTATAGGTGTACTTGCATATGCAAACAGAGCAGAAAAATATACAGTAAGCACAGCATATTCAGAAAAGCTTGATACAACTTCATGTGTTTACTGTGGACAATGTGTTGCAGTATGTCCAGTTGGAGCACTTTATGAAAAAGAAGAAATAGAAAAGGTATGGGATGCTATACACAATAAAGACATGCATGTAATAGTTCAGCCTGCGCCTGCTATTAGAGTAGCTATAGGTGAAGAATTTGGAATGGAAAGTGGAACAATAGCTACAGGAAAATTAGTTACTATGCTTAGAAAAATAGGATTTGATAAAGTTTTTGATACTAATTTTGGAGCAGATTTAACAATTATGGAAGAAGCTCATGAGTTTATTGATAGAGTTAAAAATAATGGTACGCTTCCTATGATTACATCTTGCTGTCCAGGATGGATAACTCACGTTGAAAAAATGGCACCAAAAATAATAGATAATATTTCAACATGTCAATCACCTCATGAAATGCTAGGAGCTATAGCTAAAACTTATTATGCAGAGAAAATAGGAGTAGATGTTAATAACATATTTGTAGTATCTATTATGCCTTGTACTGCTAAAAAAGATGAAAAAGAAAAAGTTTTTATTGATGGAACTAATATAAAAAATGTTGATGCTGTTTTAACAACTAGAGAAATAGCTAAAATGTTTAAAGAAACAGGAATTGACTTTATGTCACTAGATGAAGGAGAATTTGATTCAACTCTTGGAGAAAGTACAGGTGCTGCATCTATATTTGGTGTAACAGGTGGAGTTATGGAAGCTGCACTTAGAACAGCATATGAGTCTATAACAGGAGAGGAACTTTTAAATGTAGACTTTACATCTGTTAGAGGAAATGATTTAGTTAAAGAAGCAACTATTAAAGTTGGAGATATGGATGTTAATGTTGCAGTTGTTAATGGAATCAAAAATGTTAAAAGTATAATAGAAGATATTGAAAATGGAAACAGTAAATATCATTTTATAGAAGTAATGGCTTGCCCAGGTGGTTGTGTTGGCGGAGGTGGACAACCTTTTGGAAATACTGCGGAAAAATTAAACAGACAAAAAGCAAGTTATACAATAGATAAAAATAAAAGTATTAGAAAATCACATGAAAATAGGGAAATACAAACACTTTACAAAGAGTATTTAGGAGAGCCATTAAGTCATAAGGCACATAAGCTTTTACATACTCATTATGAAGATAAAAGTAGTAAATGTATAAATAAATAAAATAAAAGTAGCACTTAAATTTAAGTGCTACTTTTATTTATTTGAAATATATCTCTTAAAGTCATATAATTTTATAGGATAAAATAAATTAGGGAGTATTTTTATGGAAAACTGTTTGAAGAAAAAAACAAAAATAGCATTAGTAGCAATTTTTTGTTCTATATTATGGGGAAGTGCATTTCCAGTTTTAAAAATTAGCTACAGTGAAATGGGAATAGAATCTGACACATTTGGAAAGATTCTTTTAGCAGGAATAAGATTTTTTATAGCTGCAATACTTATATTAATAATATTAAAGCTTTTTATAAAGCAGCCTCTAACTGTAAATAAAAAAGACATTGGTAAATTAACCATACTTGGCTTTTTACAAACAGCAGGATATTATTTTTTCTTTTATATAGGACTTTCAAATACATCAAGTATGAAAGGAGCTATTTTGTCATCTTTAGAAAATTTTTTAGTTGTTATATTAGCACACTATGTATATAAAAATGATAAAATAAATAATGGAAAAATAATAGGACTTATTCTTGGATTTGTTGGAATTATATTTGCAAACTGGGGAAAGCAATTTAATTTTGATTTTAATGTAAATGGTGAAGGGTTTATGATATTAGCTACTTTTTTTGGAGCTTTTGCAACTATACTATCTAAAAAACTTTGTAGTACTATAAATCCATTTTTAGCCAATGCTTATCAAATGATAATAGGATCTTTAATGTTAATATTAATAGGAGTAGTTTTTAAAGGTTACTTATATATGCATTTTAATGCAGTATCATTTTGGCTTTTAATTTACTCAGCTGTTTTATCTTCAGTAGCATTTTCCCTATGGTTTAGACTTTTAAAAAATAATAAAGCCGGGGAAATTGTAATGTATAGGTTTATAATTCCAGTATCAGGTGTTATACTTTCAGCACTTTTTATAAAAGGAGAAAGTATGAATTTAAATATTATAATTTCTCTAATACTTGTTTCATTAGGAGTTTATATTGTAAATAAAACTTCAGAAAATTAAAAAATGCTAGCTTTAAGCTAGCATTTTTTAATATAATATTTTATATTCTGTATCAGGGTTTAAAGAAACAGAAACATTATCTCCTATATTAAAATCTTTATTTTTATTAGAAATACTTTTAATAAAAATATCTCCTTGAGATGCTACTTCATAAATGTAACTATCTCCAATATATTCTTTGCCTTTTATATAAAGATTTGAATTTTCATCTTTACTTAAAATAATATCTTCGCTTTTTATAACAAGTTTACATGGTATTGCTTCTTTTATATTATTTTTAAATTTTAAGTTATTAAATATTCCAACATTACTTTTAAAGCTATCTTCTTTAAATATTCCATCTAGTATATTACAGTTTCCAAAAAATTTAGCTACTTCAATACTGTTAGGAGACTCATAAATTTCTTTAGGTGTTCCTATTTGAAGTATTTCTCCATCATTCATTAGTGCAATTTTATCTGAAAGAGTAAGTGCTTCTTCTTTATCGTGGGTTATAAATATTATAGTAAGGTTAAGGTCTTTATGAAGTTTTTTTATTAAACTTCTCATAGAAGAGCGAAGATTTATATCAAGGCTTGAAAATGGTTCATCAAGTAAAAGTATATCGGGGGCAGTAATTAAAGCTCTACCTAAAGAAACTCTTTGTTTTTGTCCTCCAGATAAGCTTTTTGGATACATATTCTCTAGTCCATTTAATTCTAAAACATCTAATATGTAATTTACTTTGTTTTTTATTTCTTCTTTAGGCATTTTTAAAACCTTAAGTCCAAAAGCTAGGTTATCATAAACTTTCATATGTGGAAATAAAAAAGGCTCTTGAAGAACAAATGGTAAATTTCTTTTTTCCATTGGAATGTTTATTATAGATTCTCCATTTATTTTTATATCTCCACTATCAACAGAATATATTCCAGATATAGCTTTTAGTGTAGTGGTTTTTCCACATCCTGAAAAGCCTAGTAGAGAGAAAAACTCTCCTTTTTCTATTGATAAATTTATATTCTTAAGAATAGTTTTATTACCTAGCACTTTAGTTAAATTACTTATTTCAATATAGCTCATTTTAACCTCCTAATTTTGCAATTTGGTTTTGTAGTATTTTTCTAATACTTTTTCAAGTAACAATAATATTATAAAGCTAGATAGTATATATAACAAACTATAAGCTGATGAAAGAACTCTATCTCCATTTTGTATATATGGAATCATAATAATAGGTAAAGTAACAATTTTACCTCCTCCTATTAAAAAGGTAGTAAAGTATTGATTAAAAGCAATTATATATACAAATGTAAAACAAGAAATAATTCCAGGTGTTATTATTGGAAATGTAACTTTGAAAAAAGCATTAAAAGGAGATGCCCCTAAATTTTTAGCTACAACTTCATAATCATCACCAACTAATAATAAAACATCTAAAATTAGTCTTATAGCATAAGGTATACAAGGGATTGAGTTAATTAAAATTACACCTAAAACTGTATTATTTAGATGTAGTTTTATAAATAAAAGATGTATACCCATAGTTATTGATGTTAAAGGCAGTATTAAAGGACTTGTAAATAAAAGCATAAAAAATTGTTTACCTTTAAGGTTTTTATATGTAAGGGATTTTGCAGCAGGTATACATATTAATAGTGTAAAAATTGTTGTAAAAAGTCCTATTAAAATGCTTTTTAAAGTTAATATAATAGAGTCTTTAGAAAAAGCAGCTAAAAGCCCTCTAGTTGTAAAGCTTTCAGGTAATATATTAGGATATTCCCAGTTAAAAGAAAAGGAATATACAAGAAGTATAAGTAAAGGAGAAGCAAATACAATAAATAAAATAAGTGAAAGTTTTTTCATTTAAATCTCCTCCTTTAAAGAATTTTTATATAAAGGTGCATATAGTAATAGTAAAATAAGTGATATAAAAATAATAAATATATTTATTGCCATTGCATATGGTCTATTGAAAATATCGGCGCTAGAATATTCAATATAGGCTTTAACTGCAAGTGATTTTGGTACAGTAGCTCCAATTAAATATGGGGTTTCAAAAGATGAAAAAGAAAAAGAAAATATAATTAAAAAGCTAGTAAGTATTCCTTTTTTACATATAGGAATAACTATATGTAAAAATATATATATTGAGTTTGCACCTAGGTTCTTAGCTGAATAAAAAATTTCTTTAGGTATTTTAGAAATAATTCCAAAAATAATTAAGGTTATAAAAGGGGTTTCCTTCCAAATATAAGTTAATATTATTCCAATTCCAAAAGAATCATTTATTAAAAGAGGAAAATCGTTTAAGTCATTTATAATTCCTATATTATAAAGAATTCTAGATATAAGTCCAGATTTTGAAAAAATAGTAATTATTATTAATACAACAATTACATGTGGTATTATAATTGGAAATTTTAAAAAGCTTAGTTTTTTATCTGCACATTTTACATGTAGTAAATATGCAAGTACAGTTCCGATTATTAAAGATATAATTGATGATATAAAACTAAATTTTAATGTGAATACAAAAGAAGATATAAATGATTTATCATTAAAAAGCTTTATATAACTATCAAGTGTAAAGTTATTAAGGCCAATAGATGGGATAAACCCAAGGCTTTGAAGTAGGGAATTTCCTATTCCAAAGCCTAAAGTAATTATTAAAAATAAACTGCAAGGTAAAAGTAATATATATTTAGTATATTTTCTCAATGTTTATCATCCTTTAAGTACATATTCTTGCCAAATTTCTTCTATAATAGGTACTAAGTGAGCAGCAGGCTCTGGGTATCTATTATTAAAAAGTGTTTCTACAGGTAAAATAGATGATGGTATGTTAATTTTTTCAAGCATTGCTTTTTCATCATCTGAAAGTTTAGAAGTATCTAGTACAGGTAAATCTCCTAAAACCTTAGGATCATATTTGGTAATTTGCATTTTAGGTGTTAATATTTCATTTGCAACAACCATAGCTCCATTTTTATTTTCAGCATTAAAAGGAATAGCAACAAAATGAGTATTTCCTATTGTACCTTTTTCAAAAATAGAAGAAACTGCACTTTTTGGATATTCACCTAATTCTTTTTTAACTTCAATAGAGTTAGGATTATAGCTTATTGTTCCTATAACTTCTTTGTCTGCAAACATATTATTAAGCTGAGCTAAAGTTGAAGGATAAGTTTTTCCTTCATTCCATAAATAAGGCTTTAATGAAACTAAATAGTCAAGTGCTGGTTTTATAGCCTCTTTAATTTTTTCTTTATCATTAGGAAGGTTTTTGAAAATATCTGGTCCTAAAATATCATATATTACATTTCTAACAAATACACTTCCAGTAAAATCAGGAGGTGCAGGGTATGTATATTTTCCTGGATTCTCTTTACATAAATTTAAAAGATCAGTAGTGTTTTTAGGGATATTTTTCACAACATCACTATCATAAACCATAACTAATTGTGCTTTACCATATGGTGATTCATATCCTTCAATAGGATATCCAAAGTCAGTAGTTGCATCACTAGATTTAGTATCTATATATTTTTCAAAGTTTGGAAGCTTATCTACATATGGTCCATATAAAAGGTTAGCTTTTTTAGCAGAATAGAAGTTTTCACCATTTATCCAAACTAAATCAATTGTACCCTTTGAATTTCCTTGTTTTTCGCCTATAAGTTTATTTAGAATATCTTCAATATTCATAGGCACTCTTTTTAAAGTAATATTATATTTTTCTTTTACTTCTTTAGCTAGGGTATTATCTACCCATTTATTAAAAGCCTCATCTCCTCCAAAACCGTAAAAGTTAACTGTTGTACCTTTTGAAGATTCTAAGGCTTTTTCATATGAAATATCTTCAGCTTTATTTGAAGAGTCATTTGATTTACAGGATGTAAATGTAAATAAAGCTAAAATAATAATTAAAATAGATGATATAATTTTTTTCATCCTAGTCCTCCTTATTTAACATAAAATTCCTATTATATTCTAATATACAAAGGAGTTGTAGCACAAATAGAAAAAAACTATATCAAAATCTGTTGTCGTATTTTAAAATAATTTGATATTAAAAAGTAAATTCACCATTTTCAAAAATAAGAATTTCTTTATTGTCAAATGTTGTTGCTAAAATATTTAAGTCATTAGAACCTATCATAAAATCTACATGGGTTATTGATATATTTCCTCCAAGAGATTTAATTTTATCATCATCTAAATCTCCACCATCTTTTAAATTTGTAGGATAACAGCTTCCAAGTGCAAAGTGACATGAAGCGTTTTCATCAAATAGTGTAGAATAAAGAACTGTATTTGTTTGATTTATTGGAGAAGAATATGGAACTAAAGCTATTTCACCTAAATATTTTGAACCTTCATCTGTTTCAAGTAAATTTTTTAAAACATCTTCCCCTTTTTCAGCGGAAAAGTCAACAACTTTACCATTTTCAAATTTAAATGAGAAATTTTCAATAAGGTTTCCTCTATAATTTAAAGGTTTCGTAGATTTAACAACTCCATTTACAGAATCAAACTTTGGAAGTGTAAAAACCTCTTCTGTAGGTATATTTGCAACAAAGTATATTCCTTTTTGACTATTTTCTCCTCCACCTTGCCATACAGCATTTTCAGGAAGATCAAGACTTATATCCATAGTTGATGATTTGTATTTTAAGTTTTTAATTTTTAGCTTGTTTAAATGACCAATTCTTTTTTCAATTAAATTAAGATGGTTTTCCCATTCTTTAATAGGATCTGTACAATTTACTCTAGTTGTTTCAAAAATAATATCATAAAGTTTATTAAATGCTTCATCACAAGGTAAATCTGGGAATACTTTTTTACTCCATTCAATAGATGGAACTTGTGCTATACACCATGTTGCTTTAGAAGAAGAAGTATAGTCAGAATGCTTTTTTAAAGCTATTCCACTTGCTTTTGAAACCTTAGCAATTTTTAAAGGATCAACATTTGATAAAAGATTAGGGTTAGGACTTCTTACATATAAATATGCAGCATTTTCTAAATCAGCTGTTTCAAACATAGAAACTAAAAATTCAGGGAAAAAATCTAAATGCTTTTCATCTGAATAGTCATAACGAAGTTTTGTAGCTTCATCACAGCTCCAGTTTATATGTACATATTTACTTCCTCTTTCATATGCTTTTTTAGCTATGTTTAAAGCAAAATCCTTATGATCTATTGGAGCATCAAGAATTAGAATTTGATCTTTTTGTATGTTTATTCCTTTCTCTACAAGAAGTTTTGCATAATTGTTTAGTTTATCATTAAAGCTTAACATTGTTTTTCCTCCTTTTAATAAGTTTCATTAATATTATAATAAAAATTAAAATAATAAAGCTAATTAAACTAAATATTAATACTATATTAGAAGCATGAGCCATAAAAAATTCTTCAGGCATAATATTAATAATAATACTAGTGTCAGGGTCAAGTAGCCAGTAATCATTTGTAAATAAAATTTCATGAAATATTGTAAAGCTTTCACTAAAATTTAAAAAGGCTATAAAAAATATTCCTATAATAATAATTGAAGTTAATATAAAATATTTAATTACATTTTTTAAAAAGTCATATAATGAATATTTTCTTATAGTGTATATAGCTGTTAAGACTGTTATAGTTAATAGTAAAAGAAAAACATATTTTGAAGCTATAAATAAATTTTTTACATCTTTCATATGAATTATTTCTTCATTTGTAAAAATTCCACTTCTATTTAAATTGTTAATATCTCCTTTAAGATAGGATATAACTTCTTTTGCAACAAAGTTTGGAGATATACTTCTAGATAAAACCATAGAGTTTTCATATGTATTATTTATTTGAAATTGCTTTATATAAAAGCTTTTATCATATGTAGTTATAAATATTGAAGATATTAATATGGAAAAAAATATACAAATTGATATAATTATATAATAAAGTTTTTTCATACACCCTCCTATAACTTGATTTTAATAACATTATATCAACAATATTAGGATTTGGGAAAATAATAAGAAAGGCGTGTGTAAATGCTGAATATAAAAGAGTTAGAAGAGAAAATTAAAATTTTAGATTTAGATATTAATAAGCAAAAGAAAAAATCAAATTTATTAAGTATTTTAAGATTAATACTTTCTATAGTTATTATAGCTATAATAATAAAGTCTTTCTCTAATGGAATAAGTTTTTTAGAGGGAATACCTATTGTTTTAGGAATAGCTTTATTTATAGTATTAGTTGTTTTTCATACTAAAGTAAAAAAACAAGAAAAATATTTAAGTATTAAAATAAAAATAATAAATGAATATATAGATAGATTAAATTATAATTGGAGAGATTTTAAAGATATTGGAGAAGAGGCTATAGATTATAATCATTGTTATACAGGAGATTTAGATATATTTGGAAAGGGTTCACTTTTTCAGCTAATAAATGCAACAAAAACTTTTGTAGGAAGACAAAGGCTTATAAAAACTTTAAGTGGAGATTTTAACATTAAAAAACTAAAAGAAAAACAAGAAGCTGTTAAAGAGCTAAGTAATAACATAGATTTTTGTATTGAAGTTCAAACAAAAGGGGAAGTAAATTTAGATAAGAATAAAGACCCTAAAGATCTTATAGATTATGGTAAAAATTTAGAATTATCCTATAATAAAGCATTTAAATGGATAATATATCCTATGCCGGTTATATTAATAATATCTTCGTTTTTAGCTTATATTACTTTATCTAAAGTTTTTTTAAATATTGCAGCAATTTCACTTGTTATAAATATTTTATTAAATGCTTATTTTATAGTTAAAGGATACAGTGGGTTTTCTAAGGTAACACCATATAAAAAGAATCTTAAAGCTTACTTAAATATTATAGATTTAATTGAAAGTAATGATTTTAAATCAAAGTATATAAAGGATATAAAATTTGTATTAGAAGATGATATTAAAGCTAGTAAAGTAATGAAAAAGTTAGAGTCTATAGTAGATGCTATTAATTTAAGATATAATGTAGTAGCATATTTTATATTAAACTTAGTGTTTTTATGGGACTATCAATGTATGTTTACATTAGAGGATTTTAAATCTAAATATGGTGATAAAATAGAAAAATATATTTATGCTGTTGGAGATTTAGAAGAGATTATAAGCTTAAGTGTAATAGATAATATTAACGAAATAACTACTTATCCTAATGTAAAGGAAAGTGGTGTTTATGTAAAAGGAGAAGATATAGGTCATCCTTTAATAAAACAAGATGTTAGAGTTAATAATGATATAGATATAAATGAAAAGAATCTTGTTATTACAGGTTCTAATATGTCAGGGAAAACAACTTTTTTAAGAACTATAGGAATAAACTTAATTTTGGCATACTCAGGGGCACCTTGTGTTGCAAAAAGTTTTTCATCTTCTTATATGAAGGTACTTACATCTATGAGAATAATAGATAATTTAGAAATGGGTATTTCTACTTTCTATGCAGAGCTTATAAGAATAAAAAATATTATTGAATACTCTAAGAAAAACAAGCCTATGATATTTTTAATAGATGAAATTTTTAGAGGAACCAACTCTAAAGATAGAATAGTTGGAGCAAAAAACGTATTGAAAAGTTTATCTAAAAATCATATAATAGGTGGAATATCAACACATGATTTTGAAATTTGCGATATAAAAGACGAAAAAATAGAAAATTACCATTTTGAAGAGTACTATAATAGTGGTAAAATATTATTTGATTACAAAATTAAAAATGGAATATCAACAACTAAAAATGCAAAATATCTAATGAGAATGGTAGGGATAGATATAGATGAATAAAGGCAGTAAAATGCCTTTTAAGGTTCGGAAGGAGAATTTATGAGAAAGAGTATTAAAAAACCCATAATAGGATTTTTAATAGCAGCTTTAGGAGTTTCCATGATAGTATTAGTTAGATCTAAGTCTAACATTACAGTATATGAAAACAGTAGAATAATAGAAGCAGAAAGTAATGTTAAAGAAGCTAAAGAAGTAGATGAAAATCTCATGAAAATAAAAGCTATAATAAATCATGATGATTCAGGATTTACTCAGCTTGTTAACAAGGATAATGCAGCAGAAGAGAGAAATATAAAAAAAGATCTTACAATTCCAAAGGTTCCTTTAGTTGCACCTAGGGGAAATGAAAAAAATCTTATGAGAAAAGAAGCAGCAAAAGCTCTTGAGAAAATGTGTAATGATGCTAAAGAAAATGCTAATTTAAACATTTTTTTAGGTAGTGGATATAGATCTCCAGAAAGACAAAATGAGGTGTATGCTGCTGAGATAAAAAATGAAGGAGAAGTTGGAAAACAATATGTTGCAGTTCCTGGGCATAGCGAGCATCAAACTGGTCTTGCAGTAGATTTAACATGTAAGTCTATGAAGTTTTTACTTGAAGAAAACTTTGAAGATACTAAAGAAGGTCAATGGCTTATTAATAATGCCTATAAATATGGATATATATTAAGATATCCAAAAGGGAAAGAAAATATAACAGGATATAATTATGAACCTTGGCATTATAGATATGTAGGAGTAGAGTTAAGTTCTTATATACATGAAAATAACCTTACTCTTGAAGAGGTTTATAGTCTTATACAAAAATAAAAGTTAAAGCTGTAGGATTTTTTCTACAGCTTTTTTAGGGGGAATTTATAATGTTAAAATACTTAGATGAAATTACATCTTCTGATTATGAAATTTATAATAATGCAATGAAAAAATTAGATTCTTTAATAAAACCTGTTAAAAGTCTTGGAACTTTAGAAGATATAGCAGCAAAAATATGTTCAATACAGGGAACATTAAGTCCAAGCTTAGGCAAAAAAATAGTTGTTGTTATGGCATCAGATAATGGAGTGTGTGAAGAAGGTGTTGCATCTGGTCCTCAAAGCGTTACATCTATGCAAACTATAAACTTTTTAAGAGGAATATCAGGTATAGCGGTTATATCAAAAGCTAATAACACAGATATAAAGGTAATAGATATAGGTGTATTAAATGATATTTATTATGAAGGTCTTGATATTAAGAAAATAAGAAAAGGAACTAGAAACAGTGCAAAAGAACCTGCTATGACAATGGATGAATGTTTAAAAGCAATAAATGTTGGTTTTGAAACTGTTAAAGATTTAAAGAATAAAGGCTACACTATTATAGGTACTGGAGAAATGGGAATAGGAAATACAACAACTAGTTCATCTCTTTTAATAGCTTTAACAAATTGTAGTGTAGAAGATGCAACAGATAGGGGAGCAGGACTTTTAGATGATCAGCTTTTACATAAGAAAAAGGTAATAGAAAATATAATTAATTTACATAAAGATTACTTTGATAATCCTTTAGAGTGTTTAAGACGTGTTGGAGGATATGATATAGCAGGACTTGTAGGACTTTATTTAGGAGCTGCTTATTATAAAATACCTATAGTAATAGATGGATTTATATCAATAGTTGCTGCTCTTTGTGCATATAAAATAAATAATTTTACAAAGGACTATATGTTAGCTTCACACATATCTAGAGAAAAAGGATATAACATTGCTCTTAAAGAATTAAATTTAAATCCTATGCTTAATCTTAACATGAGACTAGGTGAAGGAGTTGGGTGTCCTTTAGCATTTAATATAATAGAAACAGCTATTAGTGTTATAAATAATATGGGAACATTTGAAGAAGGAAATGTTGATATAAAAGATTATAAAGATTTTTGGAGGGAAAAATAAATGATACTTATAACAGGTGGTGCTAGAAGTGGAAAGTCATCATATGGAGAAAGTTTATTAAAAGAGTGTAATAATGTTCTTTATATAGCAACCTCTATTCCTTTTGATGATGAAATGAAAGACAGAGTTGCAAAGCATAAAAGTCAAAGACCTTCTTCATGGGATACATTAGAATGTTATGAAAAATTTAAAGAATCACTTTTAAATTTAAACAGTTATGATGGGGTTATACTTGATTGTATAACTATAATGGTTTCAAATATTATGCTTGATATATGTAAAGAAAACACAAAGGAAGAATTTAAACTTGCAGAAGAAAAGGTTATGGAAGAGGTTAAGAATCTTTTAGAAGTATTAAAAAATTTTAATGGAAAATGTGTTTTAGTTACAAACGAAGTTGGATTTGGAGTTGTTCCAGAAAGTAAGCTTGGAAGATATTTTAGAGACATAGCAGGAAGGGCAAACCAATATATAGCTAAAAATTGTAGTGAAGTTTATCTTGTAGTTGCATCTATGCCAGTTAAGATAAAGTAGGAGGATATATGAAAAGATTTTTAGTAATACTTCAATTTATGACTAGAATACCTATTAATAAGAGCTTTGATATAACAAGAGAAGATTATGCAAAGGCTATAGTTTATTTTCCACTTGTAGGACTTATTGTAGGATTTATAGTAAGTTTACCTATATACATAATAAAAGATGTATACTCTCCTTTTGTTACATCTATTTTAGGTGTAATTTTCTACGTATTTGTAACAGGTGCAATACATTTAGACGGATTCTCAGATACTTGTGATGGATTTTTTTCAGGAAGAAGTAGAGAGAAAATACTTGAAATTATGAAGGATAGTAGACTTGGTACATTTGGTGGAGTTGGGCTTATACTTGTTATAGCAATTAAGTGGGCTTTATACTTTGAAATTATAAATAATGGGATAAATAAAAACATACTTGAATATTTATCTATTATATTAACTAGTTCAATAGCTTCAAGGTCAATAGTTATTTATTTTGCATATAAAAGAAAATATGCAAGAGACAATGAAGGTCTTGGAGATTTATTTATAGGAAAAATAACTACAAATAGATTTTATATAAATCAAATATTATGTTTAATATTAATATTTATTATAAACTATAAACTTTTAATAGCGTATTTTATCACATTAATTTTAATGCTTTTAGTAAGAAAAAGTATTGAAGATACTTTAAAAGGTGTTACTGGAGATATACTTGGATTTTCTATCGAGATATCAGAAGTAATTTTTATGTTTTTATCATTAGGAGTGATGGGAGTATGGAATTAATATTTGTAAGACATGGACAAACAGATCTAAATCTAAAAAAAGTTTACCAAGGTAAAATAAATGCTTCTTTAAATCAAAATGGTATAAATGATGCAAATAAAATAAAAAGCAAGCTAAAAGATATAGAGATAAATAAAGTGTATACTTCTCCCTTAAATAGAACTATTGAAACAATGAACATAATACTGGAAAATCGAAGTGATATACCAGTTAAAACAGATAATAGAATAGAAGAAATTGATTTTGGAGATTGGGATACAATTGCATATGATAAAGTTATGGTAGGATATGAAAAGGAATATGAAGAGTTTTTAAATGACTATGAAAATTTCACATTTCCTAATGGAGAATCATTTAACAGCTTTTATAATAGATGTGCTAGTTTTTTAGATGATATTATAGATGTAAAAAGTAAAGATAAAGTACTTATAGTTTCACATGGAGGTGTTATAAGAGCATTTTTATGTTACTTATTAAATCTTCCTAAAAATATGTTTTATAGTTTTAGTGTAAAACAAGGTTGTTACTCTAGAGTGCTTATATACGAAGGAATAAATTTAATAGATGAAGTTAATAAATAGGCTAGGAATGAATTCCAACGCCTATTTATTTTTAACTTTTAATTGTAAGAATATAATGAATTTTCCTGCATATGATTATGTGTGGGAATACATGGATAAAATCTTGTATTTCGCTTTATTGTGATAATAATATATCAAAGAGTGTAAAAATTATTTGTTATAAAATTGACATAGAAATTTTCTTTTACTTATAGTATTTAATTTATTTTTGGTATATAATGTAACTATAATTCAATTTATTGTAATTTTTTATAAATCATTCAACAAAATTTAAATTTTATCAAAATAATAAATAAGTTTATATATAAATATAATTTATTAAAGATAATAATGATTATTAACATATTACATAAAAATGAAGGTTTTATTAATAAAAAATTCATAAAGAACTTTGTAAATATACAAAGTCTTTTGAAAAATATACAGCGCTGTGTTTTTTACTAAATTGGAAAGTTAGCTATGATATAGAATTAACAATACTTATACATAGCATGTAAAACTTTATTTAAAATTAAACAATTGTTGATTTTTTCTAATAATAGAATTAAAATTGAATTAAATAAATCAAAATAAATCAAAAACTCCCAGATGATGGTGGTGTGAGATATCTATTAAATTAGGAGCCGAAGAAGCAATGTAAAAATTAAGGCAGGTTTTTATAAAAACTTTCAGGCAAAAGGAACATCACTTGATGGAACTCTGGAAAGCTATTTAAAGGCACCGGAGGAGAAATACATATGTGGGTGTGTAGAAGCTCTCAGGTAAAGATACAGAGTAAAAACTGCTAAAGGTTAGAACTTTATTTGATATTTTAAAGGAATTTGTGGTTTTTGTAGGGGTAATGGTTGTTAAAGTAAGAATATGAATATTCATATATCTTATTTTGCCTGTGATTCTTTTTAATATTAGATTTATGTTCTAAGTTCTAACAAAACGAAGGGAGGATAAGTTCTAATGAGTAATTCAAAAAGAACACCGCTTTTTGAGGTTCATCAAAAAGCAGGAGGAAAAATCGTAGATTATGCAGGTTGGGAAATGCCTGTTCAGTATGAGGGGCTAGGTCTTATTGAAGAGCACGTTGCTGTAAGAACTCAAGCTGGATTATTTGACGTATCACACATGGGGGAAGTTGATATAAAAGGGCCAGAGGCTCAAAAATTTGTTGACTATCTAGTTACAAATGATATATCAGTTCTTGAAAATACTCAAATAGCTTATACACTTATGTGTAATGAAAACGGAGGTATTGTAGAAGACCTTCTAGTTTATAAGTATAATGAAAATCATATTTATCTTGTAATAAATGCTGCTAACATTGATAAAGATGTTAAGTGGATTGAAGAAAAAGCTAAAGGTTTTGATGTAACTGTTGAGAACGTTTCTCCACAAGTTGCAGAAGTTGCAATTCAAGGACCAGAAGCTCAAAATATATTACAAAAAGTGTCAGATGTAGATCTAAACACTATTAAATTCTTCTACTTCAATGACTCAGTAACTGTTGCTGGATGTAAATGTCTAGTTTCAAGAACTGGTTACACTGGAGAAGATGGATTCGAAGTTTATACAACAAATGATTGTATAGAAAAAGTATGGAACGCATTAATGGAAGCTGGAGAAGGTGTTCTTAAGCCAGCAGGACTTGGTGCTAGAGATACATTAAGATTTGAAGCTGCTCTTCCTTTATACGGAAATGAAATGGCTGAAGATATATCACCACTTGAAGCAGGACTTGGATTCTTCGTTAAGCTTCAAAAAGAATCAGACTTTGTTGGTAAGTCAGTTCTAGTTAAGCAAAAAGAAGAAGGATTAAAGAGAAAAACTGTTGGTTTCGAAATGAAAGAAAGAGGTATTCCAAGACACGGATACGAAGTTGTTAAGGATGGAAAAGTTATAGGAGCAGTAGCTACTGGATACTTCTCACCTACACTTGAAAAAACAATTGGAAATGCTTTAATAGATGCTCAATTTGCAGATCTTGGAACTGAAATTGAAATAAAAATCAGAAACAAAACTGCTAAAGCAGAAGTTGTAGGTAGAAAATTCTACCAAAAGAAAACAAAAACTAAGTAATCTTAGTTAATTTATAAAAATTTAAATAAAAAATAAATATTTTTGGAATTTTAAGGAGGATTTTATAATGAAAGTTGAAAATGGACTACTTTATACAAATGATCATGACTGGGTAAAGGTTGAAGGAAACAAAGCGTATGTTGGAATTTCAGATTACGCTCAACACCAATTAGGAAGCATCGTTTACGTTGAACTACCAGAAGTTGATTCAGAAATTGCTGCTGGAGATACTATCGGAGTTGTAGAATCAGTTAAAGCTGCTACAGACCTACATTCAGCAGTAAGCGGAACTGTTGTAGAAGTTAACGAAGATGTAGAAGGAGATCCAACTCTTCTTAACACTGACGCATATGCTAACTGGATATTCGCAGTAGAATTAAGCGATACAGCAGAATTAGACGGACTAATGACATCAGATAAATATGAAGAGTTCCTAGGTCAGGAGGCATAATATATGTTTCCTTATATAGCAAGTACTTGTGAAGAAAGAGAGGAAATGCTTAAATCTATAGGTATGAATTCTATAGATGAACTATTTAGTGATATTCCTGAGAATCTAAAGCTAAATAGAAGACTTGATCTTGAAGCTCCATATTCAGAGCTTGAAGTTATGAGAAAGCTTTCTTCATTAAGTAAAAAGAATTTAAGTGTTGATGATGCTACATGCTTCTTAGGAGCAGGTGCATATGATCACTATGTACCATCAGCTATCTCACACATAGTATCAAGATCAGAATTTTATACTGCATACACACCATACCAACCAGAAATTTCACAAGGTACTCTTCAAGTTATATTTGAGTACCAATCATTAATATGTGAATTAACTGGAATGGATGTTGCAAACGCTTCAATGTACGACAATGCAACTGCAGTAGCAGAAGCTGCAAAAATGGTTGTAGGAGCTACTAAAAAGAAAAAAGTAGTAGTATCAAAAGCTGTTCATCCAGAAGCAAGACGTGTTCTTGCAACTTACATGGATTTTAATAATATAGAAGTTGTTGAAATTGATGTTAAAGACGGTATAACAGATATTGAAAAACTTGAAGCAGCAGTTGACAATAAAACTGCAGGTGTTATTATTCAAAGCCCTAACTTCTTCGGATGCGTTGAAGATGCAGAAGCTGTTGAAAAACTAACTCATGCTAATAAAGCTAACCTTATTATGAGTGTTGATCCTATTTCACTTGGAATATTAAAAACTCCAGGAGAAATTGGTGCAGACGTAGTTGTAGGAGATGGACAAGCGCTTGGAAACTTTATGAGTTTTGGTGGACCATACCTAGGATTTATGGCTGTTACAAACAAACTTATGAGAAAGGTACCAGGAAGAGTTGTTGGTGAAACTGAAGATTCAGATGGAAAAAGAGCATATGTTTTAACTCTACAAGCTAGAGAGCAACATATTAGACGTGAAAAAGCTACTTCAAACATCTGTTCAAACCAAGGTCTAAATGCTGTAAGAGCTACAATTTATATGTCTCTTATGGGT
>JAEWEN010000096.1 GCA_023389275.1 Bacillota bacterium
TTGTAACTTCAACTCAAATAGGAAAAGTTAAAGATATAGTGAAAAAATTAGATCCAAAAGCTTTTGTTGTAATTACTGATGCAACAGAGGTTAGAGGAGAAGGATTTAAAGTACAAGAAATGTAAAAGCTAGGCATATTGCCTAGCTTTTATTACATTATTTTACAATAAGTGTTATGAGCAAGGATTTTTACAAGGTTCACAATTGTTAAAAGGAAACAGGTCTGGTCTCTCAGCACCTTTTGCTGCTTTTCCAACTATTATTTTATATACATCATAGAAATCAAAAATACTTGGTTTATCAACTTCAAATATATAATTACCATCGCAATCGGTTATTGTATGAGCTACACCTACTGTTTCGCCTGTTCTACTATGATATTTTAATAAGTTTACTAATACATTTGAAACCCCATATCCATTACAGTCAACTACTTGACCAGATAGCCTAACTTTGTCTTTTTTCTTTTTAACATCTATATCATGAACTTTAACATCACAATCTAGAAAAGTTACAGGAACCCATTTGCTATTACCAACTATATATTCACAGCAGTTACTACCTAATAATTGTTTAGAATCATCAGCTGCTTCTTTTGATGAATCTCCTGTTTCTGGAATTTTAATTTCTACTTCTTTATCTCCTATTTTTATTATTTTTTTACCGTCTTTTTCTATTATTTCCCCTATTTCTGCTACTACTTCTGGAGCAACTTCTTTTACATTACCTAATAGATTTTCATTGTTTTCTGGCATAATATTACCTCCTAAAATTAAATCCACTATTAAAATACTTCTCTTTTGTATTTCATGGTATATACTATGCGTTTACATAAAATGGGTTACTGAAATAGTTAAAAATACTATAGAAAATTTAAGTATAAAAATAGAACCAAGTATAAAATACTTGGTTCTATTTAACAGATTATTAAGGAGTTGGAGGAATAATAAATTCACATTGATTATTTACAGGTGGAGTTGGTCCAGCAGCACATGGTTTTATAACTTTTCCTTGAAGGAATAAAGTTACATTTTTAAATACTGTTCTACAATCTAGTGCATATGCGAAAATATCTTCAATATATGCTTTAACTGCAAATTCTTCACATAAATCTACTACTATAGGGTCTTCTGGATTAAATCCAAACCCGTTTATTACAACAGTATTACCGTTTTCATCTACAACAGTAACATTTTGATCGTATTCTAGACCTTCAAACTTAGCATAAGGAATAATAAATGCAGAAAAAGGCATAGTATAATGTGCAGAGTGAACAGATTGCTGATCTACAAGTCCTGTATAAACAATCTTTTGTTTTAAAACTCCTTCTATTACAAGCTTTCTTCCACTTAAACAAGTTCCTTCAGCGTTAGGAATAATAGTGAAGTATTTACTTGGAGTACTATTTATAAGATTTAATGAGTTTAAAATACTAGTTAATGAAGTAGTTATTAAAGTAACTACTGTAGTAAGAGCAGCTAAAATAGGGTTAAGCAGAGCTTCAACAAGTGGTCCTACTACTACAGGGTCTATACTATTAACAAGATCTATTAAGGCAGTAATAGCATCTTCTAAAGCCCCAATTGCAGTTTGAAGTAGTGTTACAAGACTTTGAAGAGTTTCTAGTATTGATACAGCAAGACATGCAAGTACTCCTGTAACTAGTTGTGCAGTTGCAGCAGTTATTGCTGTAGTAAGGCTTAATACAGCTGCTAACACATCATCTACAGTATTACCAACAATAGCAATTAAATCACTAACACCAGGAATAGCCCCTATGCCAGGAATAGCTTCAATAGCAGCTACTAAACCAGCAAGGTCTATTGTTCCTATTTCAGTAACAACTGCATTTATAGCAGTTATAGTTGCTGTTACTGCAGAAAGTTCAGATGCAGTAAGTGTTCTATTGTATTCTCTATATGAAAAAGGAGTTTCAATTAGTTTTATTGATTTTATTACAGCATCAACATAAACCTGATCTATACTTTCTATATCAGGTTTTTGAGCAGGTATAGGAAGAATCTCAGGAACAGATATTTCAGTCCAGTTTAAGGTAGTTCTATCTGCACCATTTAAAAGTACTTTATCTAGGTCACATGTTCCGAAGCCTTTTACATTAAAATTAGTTTTACAAGATTTGCAAGACATTTTATTCCCTCTCTTTCATTTTGAGTTTTTAGCATAGTGGAGCTGCTTTTATAAATATAGTTGTGTTTTTAAATATACTTCTTTCAGATAATTGACAAGCAAATATATCTTCTATATAAGGATTGATTTTAAATTGTTGAGATAGTGGAGTATCCTTATCTACTATGATAAAAACTGAAAATGGTACTACAAATGAAGCTGAGTGAAGAGCTTGGTCTTCAACTAAAGCAGTATAAATAACCTTTTGTTTTAAAAGCCCTTCTATAATAAGCTTTTTACCTGTAAGGTTAGTACACTCAGCGTTTGGAATACTTTCTCCAGGAACAAATACACCATTTGCATTAGTATATCCTTGAACTACAGGAGTTTTTATTACTTTTTGAGATATTATTTCTATACATGAATGAACCCCAGATACTGATTCAACATCAGGTTTTTGAGAAGGAATATCTACTATTTCAGGTACGAAAAATTGTACCCACTCTCTAGTATCAATAGAGCAGTTTAAAGCTCTTTCTATTTTATTTTGAGGATATGCACCTACTGTATTAATATTATCTTCTTTACATGAGCAGCTTGTGTAAAATTCATGAATAGTACTGTTAGTATAATCGCAGTTTAACATTTATTTCACTCCTTCAATTAAGATTGTGTTGGAACAGCATAAAGTAGTAGTGTAACTTGCTTATAAACTGTTCTCTCATCTAAAGCAGTTATAGATGCATCTTCTATACAAGCATTAACTTGATATTCTATATTACATGAGTCTAGCTTAGTTTTTGTTCCATCAGCATTTGTAAAGGTAATTTCTTTAGGAACTACTATATACGCTGAAAAAGGTACATAAAAATGTGCTGAGTGAACAGGTTGTTCTGTTTCATTTGCAGTATAAACAACCTTTTGACAAAGCTCTCCTTCTATTATTAGCTTTCTTCCAGTTAAAAGCTTACCTTCTAAACTTTCAACAGGTACTCCAGCTGTAGTATATGATCTTGGAGTTTTTATTACATCTGCTCTAAATATATTAACTGACACATCTAAAGAGTTTATTGTTTCAATATCAGGTTTTTGTGGTGGTATAGATAAAGTTTCAGGAATATACATTTGCATCCAGTAAGGAAAAACTTTTATAACCTCCCTAACATCTTCGGGATTACAAAGGCCTGTAACATCTACCAATTCTTTTGTGCAAGTAGATGAAGTAAAATTACATTTTAAGTTCATGAGATTCATCCATCCTTTCTTTGATTAGATATGGTATTAATATATTGAGTTATGTTAATTTTTGTTACAGAAGTAAAGTGTAATTTCTATATATAAATCTTAAGTAACACTTTTAAAAATTTATAATATATTTAATACTAGAGTGATAAATAAGGAGGGTACAATGTTTGATAATGTATTGATTACAGGACTTACTCCATTAGACAGCTATCCAAGAAATGGTTGCAAGGAGTTTTACAAACAAGTTATTCAAGATACTACTTTATGTATACCTAGTCAAAAGCCAGATATAGAGTCGGTAAATGAGTTAAAGGTAAGTATATGTCTTGATAGTTTTAAAATAATAAATACAGTACTAGGACCTAAATTAATTGTAGAAGGAACTAAATTTATAAAGGTTATATATACAGCAGATAACTGCCAACAATCTCTTCACTCGGCTCATTGGGAAGTGCCATTTTGTGAATTTATTCTTATGAAAGACTTGTCATATGATAAGTGTTTAAAGTCTATAGATGATGTTTATATAGGAGTAGAGGAAGCCTGTGTAAGGTGTTTTACAAAAAGAAGTGTAGATATTTCTTTAATATTTGTTCTTTGTCCTATGATTAAAAAAGACTGCTATAGTCATGACCCTTGCGGTAGCTATGAGCCATGTAGAAAGCATAAAATAACAAAAAGAGGATATTGTAACTAAATTTAGGAGCTGCTAATTAGCAGCTCCTAAAATTTTTTAATCAATATTCTTTACACTAAATATATTTTCTTTATTTGGAATAGGAATATTAAGTTCATTAAATTTGTCTATAATTAGGTTTCTATTGTATAAAGTTGTGTTTTTATTACATGCACAGGTATGAGCTAGTTCATTGTAGTAATAAGAAGAATAATAATCTTCTATAAAATAGTAGCAAATACAAAGCTGAACATATGGAATATAAGTATAATAATCCTTAGACAAAAGTTGTGTGTAATTTTTATTTGGAGCACATTTAATAGCATTTTGGTACCAAAATATAGATGATAGGTAGTTTTCTTCTTCTAAAAATAATTCTCCTAAAAAACAGCAAGAATCTGCTCTAGGTATATCATATGAAAAGGAGGTTAAAATAGCTTCCTTTGCTTCTTGCTTTTTATTTAAGTTATTTAAACATTTAGCCATATTAAGATATGCAAGCTTCTTGTCTTCTATCCAAACACTATCTTCTTTTAAAAAGCATACATATTTTTCAATAGCTTCTTCCCAAAGAGAGTGATAAAAAAGTTCATTTCCAAAGTAAAATATATCTCTTTGGGAGAAAGGGACATTTTTCTCTTCCATTTCTCTATATATTAATAGATTTCTATTACTATATGTTACTGCTTCTTTTTTATGCCATATTTCAATATCAGAAAAAATAGGTTCTTCTAAAACATTTATATATTCGTGAATAAAACCTATCCATTTATAATTTCTTTTTCTATTTATAAGTCTATTTCTCCTTAAGGAATAAATAGTATTTTCATTTTCATCTCTAGAAAGGGAGTAAATCATATTTACAGCACCTATATCTAAGGTAAGTGTTTCTTTAAGTTTTATAAATCTTAACGCATTTTCATGGGATATAACATCATCTGCATCAAGCCAAAGAATAAAGTCTTTTGTTGCATATTCAAATGATTTATTTCTAGCTTTAGAAAAATCACTACACCACTTAAAGTCATAAATTTTATTTGTATATTTTAAAGCTATATCCTTAGTTTTATCTGTAGACCCTGTATCAACAATAATTATTTCATCAACAATATCCTTAACAGATTCTAAACAACTACCTAAGGTATTTTCTTCGTTTTTTACTATCATACAAAGGCTTATTGAGACCATTTAAACATCTCCTTACTAAAATTTATATTAAAAGTCATAGCTTAAAGCTATGACTTTTATTAAATTTATAAAATTAATTAAACAATACTTATTCCTCCACTTATTACACCAGTTACTGTATTTATAAGAGATAATCCTGATGCAGACACACTTACTACTAAAATATACCTTGAACCTTGGGTTACAGGAATATTAAGACCAGTGGAAAGTACGTTTAAACTATTACCAGATGCTAATACACCTGATATTGGTGGAAATGAAAATACTGGTCCAATAGGGGAAAATACATTATTAGGTGAAGGTCCAACTGACTCATAAATTTGGGCTTTTAGTGTTAAAGTTGCTCCGATAGCTCCAACTGATACTGTATTACTAAAATATAAAGCAACAGAGTCAATAGTACCATTTCTTGGAGCAGAAAAGGAAAGGTTGTTTCCAAGACCTAAAAGATCTATAGTTAAACCAAGTGCTGATATTGATGTTACACTTTCTCCATATCCAATAACAGAGTAAAGTCCAGCTAGTCCACCAGCAATTGTTGTAGGGGATATTGTACTACCAGATGCATAAGGAATAATAGCTCCTAATCCGTTAAGCCCTGGAGCTCCAGTAGCGCCGGTTGCGCCAATAGGTCCTTGAAGTCCTTGAGCCCCAGTAGCCCCAGTAGCACCAATAGGTCCTTGAAGTCCTTGAGCGCCAGTAGCGCCAGTAGCACCAATAGGTCCTTGAATACCTTGAGGTCCAGTAGCGCCAGTAGCGCCAACAGGTCCTTGAATACCTTGAGCGCCAGTAGCGCCAGTAGCCCCAACAGGTCCAGTAGGTCCTACATCTCCAATGTCACCTTGAGGCCCTTGAGGTCCTTGAGGTCCAGTAGGCCCTTGTTGTCCTTGAATCCCTTGAGGCCCTTGAGGTCCAGTAGCCCCACGTGATCCTCTACATCCTCTAAGCCCTTGAGGGCCTGCATCTCCTCTAACTCCTTGAGGACCCTGAGGCCCAGTAGGCCCTTGAGGTCCAGTAGGTCCTGGTGGTCCTTCACTTTTGCATCCGGTTTTTTCAGGGCATAGTTTTTTAGTATTTGAATTATCTCCTGAGTAATTATATTTCACACTAAAACACCTCACAGTATTTGATTTATAAGAAAAATATATTATGTAAATATACCTTTCTTATATGAGTAATATATGGTGTAATTTTATACATGTTACACAAAATAGGGTAAATAAAAAAGCTAAGCAGAATATTCTACTTAGCTTTCTCTTGTTATAGTAAGACTTTGAACATATATATAAGTGTCTAGTATTTTACCTACATGATAATTAAAAACAAGATTTTCTTCCTTTGAAGAGCATGTTATTTTTTCAGGTACCTTTCCGTATATTGATTTTAATTTTGAAAGGTTTTCTTCTGATAAACAAATATCTTCTTTAAAATCATTTAAAACAGTTAGATGAAAATAAATATGCTTATATAAAAGTATCATTTCTTTAATATTATCACCGTGAAGAGGCCTATCTTTAGAAAGTCTTATTTCTTCAATTAAAGTATTTAAATCATCTGATAGATTTTGTATTTTATCGTAAAATCCAAAGGTGTCTATATTTTCTCCATAGCATAATCTTCTTTTTATAAGGTTTGAAGTATTGTCACGAAGTATTTGATAGCTATGAAGAACAGATTCTATATGATTAGGAGGAGCTATTAAAAAGTTTACACAAAATGCAACTGCTATTCCTAAAAATGTAGAAATTACAGCTATAAAGCTATATTCTATAGGGTTTGTACCTTTTTGAACTCCAAACATTATTGATAAAAATATAATTCCAGCTGCTGGAATAAAAGAATTCCAGTTAATCATTCCACAAAGGCTTATAATTATTACTATTCCTAGTGCAGCTAAAACAACTTCTCCTGGAGATATAAAACAAAACAAACAAGCAATTGTAGCTCCAAGAATGGTTGCAAGTATTCTATTTTTTCCAGATCTAACAGTGTCTACAACACTTGCTTCCATAACAAGAAGTGCAGATATAGCTGCTAGAAATGGAGAGTGTAAATTTAATAAATAAGAAAGAATAATAGATATAAATACAGCTAGAGAAGTTTTAAGATTTCTTATACCTATTTCTATTTTAAATTTCATAATACATCACCTAACTTAATTTATACCTATAATTCAAGAAAAATGCAATGTTAATCTAACTTACTTAATATAGTTTTGTTAAGATGTTTAAACATTAAAATTGAAACTATAGTAGATATTATTTCTGCAATAGGGAAGGTAATCCAAACCCCTATAAGGCCTAAAGGTTTTGCAAGTATAAAGCTAAGAGGTATAATTATTGCTCCTTGACGAAGAAGAGAAATAATTAAGCTATAAAAGCCTTTACCTATAGCTTGGAAAATTGTACAGTACATAAAACAAATAGATGCAAATACATAGCTTGTACTAATAATTCCAAGACACATTGGTCCAATAGCTAACATATCTTTAGATGCATCAAACATTAAAAGTAATTGATTTGGAAAAGCCACAAATAGTATAGTACCTAAAATACTTATAATACTTGAAACTAATATAGCTGCTTTTAAAGTTTTTAAAAGTCTTTTTTTATTTTTAGCTCCAAAGTTGTATCCCATTATAGGCATAGCACCTTGTATAAGTCCATTTACAGGCATAAATATAAAGGATTGAAGCTTAAAGTAAATTCCGAATAAAGCTACAGCAAGGTTTGAAAACTGTACTAAAATAGCATTTATACCTATTACTAATATAGAACCTAAAGAATACATAATAGTAGAAGGAATTGCTACAGCATATATATCTTTAACAGTTTCTATATTAAATTTAAACCCTTTTATTTTAATTTTAACTTCATGTTTTTGAGTTAAAAAAACAATAACTGAAAGTGCCATAGCAGATATTTGACCTATTATAGTAGCTATTGCAGCTCCTGTTACTCCAAGAGCAGGTGCGCCTAAAAGTCCAAAAATAAGTATAGGGTCTAAAATAATATTAATAATGGCTCCTACTGCTTGAAATATCATTGGATAAATCATTTTTCCGGTAGCTTGAAGTATTTTTTCAACTAATATATGAAATAAACACCCAAATGAAACGAGTGTTACAACATATGTGTAATCACACCCTAGCTTAATAACGTTTTGAGAACTTGTAAACATTTCAAAAAACGGTTTTATTAAGATTAATCCAAGTATAATAAAAAGTATAGAATGAATAGCTGTTAGTATAAACCCATGGGTTATTGAGCTGTTTGCCTCATCAAACCTTTTTTCTCCAAGACGTCTTGATATTAAAGAGTTCATTCCAACTCCAGTACCTACTGAAACTGCAATTATAAGGTTTTGAATAGGAAAAGCTAATGATACCGCTGTTAATGCGTCCTCTGATATTCTAGCTACAAACATACTATCAACAATGTTGTATAGGGATTGTATGAGCATAGAAACCATAGCTGGAAGACTCATTGCCATTAGAAGAGAAAAAATAGGTTTTGTCCCCATTTTATTTTCTATTGGTTTGTCCATTTTAAAACATCCTTTCTAAAATATTAACTATATAAAAAGCCCCACCTTACTCTGTTTGGGAACCAATAAACAGAAAAAAAGTGGGGCTAAAAAGCCAATAATTATTTTATACAAACAATAATGACTATAATATCATTTAAATTTTAAAAATTCAAGTATCAAAAATTAAAACTAATGTTAATTATAGTATATTTTAAAAATCCATAATAGTGAACAGTTTTAAAGATTAATTATTTTAAAAATCCAAGTACTATAAGAGAAAACATAAACATAAATGATAAAGCCATAATTACACTAGCAAATCTTCTTAAAGGTTTTGTTTCTTGTTGGTTTGGCATAAAATCCTCCTTAGAATATAAAATTAAACATATTATATATTATTTACAAAACAAATACTATATATTCTTTGTTATTATTTGGTAATTAAATGTTAAAAATAGATTATATGGTAAAATATATAATATATTATTGGAAAACATATAATATAATCGAAAGAAGGAGATGTCTATAAATTAATATGTTGATAACAAATTTGATTTATGATAAACTATATGAGATTTATATAATTCATTTTAATGTGGAGAGATGGTCGAGTTGGCTTAAGGCGCACGCCTGGAACGCGTGTGTAGGGGAAACCCTACCGAGGGTTCGAATCCCTCTCTCTCCGCCAAAAGCTACTATTAGAAATTTCTAATAGTAGCTTTTTTATATAAACATAACAAGGAAAATGTTGAATCAAGTGATATAATAATTAGAAAAGATAGGTAAGAATTTATAATACTTTTTGGGAATATAAAATATTAAAGGGTTTATAATGTAAAATATGGAATATTTTATATGAAGTTCACCGATAATTAAAATAAGAGAATAAGTTTATAAGGAGGAAATATGGTAAAGGCAGTTATTTTTGATTTAGATGGAACCCTACTTGATACAATGCTTGAGTGGGAAAACATAGGGGCAAATTACTTAAAAAGCTTAGGTCTTGAACCAGAGTATAATATTAATGAGATTTTAAAACCTTTAAGTCTTGAAGAAGCTTCAGAGTATTTTATAAAAAAATATAAGGTAAATAAAACATCAAAGGAAATATTAGATGATATTAACTCACTTATTGCAGAACAGTATGAAAATCATTTAGAATTAAAAGATGGGGTATTGGATGTTTTAAATGAACTAAAAGAAAAAAATATAAAAATGTGTGTAGCAACAGCTACAGAACACGATTTAGCTTTATCAGCATTAAAAAGACTTAATATAGATAAATACTTTGAGTTTGTTTTAACATGTGGAGAAGTAGGGTATAGCAAAAAATACCCAACTATATATATTGAAGCAACAAATAAGTTAGGTTTAACAATAAATGATATTATTATATTTGAAGATAGTTTAATGGCTATGAAATCAGCTAAAGCAGCAGGGTTTAAAATCGTAGGAATATATGATATAGCTTCAAGACAAGAGCAAGAAGAAATAAAAGAAATTTGTGATAAGTATATTTTAAAATTTGAAGATTTAAAATCAGGAGAAGTTATAATCTAATATAATTTGAGAGGAGCACCGAGAAGTTGCAGTTAAACAGGAATAATGTTAAAAAAATACTATTTATAATTATTGTTTCCATTGTTGTGTTTTTAGGTATACAAAACTTTGGTGTATCTATTAAAGTACTAAGCATAACAGTTGATCTTTTAAAACCTTTTATACTAGGTGTTGGTATTGCGTTTACTTTAAATGTACTATTAAAACTTTTGGAGGAAAAAATATTTTTTCCTTTAAATAAACTTAATATTAATATATGGAATAAATCTCGCAGAGGAGTATGTATTCTTTTAACATATATTATTGTTATAGCATTTTTATATGTTTTATTTTTCTTAATAGTACCAGAACTTAAAAAGAGTTTTGATATATTAATTAGCAATATTCATATATATGTAGAGTTTTTTGAAAACTGGACAAATAAAATAGTTACTTCTCTTGGGGTATCTCAAAGTATTACTGAAAACTTAATAATAGATTGGGATAAGTTTTTCTCTATAACAGGTGAGTTTTTGAAAAATATATCAAATAACTTTATAAACAAAACAGTAAATATAACTACTTCTATTGTAAGTACATTATTTAATCTTGTTATAGGTATAGCTTTTTCAATATATATATTATTTCAAAAAGAAGCTTTATGTAATCAAGCTAAAAAAATTAGTTTAGCATATCTTTCAAGAAGCAAAGCTGAATATTTAATATCAGTTGGAAAACTATCTAATAAAATATTTTCACGTTTTGTTTTAGGACAAATTGTAGAAGCTTTTATAATAGGAGCATTATGTTTTATTGGAATGACTATATTTAATATGCCTTATGCATCGCTAATAGGTACAATTGTTGGAGTAACTGCTTTAATACCTGTATTTGGGGCTTTAATAGGTACAGCACTTGGAGTATTTTTAATACTTATGATAAATCCAATTAAAGCATTTTGGTTTATAGTATTTATAATTGTACTTCAACAACTAGAAGGTAATATAATTTATCCAAGAGTAGTTGGAAATTCAATAGGACTACCTGGAATTTGGGTTTTAGTTGCTGTAACTATTGGAGGAAGTACTTTTGGTATAACAGGTATGATACTTGGAGTACCATTATCAGCAGTTGCTTATATTTTACTTAAAAAAGATGTTTATAAAAGACTTAGAAATAAGGAAATATCAAGTGTTGATATAGAAAAAGCAGGAAGTTAAATTTAACTTCCTGCTTTTTCTATATCAACACTTGATATTTCCTTATTTCTAAGTCTTTTATAAACATCTTTTTTAAGTAAAATATAAGCAACTGCTGATAATGGTACTCCAAGTATCATACCTGTTATACCAAAAGTACTTCCTCCAATAGTTACAGCAACTAAAACCCAAATTCCAGGTAGTCCTATTGAATTTCCAACTACTCTTGGATAAATTATATTACCTTCTAGTTGTTGAAGTACAATTATAAATACTATAAACCAAAATGCTTTAATTGGATTTATCATAAGTATTAAAAATACTCCAAGTGCTGTACCTATTAAAGCCCCAAATACAGGTATTAAAGCAGTTACTCCAACAATTGTACCTATTAGCGATGCATAAGGCATATTAAATATAGTCATTCCAATAAAACATAATGCTCCTATTATAAAAGCTTCTACAATTTGTCCTAAAACAAAACGTGAAAATATTTTATTAGATAGTTTTCCAACTGATATTAAATATTCAGCTTTGCTTCTTGAAAGATATGCTAAACTAATTTTTTTAGCTTGATTACATAAAGCTTCTTTTTGAAATAATATATATATTGAAAAAGCTATACCTATAACAAGATTAAATAATGTACTTACAATAGAAGTAGTTATATTTACTGTTTTGTTTATAAAGTTATTTGATATATTTTTCAAAAACTCACCTGTTATAGAGAAAAACTTATCCCAATCTATTATTAAGTTTTCAGTAATACTTTGAGATACCCCAAGAGAAGTAACTATTTTATTTGTCCAGTTTTCAAAAAACTCTACATATATATGAATATTGCTAATTAATATATCAAAACTCTTTTTAAGTTCTGGTACTATTAAGAAAAATAAAACATATAAAAATGCTATAACAATAATATATGTTAAAAGAATACATACTCCTCTGCGAGATTTATTCCATATATTAATATTAAGTTTATTTAAAGGAAAAAATATTTTTTCCTCCAAAAGTTTTAATAGTACATTTAAAGTAAACGCAATACCAACACCTAGTATAAAAGGTTTTAAAAGATCAACTGTTATGCTTAGTACTTTAATAGATACACCAAAGTTTTGTATACCTAAAAACACAACAATGGAAACAATAATTATAAATAGTATTTTTTTAACATTATTCCTGTTTAACTGCAACTTCTCGGTGCTCCTCTCAAATTATATTAGATTATAACTTCTCCTGATTTTAAATCTTCAAATTTTAAAATATACTTATCACAAATTTCTTTTATTTCTTCTTGCTCTTGTCTTGAAGCTATATCATATATTCCTACGATTTTAAACCCTGCTGCTTTAGCTGATTTCATAGCCATTAAACTATCTTCAAATATAATAATATCATTTATTGTTAAACCTAACTTATTTGTTGCTTCAATATATATAGTTGGGTATTTTTTGCTATACCCTACTTCTCCACATGTTAAAACAAACTCAAAGTATTTATCTATATTAAGTCTTTTTAATGCTGATAAAGCTAAATCGTGTTCTGTAGCTGTTGCTACACACATTTTTATATTTTTTTCTTTTAGTTCATTTAAAACATCCAATACCCCATCTTTTAATTCTAAATGATTTTCATACTGTTCTGCAATAAGTGAGTTAATATCATCTAATATTTCCTTTGATGTTTTATTTACCTTATATTTTTTTATAAAATACTCTGAAGCTTCTTCAAGACTTAAAGGTTTTAAAATCTCATTAATATTATACTCTGGTTCAAGACCTAAGCTTTTTAAGTAATTTGCCCCTATGTTTTCCCACTCAAGCATTGTATCAAGTAGGGTTCCATCTAAATCAAAAATAACTGCCTTTACCATATTTCCTCCTTATAAACTTATTCTCTTATTTTAATTATCGGTGAACTTCATATAAAATATTCCATATTTTACATTATAAACCCTTTAATATTTTATATTCCCAAAAAGTATTATAAATTCTTACCTATCTTTTCTAATTATTATATCACTTGATTCAACATTTTCCTTGTTATGTTTATATAAAAAAGCTACTATTAGAAATTTCTAATAGTAGCTTTTGGCGGAGAGAGAGGGATTCGAACCCTCGGTAGGGTTTCCCCTACACACGCGTTCCAGGCGTGCGCCTTAAGCCAACTCGACCATCTCTCCACATTAAAATGAATTATATAAATCTCATATAGTTTATCATAAATCAAATTTGTTATCAACATATTAATTTATAGACATCTCCTTCTTTCGATTATATTATATGTTTTCCAATAATATATTATATATTTTACCATATAATCTATTTTTAACATTTAATTACCAAATAATAACAAAGAATATATAGTATTTGTTTTGTAAATAATATATAATATGTTTAATTTTATATTCTAAGGAGGATTTTATGCCAAACCAACAAGAAACAAAACCTTTAAGAAGATTTGCTAGTGTAATTATGGCTTTATCATTTATGTTTATGTTTTCTCTTATAGTACTTGGATTTTTAAAATAATTAATCTTTAAAACTGTTCACTATTATGGATTTTTAAAATATACTATAATTAACATTAGTTTTAATTTTTGATACTTGAATTTTTAAAATTTAAATGATATTATAGTCATTATTGTTTGTATAAAATAATTATTGGCTTTTTAGCCCCACTTTTTTTCTGTTTATTGGTTCCCAAACAGAGTAAGGTGGGGCTTTTTATATAGTTAATATTTTAGAAAGGATGTTTTAAAATGGACAAACCAATAGAAAATAAAATGGGGACAAAACCTATTTTTTCTCTTCTAATGGCAATGAGTCTTCCAGCTATGGTTTCTATGCTCATACAATCCCTATACAACATTGTTGATAGTATGTTTGTAGCTAGAATATCAGAGGACGCATTAACAGCGGTATCATTAGCTTTTCCTATTCAAAACCTTATAATTGCAGTTTCAGTAGGTACTGGAGTTGGAATGAACTCTTTAATATCAAGACGTCTTGGAGAAAAAAGGTTTGATGAGGCAAACAGCTCAATAACCCATGGGTTTATACTAACAGCTATTCATTCTATACTTTTTATTATACTTGGATTAATCTTAATAAAACCGTTTTTTGAAATGTTTACAAGTTCTCAAAACGTTATTAAGCTAGGGTGTGATTACACATATGTTGTAACACTCGTTTCATTTGGGTGTTTATTTCATATATTAGTTGAAAAAATACTTCAAGCTACCGGAAAAATGATTTATCCAATGATATTTCAAGCAGTAGGAGCCATTATTAATATTATTTTAGACCCTATACTTATTTTTGGACTTTTAGGCGCACCTGCTCTTGGAGTAACAGGAGCTGCAATAGCTACTATAATAGGTCAAATATCTGCTATGGCACTTTCAGTTATTGTTTTTTTAACTCAAAAACATGAAGTTAAAATTAAAATAAAAGGGTTTAAATTTAATATAGAAACTGTTAAAGATATATATGCTGTAGCAATTCCTTCTACTATTATGTATTCTTTAGGTTCTATATTAGTAATAGGTATAAATGCTATTTTAGTACAGTTTTCAAACCTTGCTGTAGCTTTATTCGGAATTTACTTTAAGCTTCAATCCTTTATATTTATGCCTGTAAATGGACTTATACAAGGTGCTATGCCTATAATGGGATACAACTTTGGAGCTAAAAATAAAAAAAGACTTTTAAAAACTTTAAAAGCAGCTATATTAGTTTCAAGTATTATAAGTATTTTAGGTACTATACTATTTGTGGCTTTTCCAAATCAATTACTTTTAATGTTTGATGCATCTAAAGATATGTTAGCTATTGGACCAATGTGTCTTGGAATTATTAGTACAAGCTATGTATTTGCATCTATTTGTTTTATGTACTGTACAATTTTCCAAGCTATAGGTAAAGGCTTTTATAGCTTAATTATTTCTCTTCTTCGTCAAGGAGCAATAATTATACCTCTTAGCTTTATACTTGCAAAACCTTTAGGCCTTATAGGGGTTTGGATTACCTTCCCTATTGCAGAAATAATATCTACTATAGTTTCAATTTTAATGTTTAAACATCTTAACAAAACTATATTAAGTAAGTTAGATTAACATTGCATTTTTCTTGAATTATAGGTATAAATTAAGTTAGGTGATGTATTATGAAATTTAAAATAGAAATAGGTATAAGAAATCTTAAAACTTCTCTAGCTGTATTTATATCTATTATTCTTTCTTATTTATTAAATTTACACTCTCCATTTCTAGCAGCTATATCTGCACTTCTTGTTATGGAAGCAAGTGTTGTAGACACTGTTAGATCTGGAAAAAATAGAATACTTGCAACCATTCTTGGAGCTACAATTGCTTGTTTGTTTTGTTTTATATCTCCAGGAGAAGTTGTTTTAGCTGCACTAGGAATAGTAATAATTATAAGCCTTTGTGGAATGATTAACTGGAATTCTTTTATTCCAGCAGCTGGAATTATATTTTTATCAATAATGTTTGGAGTTCAAAAAGGTACAAACCCTATAGAATATAGCTTTATAGCTGTAATTTCTACATTTTTAGGAATAGCAGTTGCATTTTGTGTAAACTTTTTAATAGCTCCTCCTAATCATATAGAATCTGTTCTTCATAGCTATCAAATACTTCGTGACAATACTTCAAACCTTATAAAAAGAAGATTATGCTATGGAGAAAATATAGACACCTTTGGATTTTACGATAAAATACAAAATCTATCAGATGATTTAAATACTTTAATTGAAGAAATAAGACTTTCTAAAGATAGGCCTCTTCACGGTGATAATATTAAAGAAATGATACTTTTATATAAGCATATTTATTTTCATCTAACTGTTTTAAATGATTTTAAAGAAGATATTTGTTTATCAGAAGAAAACCTTTCAAAATTAAAATCAATATACGGAAAGGTACCTGAAAAAATAACATGCTCTTCAAAGGAAGAAAATCTTGTTTTTAATTATCATGTAGGTAAAATACTAGACACTTATATATATGTTCAAAGTCTTACTATAACAAGAGAAAGCTAAGTAGAATATTCTGCTTAGCTTTTTTATTTACCCTATTTTGTGTAACATGTATAAAATTACACCATATATTACTCATATAAGAAAGGTATATTTACATAATATATTTTTCTTATAAATCAAATACTGTGAGGTGTTTTAGTGTGAAATATAATTACTCAGGAGATAATTCAAATACTAAAAAACTATGCCCTGAAAAAACCGGATGCAAAAGTGAAGGACCACCAGGACCTACTGGACCTCAAGGGCCTACTGGGCCTCAGGGTCCTCAAGGAGTTAGAGGAGATGCAGGCCCTCAAGGGCTTAGAGGATGTAGAGGATCACGTGGGGCTACTGGACCTCAAGGGCCTCAAGGGATTCAAGGACAACAAGGGCCTACTGGACCTCAAGGACCTCAAGGGCCTCAAGGTGACATTGGAGATGTAGGACCTACTGGACCTGTTGGGGCTACTGGCGCTACTGGCGCTCAAGGTATTCAAGGACCTGTTGGCGCTACTGGCGCTACTGGACCTCAAGGTATTCAAGGACCTATTGGTGCTACTGGCGCTACTGGCGCTCAAGGACTTCAAGGACCTATTGGTGCTACTGGGGCTACTGGGGCTCAAGGACTTCAAGGACCTATTGGCGCAACCGGCGCTACTGGAGCTCCAGGGCTTAACGGATTAGGAGCTATTATTCCTTATGCATCTGGTAGTACAATATCCCCTACAACAATTGCTGGTGGACTAGCTGGACTTTACTCTGTTATTGGATATGGAGAAAGTGTAACATCAATATCAGCACTTGGTTTAACTATAGATCTTTTAGGTCTTGGAAACAACCTTTCCTTTTCTGCTCCAAGAAATGGTACTATTGACTCTGTTGCTTTATATTTTAGTAATACAGTATCAGTTGGAGCTATCGGAGCAACTTTAACACTAAAAGCCCAAATTTATGAGTCAGTTGGACCTTCACCTAATAATGTATTTTCCCCTATTGGACCAGTATTTTCATTTCCACCAATATCAGGTGTATTAGCATCTGGTAATAGTTTAAACGTACTTTCCACTGGTCTTAATATTCCTGTAACCCAAGGTTCAAGGTATATTTTAGTAGTAAGTGTGTCTGCATCAGGATTATCTCTTATAAATACAGTAACTGGTGTAATAAGTGGAGGAATAAGTATTGTTTAATTAATTTTATAAATTTAATAAAAGTCATAGCTTTAAGCTATGACTTTTAATATAAATTTTAGTAAGGAGATGTTTAAATGGTCTCAATAAGCCTTTGTATGATAGTAAAAAACGAAGAAAATACCTTAGGTAGTTGTTTAGAATCTGTTAAGGATATTGTTGATGAAATAATTATTGTTGATACAGGGTCTACAGATAAAACTAAGGATATAGCTTTAAAATATACAAATAAAATTTATGACTTTAAGTGGTGTAGTGATTTTTCTAAAGCTAGAAATAAATCATTTGAATATGCAACAAAAGACTTTATTCTTTGGCTTGATGCAGATGATGTTATATCCCATGAAAATGCGTTAAGATTTATAAAACTTAAAGAAACACTTACCTTAGATATAGGTGCTGTAAATATGATTTACTCCCTTTCTAGAGATGAAAATGAAAATACTATTTATTCCTTAAGGAGAAATAGACTTATAAATAGAAAAAGAAATTATAAATGGATAGGTTTTATTCACGAATATATAAATGTTTTAGAAGAACCTATTTTTTCTGATATTGAAATATGGCATAAAAAAGAAGCAGTAACATATAGTAATAGAAATCTATTAATATATAGAGAAATGGAAGAGAAAAATGTCCCTTTCTCCCAAAGAGATATATTTTACTTTGGAAATGAACTTTTTTATCACTCTCTTTGGGAAGAAGCTATTGAAAAATATGTATGCTTTTTAAAAGAAGATAGTGTTTGGATAGAAGACAAGAAGCTTGCATATCTTAATATGGCTAAATGTTTAAATAACTTAAATAAAAAGCAAGAAGCAAAGGAAGCTATTTTAACCTCCTTTTCATATGATATACCTAGAGCAGATTCTTGCTGTTTTTTAGGAGAATTATTTTTAGAAGAAGAAAACTACCTATCATCTATATTTTGGTACCAAAATGCTATTAAATGTGCTCCAAATAAAAATTACACACAACTTTTGTCTAAGGATTATTATACTTATATTCCATATGTTCAGCTTTGTATTTGCTACTATTTTATAGAAGATTATTATTCTTCTTATTACTACAATGAACTAGCTCATACCTGTGCATGTAATAAAAACACAACTTTATACAATAGAAACCTAATTATAGACAAATTTAATGAACTTAATATTCCTATTCCAAATAAAGAAAATATATTTAGTGTAAAGAATATTGATTAAAAAATTTTAGGAGCTGCTAATTAGCAGCTCCTAAATTTAGTTACAATATCCTCTTTTTGTTATTTTATGCTTTCTACATGGCTCATAGCTACCGCAAGGGTCATGACTATAGCAGTCTTTTTTAATCATAGGACAAAGAACAAATATTAAAGAAATATCTACACTTCTTTTTGTAAAACACCTTACACAGGCTTCCTCTACTCCTATATAAACATCATCTATAGACTTTAAACACTTATCATATGACAAGTCTTTCATAAGAATAAATTCACAAAATGGCACTTCCCAATGAGCCGAGTGAAGAGATTGTTGGCAGTTATCTGCTGTATATATAACCTTTATAAATTTAGTTCCTTCTACAATTAATTTAGGTCCTAGTACTGTATTTATTATTTTAAAACTATCAAGACATATACTTACCTTTAACTCATTTACCGACTCTATATCTGGCTTTTGACTAGGTATACATAAAGTAGTATCTTGAATAACTTGTTTGTAAAACTCCTTGCAACCATTTCTTGGATAGCTGTCTAATGGAGTAAGTCCTGTAATCAATACATTATCAAACATTGTACCCTCCTTATTTATCACTCTAGTATTAAATATATTATAAATTTTTAAAAGTGTTACTTAAGATTTATATATAGAAATTACACTTTACTTCTGTAACAAAAATTAACATAACTCAATATATTAATACCATATCTAATCAAAGAAAGGATGGATGAATCTCATGAACTTAAAATGTAATTTTACTTCATCTACTTGCACAAAAGAATTGGTAGATGTTACAGGCCTTTGTAATCCCGAAGATGTTAGGGAGGTTATAAAAGTTTTTCCTTACTGGATGCAAATGTATATTCCTGAAACTTTATCTATACCACCACAAAAACCTGATATTGAAACAATAAACTCTTTAGATGTGTCAGTTAATATATTTAGAGCAGATGTAATAAAAACTCCAAGATCATATACTACAGCTGGAGTACCTGTTGAAAGTTTAGAAGGTAAGCTTTTAACTGGAAGAAAGCTAATAATAGAAGGAGAGCTTTGTCAAAAGGTTGTTTATACTGCAAATGAAACAGAACAACCTGTTCACTCAGCACATTTTTATGTACCTTTTTCAGCGTATATAGTAGTTCCTAAAGAAATTACCTTTACAAATGCTGATGGAACAAAAACTAAGCTAGACTCATGTAATATAGAATATCAAGTTAATGCTTGTATAGAAGATGCATCTATAACTGCTTTAGATGAGAGAACAGTTTATAAGCAAGTTACACTACTACTTTATGCTGTTCCAACACAATCTTAATTGAAGGAGTGAAATAAATGTTAAACTGCGATTATACTAACAGTACTATTCATGAATTTTACACAAGCTGCTCATGTAAAGAAGATAATATTAATACAGTAGGTGCATATCCTCAAAATAAAATAGAAAGAGCTTTAAACTGCTCTATTGATACTAGAGAGTGGGTACAATTTTTCGTACCTGAAATAGTAGATATTCCTTCTCAAAAACCTGATGTTGAATCAGTATCTGGGGTTCATTCATGTATAGAAATAATATCTCAAAAAGTAATAAAAACTCCTGTAGTTCAAGGATATACTAATGCAAATGGTGTATTTGTTCCTGGAGAAAGTATTCCAAACGCTGAGTGTACTAACCTTACAGGTAAAAAGCTTATTATAGAAGGGCTTTTAAAACAAAAGGTTATTTATACTGCTTTAGTTGAAGACCAAGCTCTTCACTCAGCTTCATTTGTAGTACCATTTTCAGTTTTTATCATAGTAGATAAGGATACTCCACTATCTCAACAATTTAAAATCAATCCTTATATAGAAGATATATTTGCTTGTCAATTATCTGAAAGAAGTATATTTAAAAACACAACTATATTTATAAAAGCAGCTCCACTATGCTAAAAACTCAAAATGAAAGAGAGGGAATAAAATGTCTTGCAAATCTTGTAAAACTAATTTTAATGTAAAAGGCTTCGGAACATGTGACCTAGATAAAGTACTTTTAAATGGTGCAGATAGAACTACCTTAAACTGGACTGAAATATCTGTTCCTGAGATTCTTCCTATACCTGCTCAAAAACCTGATATAGAAAGTATAGATCAGGTTTATGTTGATGCTGTAATAAAATCAATAAAACTAATTGAAACTCCTTTTTCATATAGAGAATACAATAGAACACTTACTGCATCTGAACTTTCTGCAGTAACAGCAACTATAACTGCTATAAATGCAGTTGTTACTGAAATAGGAACAATAGACCTTGCTGGTTTAGTAGCTGCTATTGAAGCTATTCCTGGCATAGGGGCTATTCCTGGTGTTAGTGATTTAATTGCTATTGTTGGTAATACTGTAGATGATGTGTTAGCAGCTGTATTAAGCCTTACTACAGCAATAACTGCTGCAACTGCACAACTAGTTACAGGAGTACTTGCATGTCTTGCTGTATCAATACTAGAAACTCTTCAAAGTCTTGTAACACTACTTCAAACTGCAATTGGGGCTTTAGAAGATGCTATTACTGCCTTAATAGATCTTGTTAATAGTATAGACCCTGTAGTAGTAGGACCACTTGTTGAAGCTCTGCTTAACCCTATTTTAGCTGCTCTTACTACAGTAGTTACTTTAATAACTACTTCATTAACTAGTATTTTAAACTCATTAAATCTTATAAATAGTACTCCAAGTAAATACTTCACTATTATTCCTAACGCTGAAGGAACTTGTTTAAGTGGAAGAAAGCTTGTAATAGAAGGAGTTTTAAAACAAAAGATTGTTTATACAGGACTTGTAGATCAGCAATCTGTTCACTCTGCACATTATACTATGCCTTTTTCTGCATTTATTATTCCTTATGCTAAGTTTGAAGGTCTAGAATACGATCAAAATGTTACTGTTGTAGATGAAAACGGTAATACTGTTGTAATAAACGGGTTTGGATTTAATCCAGAAGACCCTATAGTAGTAGATTTATGTGAAGAATTTGCAGTTAAAGCATATATTGAAGATATTTTCGCATATGCACTAGATTGTAGAACAGTATTTAAAAATGTAACTTTATTCCTTCAAGGAAAAGTTATAAAACCATGTGCTGCTGGACCAACTCCACCTGTAAATAATCAATGTGAATTTATTATTCCTCCAACTCCTTAATAATCTGTTAAATAGAACCAAGTATTTTATACTTGGTTCTATTTTTATACTTAAATTTTCTATAGTATTTTTAACTATTTCAGTAACCCATTTTATGTAAACGCATAGTATATACCATGAAATACAAAAGAGAAGTATTTTAATAGTGGATTTAATTTTAGGAGGTAATATTATGCCAGAAAACAATGAAAATCTATTAGGTAATGTAAAAGAAGTTGCTCCAGAAGTAGTAGCAGAAATAGGGGAAATAATAGAAAAAGACGGTAAAAAAATAATAAAAATAGGAGATAAAGAAGTAGAAATTAAAATTCCAGAAACAGGAGATTCATCAAAAGAAGCAGCTGATGATTCTAAACAATTATTAGGTAGTAACTGCTGTGAATATATAGTTGGTAATAGCAAATGGGTTCCTGTAACTTTTCTAGATTGTGATGTTAAAGTTCATGATATAGATGTTAAAAAGAAAAAAGACAAAGTTAGGCTATCTGGTCAAGTAGTTGACTGTAATGGATATGGGGTTTCAAATGTATTAGTAAACTTATTAAAATATCATAGTAGAACAGGCGAAACAGTAGGTGTAGCTCATACAATAACCGATTGCGATGGTAATTATATATTTGAAGTTGATAAACCAAGTATTTTTGATTTCTATGATGTATATAAAATAATAGTTGGAAAAGCAGCAAAAGGTGCTGAGAGACCAGACCTGTTTCCTTTTAACAATTGTGAACCTTGTAAAAATCCTTGCTCATAACACTTATTGTAAAATAATGTAATAAAAGCTAGGCAATATGCCTAGCTTTTACATTTCTTGTACTTTAAATCCTTCTCCTCTAACCTCTGTTGCATCAGTAATTACAACAAAAGCTTTTGGATCTAATTTTTTCACTATATCTTTAACTTTTCCTATTTGAGTTGAAGTTACAA
>JAEWEN010000107.1 GCA_023389275.1 Bacillota bacterium
TTTTCTAATCAGCAAAATGATTTAGGTAAGTTAAATGGATATATACAAGAAAACTACAATGGTTTTAGTGTTATAAAACTTTATAATAGAGAAAAAGATTCTATAAAAGGTTTTAAGGAAATAAACAACAGCTTAACAGAAAATTCATTTAAAGCAAACTTTATGTCAAGTCTTATGATGCCACTTGTATCATCTGTTGCTTATATTGCTTATATTGCAATAGCTGTAGTTGGTGGATATTATGCGATAATTGGAGTTATAACAGTTGGAAATCTTCAAGCTTCTGTACAATATGTATGGCAAATAAACCAGCCAATGTCTCAAATGACACAGCTTTCAAATGCTCTTCAAACAGCAAGTGCAGCTATGGGAAGAATATTTAATCTTTTAGATGAAAAAGAAGAAGCTGAAGTAAATATAAAAACTCTTCCAAATAATGTTGAAGGAAATGTTGAATTTGAAAATGTTTCATTTAGCTATGATAAAAATAAAGAGCTTATTAAAAACCTTAGCTTTTCGGCTAAAAAAGGTGAAAAAGTAGCAATTGTAGGGCCAACAGGAGCTGGAAAAACAACACTTATAAATCTTTTAATGAGATTTTATGATGTAGATGGTGGCTTTATAAAAATAGATGGAATAGATACAAAGGACATAACAAGAAAAGACCTTAGAAGTGTATTTGGAATGGTGCTACAAGATGCATGGCTGTATAGTGGAAGTATAAGAGATAACTTAGCATTTGGAAAAAGTGATGCTACAGATGAAGAAGTAATTGAAGCTGCCAAAACAGCTAATGTTCATGAATTTATAAAAAGTCTTCCAGAAGGATATGATACGGTGCTTAAGGAAGACACATCAAACATATCAAGTGGACAAAAACAGCTTTTAACAATAGCTAGAGCTGTAATTAAAGATCCAAAAATATTAATATTAGACGAAGCAACAAGCTCAGTTGATACAAGACTAGAGGCTTTAATACAAAAAGCTATGGATAAGGTTATGGAAGGTAGAACAAGTTTTGTAATAGCACATAGACTTTCAACAATAAGAAATGCAGACCTTATACTAGTTATAAACAACGGCCAAATTATTGAAAAAGGAACACATAATGAGCTTTTAGAGAAAAAAGGATTTTACGAAAAACTATATAATAGCCAATTTGCTAATGAGTAGAAAAAAGACAATACCTAATTTAGGTATTGTTTTTTTTATTTAAAGAATTTTTTGAAAATATAAAGTGTAGTTTGTTTTAAATATAAATAGATGGTAAAATTATACATATAGTAAAATGTAGGATATTTATAATTATGTTTGAAACTAAACTTAGATTAAATTTTATTTTATATACAATATTTGCTGTATTTATATGCTCCTATTTATTCTTTTTAAATAATAGAATAAATGAAAAAACAATTAAAATTATAGGTATTATTTCGGTTATATGTTTAATATGTTTTTTAGTATATATAATTCAAAGAGACTTAAAAGAAAAAATATATAAAACACGTAGCATTATAATTTTATTAGATATATTAAATGTTGTTGTAGTGATTTATGTTACTTATATAATCCTTACTAAAGACACACAAATAATTAAATACATGGAAAATTATAAAACAGGTATTTATTTAACAGCAGCTTATCTTTGGTTATCTGCATATTTATCAAGTTGCTTAATAAAGGAAAAGTATTTAAAAGAAAATAGTTTTAATTAGGGGGAATAATTGTGAGTAATAGTAAAAGATTTGAAGTTTTATCTACTCAAGGGATGATAGAAAGTTATAAGGTAATAGTTGATAAAGAAACAGGTGTAAATTATCTATATATTACTAACGGTACATCAGGAGGATTAACTGCATTAATAGATAGTAATGGAAAACCAATAATAACAAAATAATGAAGAGTAGTGTTTACATTAAAAACTAATGAGGTAAGTTATATGAAAAAATTTATTTGTAAATTTAATGATTATATTATTGGAATAGGATTTATAGTTATTTTTGTATATTCTATGTTTATAGAAAAATATGTTAGTGACAGTATAAATAAAAATATATTAAATATCATATCTGTTGTTTTAATATTTATTTTTTTATCAGTAATTTTTAAGGATTTTAAAGATAAAAGTTATAAAACAAGGTTACCTATAATTTTAATAGATATGGTGAGTTTTACTTTAATGAGTATTTTAATACTTATATCTATTTATAAAAATATAAATGATTATTTAGGAACGTGTTTACTAGCAATAATATTATTAAATGTATTAGTATTTTTAAGAAAGTCTTTACAAAATAATAAGTTTTTAAAAGATAAATATATATGTTAATATATATTTACTAAAAAATATTAAGAAGGTGATTATTTTGGATAATCTTAAGGATATACGTTGGAAGCAAAGGTTTGAGAACTTCGATAAAACATATAAATTATTAAAAAAATATTCAACTACACCTATTCATACAGAACTTGAAAGAGCTGGAATAATACAATTTTTTGAAATGACATTTGAACTTGCATGGAAAGTATTAAAGGACTATCTAGAAGCTGAAGGATATAGTGTGAAAAGTCCAAGAGAAACCGTAAAACAAGCTTTTCAAGTAGATTTAATTGATAATGGACATATTTGGATAGATGCATTATCTAATAGAAATTTAACTACACATACGTATGATGAAACTTTGGCTAATAAAATGATACAAGAAATATTAGAGTCTTATCTTCCTGAACTTGAAAAAATGCATGAAAAATTATCCAAGGAGATAGAGTAATGTTCGGACTTATAGATAGGGATATTAAATATATAAATATGGCATTAAGAAATTTTTTACAAATAGATAAAGCCATAATATTTGGAAGTAGGGCAATGGGAAATTACAAAAAAGGCTCTGATGTAGATATAGCTATAGTAGGAGAAAATATAGATAATAAAACGATATTAAGTTTAAATGATTACTTAAATGAGGTTTATCCTATACCATATTTTTTTGATATAGTTCATTATAATTCTATATTAAATGAAAACTTAAAAAATCATATTGATAAAGAAGGTAAAATTATATATATTAATAAAAAATAATAAAGGAATAGCTATATTTTAGTTTATGACTTTATTATTTTTTATACTTTGCAAAAGATTTTAATAAATATTAGATATATATTTAAAATACCAATAATAATAGTGAGTATTATTTAAAATTACAATTATAGTAAACATAATATATATATTAAAATAATTTTGAATAGTATTTAAGGGGGTATTTTATGAATACATATTATGATCCAAAGGATTTAGGGAAATTTTCATCAATAGGAGAAAATGCTCCAAAAGCATGGGAAAAGTTTATGGAGTATTATGGTGAAGTTTTTAGTGAAGGTGAATTAACATCTAGAGAAAAATGTCTTATTGCATTAGCAGTTGCACATGCTGTTCAATGTCCTTATTGTATAGATTCTTATACTCAAAATTGTTTAGAAAAAGGTATTACTCAAGATCAAATGATAGAAGCTGTTCATGTAGCAGGTGCTATAAAATGTGGTGCAACTTTAGTACATGGAGTTCAAATGAAAAACATAGCAAGTAAGCTTGAGTTTTAAGTGGGACAAGTTATGAATAATTATCTTGAAGAATTAGAGTATATACCAAAGTTTTCAGAAAAAATTAAGGATAAAAGCTTATGTAAAGCAAATAATAGCTTAAAAGTTATGCAAATAAATGTAGGGAATTTATGTAATCTAGCATGTAAACATTGTCATGTAGAGGCTGGACCAAATGGGAAAAATATAATGAGTCTAAGTGTTATGAAAGATTGTCTAGAGGTTTTTAAAGAGAATAAATTTACTACTTTAGATATTACAGGGGGGGCACCTGAAATGAATCCTAATTTTAAATGGCTTGTTAAAGAGGCTAGTAAATTAGGATGTAAGGTTATTGTTAGAACTAATTTGGTTATATTAACTGAAAAAGGATATGAAGATTATCCAGAGTTTTATAGAGATAATAAGGTTGAAGTTGTTTCATCTCTTCCATATTATAGTGAAAAAAATACAGATAAACAAAGAGGAAATGGAGTTTTCGAAAAAAGTATAAAAGCTCTTTTAAGACTAAATGAAGTAGGTTATGGAAAAGAAAAGGATCTTATATTAAACCTAGTTTATAATCCATGTGGTGCATTTTTACCTCCATCCCAGGGAGAAATGGAAGCAGAATATAAAAAGAAGTTAAAGTATAAGTATGATATAGATTTTAATAATTTATTTACTATTACAAATAATCCTGTAGGTAGATTTGGATTATTTCTAAAAAATAGTGATAATTTAGAAGGATATATGAAAAAGCTATATAATAGTTTTAATAGTTCTACAGTAGAATTTATGATGTGTAGAGATCAAATATCTATAGGATTTGATGGATATATTTATGATTGTGATTTTAATCAAACATTAAATTGGAAAATAGAAGGTGAAAATCATATATCAAATTTAAAAGGTAAAAAGTTATCTACACGAAATATAGCACTAGGAAACCACTGTTATGCATGTACTGCTGGTAGTGGTTCGAGTTGTGGTGGTTCAACTACATAGAGATATAGAAAAAGTACTTATTTAAATTAAGTGCTTTTTCTATATTTTAGTGTTAAAATTTCCTTAAATAAGGAGATTATAGGTATGAAAATAAACAGATTATTTGAGATTTTAAATATTTTATTAAATAGAGAAAATATAACAGCAAAGTATTTAGCAGATCATTTTGAGGTTTCTACTAGAACTATTTATAGAGATATAGATTCATTATCTGAAGCAGGATTTCCTATATATACAAACAAAGGTAAAGGCGGAGGAATAGCTATACTTGATAACTTTGTTTTAAATAAATCCCTTTTATCAAAGGAAGATCAAAGGTATATTATCTCTGCTATTCAAGGATTAAAGGTAACTAACTTTATAGATAAAGAAGGTGTTTTAGAAAAGCTAAGTGCTTTGTTTAAAGATGAGAGCAGTAGCTGGATAGAAGTAGATTTTTCAGATTGGAGTGAAAGAAAAAGGGAAGAGTTTAATATTATAAAGTTTTGTATAATTAATAAAAAGCTTATTGAATTTTATTATTATAATAGCTATGGTGTTAAGTCTAAAAGAAAAATAGAGCCTTTAAGACTAAAGTTTAAAGAAAAAGCATGGTATGTTATAGGATTTTGTAGAGAAAAAAATGATATAAGAATGTTTAAGTTAAATAGAATTAAAAGTGTAAAAGTAATTGATGAAGTTTTTACTAGAAAATATGAGAGTTTTTGTGAAGAGAAAAAAGATTATGAAACAGTTAAAATTAAGCTTAAAATAAGTAGCTCTCAAGCATATAGAGTTTACGATGAGTTTGAAGAGGAAGATATTGAAAAAAATGAAGATGGTAGCTTTACTGTTGTTTGTTCCTACCCTGGTGGGGAATGGGTAATAGGATATATACTTTCATTTGGAAGATATGCAACTATTTTAGAACCACAGTATATAAAAGATGAAATAATAGATGTTCTTAATAAATCACTAAAAAATTATTTATAATATGACAATATGGTGTCATATTACCTTTGTTACACTAAAGATATAAAAATACTTTAGTTAGAGGTGGTATAAATGAAAAACGCAAACTATTGTCAATCATGTGCTATGCCAATGTTTCAAGAAGATGTTTTTGGAACAAATTTAGATGGTAGCAAAAATAAAGAGTATTGTATTCATTGTTATGAAAAAGGAAATTTCACTGCTAATATATCAATGGAAGAAATGATAGAAGCATGTGTTCCTCATATGGTAAATGCAAACAAAGGTATGAGCAGTGAAGAAGCAAAGAAGATGATGGAAGAAGTATTTCCTAAATTAAAAAGATGGAAAAAATAAATTAGGTAAAACTCTAGTATAATTTTATACTAGAGTTTTATTTATATGTATAAAATGTAATAATATTTTAAAAAAATTAACTAAATATTGTGATATTATTAATGTAAAAACTATTTAAGTAAAAATAATTAAAAGGTGCTGAGAGTATAATGAAAATAAATATACCATTTATAGCTAATTTAATAATAGAAAAGTTGTATGAAAAAGGTTTTGAAGCATTTGTAGTAGGAGGTTGTGTTAGAGATAGTCTTTTAGGTATAAAACCAAAAGATTGGGATATAACAACAAGTGCTAAGCCAAATCAAGTAATTGAGATTTTTAAGGACAAGTATACTGTTGTAAAAACAGGTATAAAACATGGAACAGTAACTTTAATAGATGAAAATAAAAATCCATATGAAATAACTACATACAGAATAGAAGGAGAGTATGAGAAAAACAGAAAGCCTAAATCTGTAGAATTTACAAAATCTATTAAGGAAGATCTTAAAAGAAGAGACTTTACAATAAACGCTATGGCATATAACTATAAAGAAGGTCTTATTGATTATTTTAATGGGGAAGAAGATTTAAAAAATAAAATAATAAAATGTGTAGGTAACCCAAGTGATAGATTTGAAGAAGATGCTTTAAGAATTATGAGGGCGTTTAGATTTAGAGCAAGATATAATGACTTTTTACTTGATGAATCTCTTTTAAATGCAGCAACAGAGAAAGCATATCTTTTAAAAAATATATCAGTTGAAAGAATAAGAGAAGAAATAAATCAAATTATTACTACGAGCCCTAGTATATTAACTCTTTTAAAACAAAGGGGAATACTTGATTATATAATTCCTGAAATGAAAATAATATATGATTGTCCACAAAACAATAAATATCATGTATTAGATGTTTGGAATCATACAATAAAAGCTATGGAAAACTCAGATTCTATTTTAGAAATTAGACTTGCACTTTTACTTCATGATATAGGAAAGCCTTTATGTAAGGTTACAGATGAAAATGGAATAGATAGTTTTTATTGTCACCCTAAAGAATCAAAAAATATAGCAAATAGACTTTTGAAAAGATTAAAGTATGATAATAAAACAATAGAGAAGGTAACAAACTTTATTGAATATCATGATAGTAATATATCATCTAGTAGAGATATAAAAAGAATGTTAAACAAGTTAGGTGAAGAAGATTTTAGAAATCTTTTAAAAGTTAAATATGGAGATTTAGCTGCTAGAAATCCTGAATTTACACAGGAGAAAATAGAAAATTTGAAAAAGGTTGAAAGCACTTTAAATATAATACTTAAAGAAGATGAATGTTATAGTATGTCTCAATTAAAGGTAAATGGGGAAGACTTAAAAAATATAGGAATAAAAGAAGGAAAAGCTATAGGACACATGCTTAATGTACTTTTAGATATGGTTATACAAGACAATAGTTTAAATACAAAGGAAAAGCTATTGAAAATAGTACGTGAAAGAAGTAAGTGTTATTAGTATAATAAGGGTGTATACCATTATATTACATAAGGAGTGAGTAAAATGAAAATTTATTTACACTTAGCAGAAGGATTTGAGGATATAGAGGCTATAGCCACTACTGATATATTACGTAGAGCAGGTTTCGATGTTAAGTTAGTATCTATAATGGATTCTAAAGAAGTTTTAGGTGCATGGGGTACAAAGGTAACTTCTGATTTAAGCTTTGATGAAGTTGATTACAACACTGGAGATGCTATAGTTCTTCCAGGGGGAGGACTTGGATCTGAGAACCTTCAAAAGCATAAAGGACTTTTAGAAAAAATAAAAGAGTACAATGAAAAGAAAAAGTGGGTATGTGCAATATGTGCAGCACCTATGGTTTTAGGAGAAGCAGGAGTTTTAGAAGGGAAAAAAGCTACTTGCTATCCAGGATGTGAAGAAGGTCTTAAAGGAGCAAATGTTAGTACAGATAGAGTTTGTGTTGATGGCAACATTATTACAGGAAAAGGACCAGGTGCAACATTTGAGTTTGCTTTAAAAATAGTTGAAAGCTTAAGTGATATTAATAATGTTAATAAACTAAAGGAAGAAATGTTTATAAAATAATTACAAGGGGAAAATAAGGGGTTTAAAGAAATGTCTATAGAAAATGTTAAAAAGTATTTTGAAGAAATGAATATTGAAAAAGAAGTTTTGGAGTTTGAGGTATCAACATCAACAGTAGACCTTGCAGCTAAGGCTCTTGGAATAATTCCAGCAAGAATTGCAAAAACACTTTCATTTAAATTAGATGATACAGCTATTTTAGTAGTAACATCTGGTGATATGAAAATTGATAATAAAAAATTTAAAGATGAATTTAAAACAAAAGCAAAAATGTTAAAGCCAGAAGAGGTTATAGAGTTTACAGGTCATGCAATAGGAGGGGTTTGCCCATTTGGGTTAACTAATGATTTAAAAGTATATTTAGATGTATCTATGAAAAACTATGAAAGCCTATATCCTGCGTGTGGAAGTAGTAATTCTGCTGTAGAAATGACTTGTGATGAATTATTTAAATACTCAAAGGCTGAAAAATGGGTAGATGTTTGCAAATAAAAGGAATGAAGAAATTCATTCCTTTTTTATATTTACAAAGTATATAAAATACTATATTATATATACATAGATTTACGATACATAGAATATCTAGGTATAAGGAGGATAAAATATGAAGGTTAGTAAAGAGCTTGTTAAAGGAAGTACGCCTATACTTGTTTTAAGTCTTTTAAGAAGAAAAGCAATGTATGGATATGAGATTATTAAAGAAATAGAAATTAAATCAAGTGGGGTTTTTAATTTTAAAGAAGGTACACTTTATCCAATTCTTCATGGTTTTGAAGATAATGAAATGGTAGAGGCTTTTTGGATGGAAGGAGAAAACTCTAGAAAAAGAAAGTACTATAAAATAACTGATAAAGGAATGAAATTTTTAAGGGAAAGAGAAGAAGAATGGCAAGTTTTTAGTACTACAGTTAGTAAAATTATTATGGAGGATTAATTATGGGGGAAGTAAATAATAGAATAGAAAACTACTTAAATCTTGTTTGTAGCTATATAAAAAACAAAGATGTACATAAAGAAGTTTCAGATGAAATAAGAGAACATATTTATGAAATTTATGATGAAGGAATAGAAAGTGGACTTTCTGAAAATGCTGCTATAGATAACGCTATAAAAAGAATGGGGGATACGTATACACTTGGAAATAAGCTTAATAAAGTTCATAAGGCAAAACCAGATTATATAAGTTTTATAGGAGTAATAATTTTAGGCATTATAGGATTAATTACTATGTATACAATCCAAAGTGCAAATATAGTTTCATACAATATGTTAGGAAAAAGTTTAATAGCAACTTGTATTGGAATATTTATAACAATTGGACTATATCACTTTGACTATAGAAAGCTTCAAAAATACAGCTTTCAAATATATTTTACATCTATAGTAATAACAATTTTAGCTTGGAGTACAAGTAGTCAAGTTAATGGAGCACCATCAAATATGGCTACAATTTCACTTATAGTTACAGTAGGATTTTTAGTTTCTTTAAGTGGGGTAATAAATAAACTAGATTTAGGTAAATTTAAAAATATATTACTGATACTTTTTATGGGGTTTATTCCATTTGCAGTTTTTATATTAATTCCAAACCTAACTTTAAGCATATTTTATGCTATAGCTTTTAATTGTATATTTATTTTATCTAATATAAAGTTAAAGTATAAAA
>JAEWEN010000079.1 GCA_023389275.1 Bacillota bacterium
TACTATATCACGAAGAATTTATAATAAGTCATAAAAACAACCACATCTTATAATTCAATGTATTGAAAAGTCTAAGGCGTGGTTGTTTTTATGTCATATCTATCACGAAGATAGCTAACATAGCCTAATATTTAACTAAATATTTTGGGGGTAAAAATGAAAAAGGTAGACCTATATGAATTAATTAGTGCTTTATCTATTTCTATAGATATAGCAGAATCTACAATATCAAATGATAAAAACTTTAATGAAGATAATTTTTACAATGCTCCAAGTATAGCTCAGCATAGATTTTTCAACCACTCTAGTAGAACGTGTTACGTTGCACTAAAAGTTGCTAAAGAAATCTCTAATGATGCTTCTTTTCTTGAGGATGTGTATATATCTTCAATACTACATGACATAGGAGTTTGTTGTGAATTAAAAAAATGTCATGAAAACTTTAATTTTATTAGACAACATACAGAAAGAGGATATCACTTAATATCTAGACTTCCTTTTAATGAAAAAGTGTGGGATGGTGTAAAATATCACCATGAAAACTTTAATGGGTCAGGTGCATATAATTTAAAAGGAGATGAAATCCCACTAATTGGACAAATTATTAGACTTGCAGATGTTTTTGAAATTTTATATGACTATAATAAACCTAATTTTACTCAAAGAGATAAAATAGTTAATTGGGTTAATCACAATAAAAATATTATATTCTCTGAAAAAATTGTTAATGCATTTTTAAAGGTTCAATCTAAAGATTATTTTTGGTGGGATTATGATATGATAGGATTTTCTCCTTATATATTAGATTCTGTTGTTCCAAATAAAAAATGCCCTATTACAATAGATGAGTTAAAATCTATTGCACTTGTTTTTGCAGATATTATAGATAATAAAAGTAATTTTACTTTTACCCACTCTCAAAATCTTGCAAAACTTGTAGGCAGCATAGCAGATAGCTTAAATTATGATTATGAGAAGAAAACCCGTCTTGAAGTAGCAGCTCTTTTACATGATATAGGTAAACTTGCTATTCCAGAAGCAATACTTACTAAAAATTCTTCACTAAGTGATATAGAGTTTTCACTAATTAAATCACATGCTTATTATACAAGAATAATTTTAAGTAGAATAAAAGGACTTGAAGACATTATAGACATTGCATCAAATCACCACGAAAAACTTGATGGAAGTGGATATCCACTAGGTCTTACAGGGGATGAATTATCATTTGATGCAAGAATACTTGGAATATGTGATATATACGATGCTTTAACTAGCAAAAGACCTTACAAAGAAGAAATGTCTCAAGATGCAACATTTAATATTCTTTATAAAATGGCTGAAGAAAATAAAATATGTAAAAATGCTTTAGATGCATTTAAAAAATGTATTTTAAAAACTTCTAACTAAATTCTAAAATTACCTATTTTTACTAATTTAAAAAGCGATAAGTATTATATAAACACTTAATTTTAATATGTTTTTTAATAACATTAAAATTTTCACTATATAAAAACTAGTAAGAGAGGTATTTTAATGATAAGTAAAAAAATTAAAGATTTAAATGAAAATGATGTTTTAGCTTTAGATATATCTACTAACGACGGACTAATTGTTTTAGCTAAAGGTACCTTTTTAAGTAAAGAGTATATAGAAAGACTTGAAGACTTTGGTATTACTGAGGTTTATATATTAGAACCTAGCGCTGAAAATCCTAATTTATCTATTGATACTATAAATTTAAAAGAAGCTAGAAAAGTAACACTTAAAAATTACTCTTCTATTTTTTCTGATCTTTCAAATGGAAGTATTATATGTAGTAAAAAATTAGATAGTTCTGTAACAAATATAATTTTATCTGTTTTATCTGAGGTTAAAAAAAATACAATAAACATACTTTATAATGAAAATCTGTATTTTTGCCACTATATACATTCTTTAAATACAGCTTCTTTATCTGTTTATTTAGGTATAAAGCTAGATTTATTAGAGGAACAGCTTCGTGAACTTGCTATAGCTGCTTTAATGCACGATATTGGCATGTCAAAACTACCTAGATACCTATTAGATAAAACAGAAAATTTTACTGATGAAGAAATAACCCTTATAAAAAAACACACTATTTTAGGATATGAAGCTTTAGATTCTACTGGTGGAATAAGTGATATTTGTAAAAAAGCAGTTCTTCATCATCATGAAAAATATAATGGTACAGGCTATCCTTTTAAGCTTAAAGAAAAGTCTATTCCTCTATATTCTAGAATAATAACACTTGCAGATATGTTTTGCTCTTTAACAAGTAAAACAAAAAATAGTTTAGGATATAGCTACCTTGATGTATATGAATTTATTCTTGCAAACTCAGGAAACTATTTTGACCCTGATATTGTTGAGATTTTTCAAAAACACTTTGTTATGTATCCTAACTACACAAAGGTTACTTTAAATACTGGGGAAAAGGCAATTATAACTGCACAAAATATTGGCTTTCCAGATAGACCTAAAATAAAAATAATGGAAAATAGTAGTGGCATAGAGATTATGCCTATTAATATAAATCTTATTAATAAACCTAACTTAAAAATTGAAAAAATAGTAAAATAAAAAGGCTTGCCTTAAGACAAGCCTTTTTATTAACATTTAGGTTTTATTATTGGTTCTACTTTTTTATATATGAAAAATACAACTAAAGATACTACAAACCCTTTTAAAATATTAAAAGGTAGTATACTGTAAATAATTAGTGTTTTTAAATCTACAACTAAACTTGTTACCTTAGAAGCCATAGCAATTGTAGCCTCTATTGGTATATTTAAAGCTGATTCATAAAGTGGTATTAGTACAAAGTAGTTAAATATACAAGCTACTATACTCATAACAATTGTACCTGATAAAAGTGATATTGCTGCTGTTTTTTTAGTTTTGTTTCTTTTATAAATACTTGCTGAAACATAAACAAAAGCAGCTCCTACAATAAAGTTTGCCATTTCCCCTATTCCTACAGTACTACTAACAAATAAATGCAGAATATTTTTTATAAGTTCAATAGATACACCAACTAAAGGTCCCATTGCAAAGCCACCTATAAGTGCAGGTATATCACTTAAGTCAATTTTTAAAAATGCAGGAAAAATAGGTAGTGGAAAATCAATCATCATTACTATAAATGATATTGCGGATAAAATAGATACTTTTACTATTTTGTCTGTTGTAAGCTTTTTAGCTGAACAGCTTTTAGGTTTTTGATTTTCTAAATTCATTTTAATCCTCCCTTATATTGCAGGGCCAAAGTAAGCAACAAAAAAAGCTCCTGATACCTTCAGGAGCTTATAATTCTAAGCTTACTATCTTCTTTCATCCAGACTTTACTGTCGGCTTCGGAATCTAACCGAATCTGCCAAAATTGGCTCGCGGGCTTTACCGCCGGTAGGGAATCTCACCCTGCCCTGAAGATTTACACTTTCATTATATAGTATAAGCATTAAATAATCAAGAAAAATAAACCAATTTTCCCTGTACTATTGTATATTTTACATTACTTCTAATATCAAGCGGATCACCGTCAAATATAGCTATATCTCCGTCTTTACCTATTTCAATAGATCCTACTCTTTTATCTATACCAAGTATTTTAGCTGGATTTATTGTTATCATTTTTAATGCATCTTCATTACTTACTCCTTCTTTTACACAAAGAGCAGCACATACATTAATACGGTTAATAGGAACCTCTGGATGATCTGTTATTATAGCTACTAAAAGACCTTTATCATTTAAACATTTAGCTGTTTCAAATGATAAATTAGCAACTTCTACTTTTGATCTATCTGAAAGAGCAGGTCCTGCTATAATATTAAATCCTTCTTCTAAAAGCTCATCTGCTATTAAATGTCCCTCTGTACAATGATCTAGTGTAGCTTTTAGGTTAAACTCTTTTATTATTCTAATTGCAGTAAATATATCATCTGCTCTATGAGCATGTACCTTTAATGGTATTTCTCTTTTTAAAAGAGGTATTAAACTTTCATATTTTATATTGTATTCTACATGCTCACCTTTTTTAGCATTTTCTTTTCTATAAAGATAATCCTTAGCCCCGTAAAGAGTTTCACGAAGCATTGAAGCTATTGCCATTCTAGTTTTTGGAGCTTGCCCTTTTCCTCCAAAATTTGATTTAGGGTTTTCACCAAAAGCTGCTTTTATAGCACAGCTTTCTTTTAAAATCATTTTATCTATTCTTTTACCATAGGTTTTTATTATAGTAAAGCTGCCTGCTAGTATGTTACTACTTCCAGGCCCTGTACATACTGTAGTAACCCCTCCTGATAGAGCTTCCTTAAAATATCTATCCATAGGATTTATACCATCTATTGCTCTTAAATGAGGAGTTATAGGGTCTGTTGACTCATTAGCATCATTTCCAACATCACCAACAGAGTCTTCAAACATACCTAAATGACAATGAGCATCTATAAGCCCTGGCGTTACTACAAGTCCCCTGGCGTCTATTACATTACAGTCTTTTTCATTTATGTCTAATCCTATATCTGCTATTTTGCCGTTTTTTATAAGAATATCGCCTTTTTCAATTACTTCTCCTGATACTGTAATTATTTTTCCATTTTTTATAAGAAGCTTACTACTTTCCAATTTAATTACTCCCTTTTTATTTTAGTTTATAAACTAGTTTTCCCTTACCTACTACATACCTTACTTTACTCATAACTTCTAAAGGTTTCCCTTCTATAATTACTATATCAGCATCTTTTCCTACCTCTATTGAGCCTACTTTTCTGTCAATTCCAAGAATTTTTGCAGGATTTATTGTAATAGCTTTTAAAGCTTCCATATAATCCATTCCTTCTTTAACACAAAGTGCTGCAGATATTGTAAGATATTCTATTGGAACAACAGGATGATCTGTTGTTATAGCAGTTAGTATTCCTTTTTTCGAAAACTCTCTTCCTATAGAATAATCTTTATTTCTTGTTTCTACTTTTTTAGAAAAGCTCATTAAAGGTCCTATTATACAAGGTATATTTTGCTCTTTTATTTCATCTATAAGCTTTAATCCTTCTGTTACATGTAAAATCTGAACATTTATTTTATATTCATTAGCTACTTTAATTGCAAGTGCTATGTCATCTGCTCTATGAGCATGAATAGATAGTGGCATTTTCCCATCTATAACAGGAATCATTTCTTCATATGTTTTATTTTCTTCAAAAAACTCTTTTTTACTCTCCTTAAGAGACTTTTTATTTTTATAAGCTATAGTACTATTTAAAGTATCTTTAAGCATTGAAGCTATTCCCATTTTAGTAAAAGGAGCTTTACCTTTAGATGAATATATTCTTTTAGGATTATCTCCAAGTGCAGCTTTCATAGATGATTTTTCTTTAACTATTTTGTCTAAGCACTTTCCATATGTTTTAAGAATACTAAATGTTCCACCTATAACATTTGCACTTCCAGGTCCTGTAGCTATAGTTGTTATACCATTTTTAAGTGCATTTTCAAAACTTTCATCAAAGTAGTTTACACCATCTAAAGCATTTAAATATGGTGTTATAGGTGATGATAATTCATTTAGGTTTCCTGGATTTTCATTGTTAGGCTCTTCTATGCCTATATGACTATGTGCCTCTATAAACCCAGGTAAAACAGTTAAGCCTTTAGCATCTATTGTGTCACAGTTTATATTAATCTCTTCTCTAATATCCATTATTTTACCATCTTCAATTAATATATCTGCTTTTTCATAATCTCTGCCATCCATTGTAATTACTTTTCCTGATTTAATAAGAAGAGCTGCCAATGTTTTTCCTCCTTTAAACTATAAATTTTTCATTGAAAGTGCTATTCTTTTTCTCTCAAGGTCAACATCTATTACTTTAACATCTATAACATCTGAAACCTTTAAAACATCTAGTGGATGATTTACTCTTTTATTTGACATTTCACTTATATGAACAAGTCCATCTTGGTGTACTCCAATATCTACAAATGCTCCAAAATCAGCAACATTTCTAACAGTACCTTTTACAATCATACCTACTTTTAAATCCTCAATTTCTAAAACATTTGACATAAAAACAGGTCCTTCTAAAGACTCTCTAACATCTCTACCTGGCTTTTGTATTTCCTTTAAAATATCAAGTAAAGTCATTTCTCCAACACCTGAGTCACTTGAAAGTTTTTCTATTCCATATGATTTTGCTCTTTCTTCTATATCACTAAAGTTTAAAGTATTTTTCTTATCATATCCTAAAATGTCTATTATTTTTCTTGCACCATCATATGATTCTGGGTGTACAGATGTGTTATCTAAAAACTCACTACTTTCACTTATTCTTAAAAATCCTGCACATTGTTTAAATGCTTTTTCTCCAAGTCTTTTAACCTCTAAAAGCTCTTTTCTAGATTTAAACTTTCCTTTTTCTTCTCTATATTCAACAATGTTTTTAGCAGTTGAGTTTGTTATACCTGCTATATGGCTTAAAAGCTCTGAAGACGCTGTATTTAGGTCAACTCCAACTGTATTTACACAGTTTTCAACAACTCCTCCTAATGCTTCATCTAGCCTTTTTTGAGCAACATCATGTTGATACTGACCAACTCCAATTGATTTTGGATCTATTTTTACAAGTTCAGCTAAAGGATCTTGAAGTCTTCTTCCAATAGATACTGCACCTCTTAAAGATACATCCATATTAGGAAATTCTTTAGCAGCAAGCTCTGATGCAGAGTATACAGATGCTCCAGCTTCTGATACTACAACATAGTAAAGCTTTATACCTTCTTCTTTTTCTATTTCCTTAATTATTTCACTTAAAATCATTTCAGACTCCCTTGATGCTGTTCCATTTCCAAGGGAAATTATTTCAACACCATTTTCTAAAATCATTTTCTTTAAGTTTTTCTTGCTTTCAGCTTTTTTCTTTTCTGAAGAACCATCAGTTACATATGCAACAGATGTATCTATAACCTTACCTGTTTCATCAACAACAGCTATTTTACATCCTGTTCTAAAACCTGGGTCAAATCCCATAACAACTTTACCTTTAACAGGAGATTGCATTAAAAGAGACTTTAGATTTTCAGAAAAAACCTTAATAGCTCCTTCTTCTGCTACTTCTTTAAGCTCATTTCTTATTTCTCTTTCAATTGATGGAGAAATAAGTCTTGTATATGCATCTTTTATTGTTTCTTTAAGAATAAGTGTTTCTTCACCATCTCTTTTTATTATTTCCTTTTCAAGCATTAAAAGTATTTTATCCTCTGGTGCTATAATTTTAACTGATAAAACGCCTTCTTTTTCTCCTCTATTTATAGCAAGTATTCTATGACCTGGTATTTTTCTAACTTCCTCACTATATTCATAATACATTTTATATGTAGGATTTTCGTTTAAGGCTTTAGTTTCAATAAGTCCATTTATAAATGTTAAGTTTCTAATTCTTTTTCTAAAGTCTGCATTATCTGATATTTTCTCTGCTATAATATCACATGCATATTTTATAGCATCTTCCTTTGAATTAACTTCCTTTTCCTCACTTATAAACTCTTTAGCTTTTTCGTTTAGTGAAAAAGTAAATTCCTGATCTAAAATTATATTTGAAAGCTCTTCTAATCCTTTTTCCTTAGCAATTGTTGCTCTAGTTCTTTTTTTAGGTCTAAATGGTCTATATATATCATCAACTTCTGTAATTGTTTTAGCACTTTCAAGGGATTTAACAATATCCTCTGTTAGGTTTCCACCTTCTTCTATAAGTCTTAAAACCTCTTCTTTTCTTTCCTTAAGACTTCTAAGGTAATTTAGTCTATCATTTAAGTTTCTAAGTGTTGTATCATCAAGTCCACCAGTAACTTCTTTTCTATATCTTGCAATAAAAGGAATAGTATTTCCCTCATCAATTAAGCCTACTGTACTTTCTATTTGTTTTAAGGAAATATTTAATTCCTGTGATAAAATCTCTATTATATTCATAGGACCTCCTAATAAATTTTAAAATTACTTATGTTATGTATAGTATTTATTATAGAATATAAAAAACATAACTTCTATCTATATTAGATAAAAGTTACCATTCCCCCTTTAAAGGTTATAAAAAAAGCTAAAGGTAATTACCTTTAGCTTAAAACATATCTTTTTTCCAAAGAATCCATGCAACAAGTCCGCAGCATGCACCCATAATACCTAGTATTATAAAGAATCCATATGGGTTTGATAGCATTGGCATCCAATGAAAGTTCATTCCATATATACTTGATATAATATTTGGTATTGTCATTATAATAGTAATTGAAGCTAAAAACTTCATTACTATGTTTAGATTGTTAGATATAATTGATGCAAAAGCATCCATTGTACCTGTTAATATGTTACTATATATTCCAGCCATTTCTATAGCCTGTTTATTCTCAACTATAACATCCTCAAGAACATCTTGATCCTCAGGATATTTTTGCATTATACTAAGCTTTAACATTTTTTCAAGGGTCACTTCATTTTGTCTCAGTGAAGTTGAAAAATACACCAAACTTTTTTCTAGTGATAAAAGCTGTATAAGCTCCTTATTTTTCATAGATCTATGAAGTCTTGATTCTATTACATTACTTGTTTTATCTATTTGTCTTAGATAACTTAAGTAGTATGTAGCTATTCTTAGAAGAATCTGTAGTATAAACCTAGACTTTTTAAATGTATAAAAGTTTTTAACCTTTTTATGCATAAAGTCCTCAATTATTCTACTATCTCTTAAGCACACTGTTACTATATAATGGTCATTTAAAACTATTCCAAGTGGTATAGTTTGATATTGTACTGAGTTATTTTCAACATCCATAAAAGGTATATCTACAATAACTAGGTGTTGACCATCTTCAACATCAAGTCTTGATGTTTCCTCCTCATCTAGTGCTGCTTTTAAAAAATCCATATAAAATCCTGTTTCTTTTGACACCCTGTTTAACTCTTCTTCTGTTGGATTTTTAAGATTAATCCAGCATCCATTTACAATTTCGTTTATTTCTGATGTAGAGTTTTCAACAGTTTTAAAGATTTGTAGCATCTTTAAACACCCCTTCCTAGTCCTATCCTAGACTAGGAAGTATCTAGGATAGAACCTATTCAGTTTTTAACCTTTGACTAGGCCCTTCTTCCATAATTAACAAACACCTCGAATCTTAATATGTTCCTTATTTAGTTTATATTAAAACTAGTTTAATTACAACAATAAATATTGTTAGATTTTATTAGATCCATCTTTAGGGTTTAAAATTATAACTGGTTGTGGTGGAACTATAATGTCAGGTGTGTCCTCTTCAAATTGACTTCTATCACATATTCCTGTAATACCAACAATAAAGCTTCTTTGATTATATAAACATTCAATTTCTTTTATTTTTCTATTTAAAAAGTCAAATGATGTTCTTAAAACCTTTTCATATTTATATATTGTATCCCTTGTATGCTTAAAATCATTTCTCTGATCATGTCTTCCTGCATTTATTCCATTAAATATTTCAAGAAGTGCAGATAAACTTCCTACTTTATTAAAACTTGTAATAGTATAGTTACCATTTCCATCAAAAGGTGTTATAACAAGCTGTTCTAATAAACACTTTATAATGTATTTTATCTCACCTTCTATAACTGCTATTTTATACTCTAAATCAAGTTCTATAAGCTCAGCTATTTTCACTATACTTTCTTTTATTTTGTCTCTAAGTACATAAACTATGTAATACTTAAGCATAGTAATACATTCTGAATCTGTAAGTGTTCTTCTATTTTGATAATCAAAATAACAAAAGTTTACGTCAAATAATAATTGACTTATTTCTTCTTTATTAAATTCACCAAATTCTTGTCTTACAAAATTGTAATATCCATTTGCCCTTAAAATACTCTCAGCTTGTTTTTGCCATTCAGGATCTTCTATACATTCTACAACTTCTTGTATACTAACCCTAAATATTAAAAACTTAAATACCTTCTCTACTATTTTGCTATCTATTTTTTCTATAATAAGTGCAAGTTTAAAGTCTCTACAGTCTTCATCTACATATGGAGGAATATATCTAATATTACATACTTTTTTCCAAGCTCTAGCTATTACTCTTTTTTTTCCACAGCTATCACAAGTACTAGTTACAAACCTTCCCCCTCTTAGTGTATGTTCACAACCTTTAGATACATATTCTTCAAACTCATCATCTATATTACCAAGAGAATGATCAACTTTTCTTGAGGCTTTAGATATTTTATCAAGTAGGTTATTTATTTCGTAATCTAAATCACGATTATCATCACCCAAATTCATTCACCTCTTTCACTAAAAAATTAGTTCATATTTTATTTTATGATGAAAATTCAATATCATTAACTTAATTCAAATTTTATAAGTGAATATTATTTTATACTTACTAATATATTTAAATGAGGTGATTATAATGACTAAATATAAGGAAGCCATAGCTACTTTTATTTGTGGTGTAACTGTATTAATATACTTTATTGTTACATTAAATAATCCTTATTTTAATCCTAAAAACTTTTTAAATCATATAAATACATTTACCTCATCTGAATATAAGGGAAGACTTACTGGAGATATTGGTGCCAAAAAAGCATCTAAATACATACAAAAGGAATTTAAAAAAAATAATATATCTCCACTTTCAAATTCAAATGACTATGTACAAAAATTTCCCTTAAATAATGTTCATATAACAGGTGATATTTCTTTTAAAGCATATGATGCTAGAGGAAATTTATTCAAAGAATATTTATATGGAAAGGATTTTAAAGAAGTTCCTTTTGGTATGTCATCTAAAGGAACTGTAAAAGGAAGTGTTTCAACAAGTATAGGCGAAAAATCCCCAATTTTATTTTTTAATCAAAATATGATTGGCGAATCTGAAAATGACTATATTTTAGATGATATTTTAATTTCAAATGATTTTAAAGCATGTATATACACAGGAAATGACTTTTTTAGGTTTAGAACTCCTTATAAACTACAAAAAAGCTATGATAAAGGTCTTATAAAAATTATGGTTAACAGCAAAGTTTCAAAGGAAATTCCTACTCTTTTAAAAACAGGTGCAACCTTTGAGATTAAAACAGGAATTGAAAATAAAAATATTTATGGAGAAAACATTTTAGGAGTTATAAAAGGAAAGGATAGCTTAAAGCCACCTATTGTTCTTTCTGCACACTATGACCATGTTGGATTTGATATAGACAATGTAATTTATCCAGGTGCATTAGATAATGCCTCAGGAATATCCTTTTTAATGGAAGCTGCTAAAATTTTAAAAAATTCAAATCCTAAAAGAGATATTATTATTGCAGCATTTGATGCAGAAGAAGTAGGTCTTTTAGGATCAGAGTACTTTGCATCTAATTCTTTAGTAAATATTAAAAAGTCTAAGGTTATTAATTTTGATATGGTAGGAACAACAAAAAATATACCTCTTTCTGTTTTAAGTAGTAATGATAACTCACTTTCAAAAGAAGTTTTAAACTTAATGAAAAAAAATAATATAAAATCATCTAAGCTTTTAGAATCTAATAGTGATCATGCTTCATTTGAAAGCGTTGGTGTAGATGCAGTTACCTTAATACATGATGATATGGATAAAATACATACTCCACTTGATACAATAGAAAATATAAATGAAGAAAAAATTATTGATGTTTTTTATACACTAAAATCCTTTCTTACATATAATGATATAATAGATGATAAAAGTTTCAACATTCACACTAATTCGTCAAAGCTCAACTTCTACTCTACTTACATTCTTTTATCATTTATAACATTATTATTTCTAAATTTATTGCTATATCTAAGAAGAAAAGGATGATTATAATGGCTCGTTTCGCAGAAGAAATTGACTTTAGAAGAATTACTAAAAAACTTAGGGATAGTGTTTTAAATTACGATGAGCTGAAAGGTGTATTTAAAGAAGGTTTATTTACTATAAGTGATTTAAATCCTATATCATTTTCATACCCTGTTAAATATGCAGATGGTGTTTTAATAAAGCATTTTTCTAAAAACCACTTAGAACTTCTTGATATGTGTCAGCTTTTATGTGATAAACTAAAAGATAAAATTTATATTGCAAATATTGAAAAAAAAACATCTGATAACTTTACTGAACTTGGTTTTTATGAAAAACACGAAGTTCACAAACTTTATAGACTTCTTTTAACAGTAAGAGAAGGAGATTATGACTATACTTTTGAAAACTATTGTTCAAAATATGAAGAAGATATTAAAAACATTCATAAAAAAGTATATGGATTTAGCTTTGTTAAAGATATAGATATAATATCTTCACTGGATAATAAGGTATACACAAGACTTTGCTTTAAAAATGGAGAATGTATTGGTTATTATAATTTTAAAATCAATTCCTCTGTTTTATATGGTTATTTAATTAAAATAGTTATTGAAGATAAGCATAGTGAATCTAATGTTAAAGATGCTATTGTTCAAGACCTATCAAATTTTTTAATTAAAAAAGGAATAACATTTATTTTTACAGATTGTAAAAAAGAAGATGACCTTTTATTCTTTTTAAATTCTGGCTTTAGAATATATAACCAAAGCTATTTAATGATTAAAAATATTTTATAAAAAAAGCTAGAAGTATAAACTACTTATACTTCTAGCTTTTTTATTGAGTCAAAGAATATTCCTCATCTATAAAATTAACTTTACTTTTAATTATTGCAATTACCTTGTTGTAATCTTTAGTATTTAATTTTATAGTGTCAAAATATCTTCCGTTTATATATAGGTCAATTTCTTTTTTAAACCTTAATATTCCATCTCTTTCTTCTATTCCTGTAATAGAAGACCAATCTGTATATCTACCCTTTAGTGTTATTATTCCATTTTCACATAATTCATTTTGAAGCATAAGAGAAAGAGTAAAATTAATAAACATAATAATCACAGTTATTATATAAAATACAAATACCCACTTCATAAATATATCTTCATGATTAAATAAACTTGTTTTATCTTGGTTTACAGCGTTACTAAATAAATTCAAATCTGCATATGAATATGCTGTTAAAACTATAATAATAAATAATACAGCATTTATCCCTTGAAAGTATGGAATTGTTTTTCTTATTGTATAAATTTTTTTACCTGCTAACTCTAGGTTTTTTGATTTTCTTAGGCACTTAAATGATAAATTTATAAACATTGTAAGTACAACACCACTTAAACCTACAATTAATAAAGGCTCCATTACTACAACCCTCCAAAATGTGTTTTAAAATATTATTAATTTGTAAACTTATTTTATATTTTGTTAATATTTATTAAATATTTTATAAATTTATTTATTTAATAATATAATACCACACTTAGACGAATTCTTATAATTCAAATATTCTATTTTATATTATGTTTTAAATACTCTATTATAAAAGGATCTAAATCTCCATCTATTACAGATGATATATTTCCAACTTCCTTGTTTGTTCTATGATCTTTAACCATAGTATATGGCTGAAATACATAGGATCTTATTTGCGATCCCCATCCTATTTGACTATGATCACCTGAAAGATCCTCTATTTTTTCTTTATGCTCTCTTTCCTTAAGCTCTATTAGCTTAGACTTTAGCATTTTTAATGCAGAGTCTTTGTTAGAATGCTGAGATCTTTGGTTTTGACACTGAACAACTATACCTGTTGGTATATGAGTTATTCTAATAGCAGATTCTGTTTTATTAACATGCTGTCCCCCAGCACCACCTGCTCTATATGTATCTATTTTCATATCCTCAGATTTTATTTCTATATCCTGTGCCTGTGTTATTTCAGGTAAAACTTCTATAGATAAAAAAGATGTATGTCTTTTTCCTGCTGAATCAAATGGAGAAATTCTAACTAATCTATGAACACCTTTTTCTGATTTTAAGTATCCATATGCATACTCTCCTTTTATTTCAAGAGTAGCTGACTTTACTCCTATTTCATCTCCAGGTAAAAAATCAACTATACTAACAGAAAAACCTTTTTTCTCTGCCCATCTAGTATACATTCTAAGAACCATTTCAGCCCAATCACAAGCCTCTGTTCCACCTGCCCCTGCATGTATAGTAAGTATTGCATTGTTTCTATCGTATTCACCTGAAAGAAGAGTTTTTATTTTTAATTTTTCTATTTCATCTTCTAACATTTTTCTTTCGCTTCTAATTTCTTGTATAGAGGACAAATCATCTTCCTCATCTGATATTTCAATAAGCATCTCAAAATCCTCTAATCTATTTTCAATAGACTCATATTCTAAAACCTTATCTTTTAAAGTCTTTAATTCTTGTAAAACTTCTTGAGCTTTTTGAGGATTATCCCAAAAATCAGGATTTTGTGTTATAGCATCCATTTCCTGTATTTTTAGTTTTAAGCTATCAATGTCAAAGTGAAGCCCTCATTTCTTTTAAAGTTTCCCTAATAAATGGGATTTCGCTATAGTGCTCTTCTAATTGTATATGCAAAAAATCATCTCCTTTTTTAATAGGCTTGACTTATTTATTATAATAAAATACCTATATGTTTACAAACAAGTGTAAAAAAATAGTTTGCACAAGGCAAACTATTTTTTATTTAAACTTTCCACAGCAGTTTTTATATTTTTTACCACTTCCACATGGACAGTCATCATTTCTTCCTGTTTTATCTGCTACCTTTCTAGGCTCTTTTTTAACATCTTCTGAACCATGACTAGCTGATGTAGCTTCTGCTACTCTTTCTCTTTCAATTTTCTTTTCTGCTTGAACTCTATAAAGGTATTTTATAGTATCTTCTTTAATGTTAAATACCATTTCTTCAAACATATTCATACCCTCAAATCTGTATTCAACAGCAGGGTCTTTTTGTCTATATGCACGAAGTCCTATACCTTGTTTTAGTTTATCCATAGCATCTATGTGATCCATCCACTTAGTATCAACTACACGAAGAAGAATAACTCTTTCTATTTCTCTTAAGTCTTCTCCTATTTCATTTTCTTTTTCTAAGTATATAGCATGCATTTTTTCTTTAATAGTATCTATCATTTCTTCTTTAGCAAGTTTTTCTGCTTCTTCAACTGATATTACACTTACTCCTGCTATATCATCTATATATCTAACTAAAGCCTCTATATCCCATTGATCCTCATTTTCTGTTATATGAGATTCAACTGCAGCTACTATAATGTCATCTATCATACTAGTTATATGATCTTTAAGGTTTTCCCCTTCAAGAACTTGACTTCTTTGAGCATATATAATCTGTCTTTGTTTGTTCATAACATTATCATATTGTAGTACATTTTTTCTCACTTCAAAGTTATTTCCTTCAACTCTTCTTTGAGCCTGCTCTATAGCATTTGAAACCATTTTACTTTCTATTGGATCATCGTCACCAAGACCAAGTTTTTCTGTAACAGCTTGAATTCTCTCAGAACCAAACAGTCTCATTAAATCGTCTTCAAGTGATATATAGAATTTAGATCCTCCTCTATCACCTTGACGTCCTGCACGTCCTCTTAACTGGTTATCAATCCTTCTAGATTCATGTCTTTCAGTACCTACAATTAAAAGTCCACCAACTTCTTCAACACCTTCTGAAAGCTTAATATCTGTACCACGTCCAGCCATGTTAGTAGCTATAGTTACCATGCCTTTTTCTCCTGCATGTGATATAATCTCAGCTTCTCTTTCATGGTGTTTAGCATTAAGAACTTGATGTGGTATACCTTTTCTTTTAAGCATACTTGATAAAAGCTCAGATTTTTCAATACTTATTGTACCAACAAGCATTGGTTGACCTGTTTTGTGAATCTCTACTATATCTTCAACAATAGCATTAAATTTAGCTTTTTCAGTTTTGTATACAACATCTGGATAGTCTAATCTTTGTACTGGTTTATTAGTTGGGATAACAACTACATCTAAACCATATATTTCTCTAAATTCTGCTTCTTCTGTTTCAGCAGTACCTGTCATACCTGATATTTTTTTATATATTCTAAAATAGTTTTGGAATGTTATAGTAGCAAGGGTTTTAGATTCTCTTTCTATTTTAACCCCTTCTTTAGCTTCTATAGCTTGATGAAGTCCATCACTATAACGTCTTCCATCCATAAGTCTTCCTGTAAACTCATCAACTATTATAATTTCTCCATCACGAACAACATAATCTATGTCTCTTTGCATTAAATTATTTGCTTTTAAAGCCTGTATAACATGGTGCTGAATTTCCATATTATCTGTATCACCATAGTTATCTAATTTAAAGAATTTTTCTGCTTTCTCTACACCTTGAGCTGTTAATAAAACTGCTCTTTGCTTTTCATCAACTGTAAAATCATCTTCTTTTTTAAGTGTTTTTACAAAATTATCTGCAACACTATAAAGGTGAGTAGATTTATCTCCTTCACCTGATATTATAAGAGGTGTTCTTGCTTCGTCTATAAGTATAGAGTCAACCTCGTCTACTATAGCAAAGTTAAGAGGTCTTTGAACTCTTTCTTCTTTATAAATAACCATGTTATCACGAAGATAGTCAAAACCAAACTCATTATTTGTTCCGTATGTAATGTCTGCATTATAAGCAGCTCTTCTTTCCTCTGCATCAAGTCCGTGTACTATAACACCTACAGTAAGACCTAAAAACTCATATATTTGACCCATTTCCTCAGCATCACGTTTAGCTAGGTAGTCGTTTACTGTAACAACATGAACACCTTTTCCAGATAAGGCATTTAAGTATGCAGCAAGTGTTGCAACTAAAGTTTTACCTTCACCAGTTCTCATTTCAGCAATTCTTCCTTGGTGAAGAACTATACCACCTATAAGCTGAACTCTATAATGCTTCATTTTATGTACTCTGTACCCTGCTTCACGCACAACTGCAAAAGCCTCTGGTAATATATCATCTAAAGACTCTCCAGCAGAAAGTCTTTCTTTAAACTCAGCTGTTTTGCCCTTAAGCTCATCATCTGATAATTTACTCATAACTTCTTCATATGATTCTATTTTATTAACTATTGGTTGTAGTCTCTTTACTTCTTTATCACTATAAGATCCAAATAACTTACGAAATATGTTCATATATACACCCTCTTTAACGTTTCAAACTGTAATTATTTTATTTTACAATACTAGTTATTATAGCATTATAGCAATATATTATCAATGAGGTATCCATTTTTTTGAATATATTGTGATATATGTTAGGTTTTTAATTAATTATTTCAAAAATTCTTAAATTACAATATTTATATCCCATTTTACTATGTTTTATTACATTTTTTGATATTTTTCCCTAAAATATTATAATCTAATCGTATTTTATTATAGTGTTTAGGGGGAAAAAAATGAAAATACTAAAATCATTTTTAAATCAATCATCATTATCAAAAAAATTATCTAATACAATTGGACTTATACTGGTAATTATATTTTCAGTAATAATTTTAAGTACATATTTTATAACCAGTAATTCAATGGTAAAGTCAACTAAAGAAGAAATTATACTTTTAGCTAAAAATAACGCTAGTAAAATAGAAAATATATTACTAGATGGAGAAAGTATAGTAACAAATATAGGAAAATATATTGAACAAAATATTAATCAAGATAGAAATATAACTAAAAACTATATTGACTTTCAAATTAATAACTTTTTATCGTCTAAAGAAGAAATTTTTGGTCTTGGTGTTACTTTTGAACCATCTGCATTTAATGATACTAAAGATGGCTTATCTTTTTATGGTTTTAAAGATAATTCAAGTATTAAATTTTCTGATTTAGGTAATTATGAAACATATTCTAAAAAAGAATATTATTCTAAAGCTAAGGAATTAAATAAAATAGTATGTTCAAAACCATATATAGGCACACTACCTAACAATGAGAAAGTATGGATGATAACTTTAAGCTATCCTATAAAAAGCAGTGGAAAGTTTATAGGTACTGCTTTAGTAGATATTGATAGTAGATTTTTTAGTAAAATAAAATCTGAAAATAGATTTAGTAGTTTAAATTCCTATATATTAACTAATAACTCTATTTATGTTTATAACCAATTTAATAATGATCTTGTAGGTAAAACTATTTCATCTAAAAAATTAAATTTAAATGAATTGCAAAGTAATATATCATCTGGCAAATTATTTATAGCTAAAAATAAATCTATAAAAACTAATAGAAATACAGAGGAATTTTTTATACCAATAAAAGCAGGTTCAACAGGAGATTATTGGTCATCAGTTGTATCTATTGAAAAATTTGATATTATAAAAGGTTCTTTGAAAACAAGTGTTATTTTAATAGTCATATGTGTAATAAGTTTATTTAGTGTTTTATTTGTATGTAAAAAAATATTAACTAAAAGCCTTTTACCTGTTAAATCAATAGTAGATGCAGCTAATAGTATTTCAAATGGAAATATAGATATAGATTTAAATCTAAATACTAATGCTAATGATGAAATTGGGTTAATTTCTAATGCATTTTTAAAAATCTCTGTAAACTTAAAAGAGTATATTAATGAAATATCATATATACTCGAAAATATTGCTAATGGAAATTTAGATCTTAATATTAATTGTGAATATAAAGGTGACTTTAAGTCTATTGAAAATTCAATGGCTCAAATTATAGAATCTTTAAATAATATGATAAAAAATATTTCTGAAACATCAGGGCAGGTTTCTATAAGCGCTAGTAGTATGGCAGAAGGCTCTAAAGAACTGGCAAATGGAGCTAATGAGCAGGCAAGTAGTATAGAGGAATTTTCATTTTCTATACAAAACATATTAAATCAAATAAATGAAAATACATCATATTCTAAAAACGCTGTAGAGTTTTCTCTAGAGGCTAAGGAAAAAGCTAATATAAGTAGTGAGCATATGAAAGAAATGATTACTTCTATGGAGGATATAAATAACTCTAGTAATAAAATAGAAGCTATTGTTGATATTATTATAGAAATAGCTGAACAAACTAATCTTTTAGCACTTAATGCATCAATAGAAGCAGCAAGAGCTGGAGATGCTGGAAGGGGATTTGCTGTTGTAGCAAATGAAGTGAAAAATTTAGCTATAAAATCCTCTGAAACTGTTAAGCAAATATCTGACTTAATAAATGATAATAAACTAAAACTTGAAAGAGGAAATCATATAGCTTCCTTAACCTCTAACAGTTTAAGTGAAATAGTATCTTCATCTGAAAAAATGGTTAATATTTTAAATGAAATTTTAAATGTTAATAAAGACCAATCACAGTCTTTAAATGAACTTTCAACTGGAATAGAGCAAATATCTGAAGTTGTTTCAAACAATTCAGCTAATGCAGAGGAAACATTTGCAGTTAGTGAAGAGCTTAATACTCTATCTAGTTTTCTAAATGACCTAGTAAGTAAATTTAAACATAAATAAAAAGGGATAGATTATCTATCCCTTTTTTATTAAAATTCTGGTTCTATTAAACCGTAATTTCCATCTTTTCTTTTATAAAGAACATTTACTTCATCTGTTTCGCTATTTCTAAATACGAAAAAGTTATGTCCTAAAAGATCCATTTGAAGTTGTGCTTCTTCTTCATCCATTGGTTTTAAAGAGAATCTTTTAACCTTTACTACTTTATTGTTATCTTCATTATCTTCTGTAGGTATTTCAGCAAAACGTAAGCTTTGCTTAAAATCTCCTCTTTTTTCTATTTTATCTTTATGTTTAATTATTTGTCTTTCTATTTTATCCACAACCAAATCAATTGATGAATACATATCAGGGGTTGTTTCTTCTCCTCTTATTATAACTCCATTAGTAGGTATTGTAACTTCTATTATTTGTCTATTTTTTTCAACAGATAGTGTTACTTTAGCCTCAGAGTTAGAATCAAAGTACTTCTCTAATCTTCCAAGTTTTCTTTCCACTGAGTCTTTTAGAGCATTTGTTACCTCTACATTTCTTCCTACAATTTTGAATTTCATAGTATCTACCCCTTTCTATTTTGCTTAGGGATTAAGCTAAGTTAAAATTTAGTATTTTAGTTAATATTATTTTAATCTTTAAATAATATTACTGCAAGTTTAGATTTTATCAAATGTTTTAATTTTTCTGAAAATAATAGCTGTTACTTTGTTTTCCTCATAAATTTTAACTTTCTTATCGTTATACTATTATTGACATTTCCACATATCACTTATCCACATTGTTATTATCACATCTGTGGATAATGTTAGTAACACTGTGTATAAATTGATATTATTAGCTTTTAGAAGTTAATATCCTGTGGATTACCTGTAAATATCTGAATTTTATACTTAAATCGACAATATAAAACAAATATAAATGTGGATAAAATAATAAAAAGGCAGTATATAAACTAGTTGACCTGGTTTTTGACCCCACACTCGCCTGCTGGAGGTTTTGCCTAAGGTGGTATTCCTCTCACTATTCCCTCTCTCGAAAATCTTGTTTTCGGCAGGTCTTACTTCTATACCGCACCATGCTCATTGAAATCTTTTTTCAACTTACGTGGATCGTTTTGCCTGCGACTAGCATCGACTTTCAACCACAAACCTAGTTTAAATATGCCTTTTTTAACATTTTTATTTAGATGTTGCAAATGTTAAAAGCGAAACATTGTTTCCCTTTAAAGCTAAAGCTGAAAAATAAGCTGTTGCTCCTGTAGTTACAACATCATCTATTAAAAGTATGTTTTTACCTTTATATTTAAAATTCGACTTAATCGAACCTTTAATATTATACCATCTTTCTTGTCTATTTAACAACACTTGACTTTTAGTATTTCTAGTTTTTATAAGACAATTTTTAACCTTTATATTTAAAATCTCTTCTATTTTTTTGGCTATTAAATATGAATGATTATATCCTCTTTCCTTTATTTTTTCACTATGCATAGGAATAGGAACTATATAGTCTATTTTTAGATTATTTTGTTTTATAAAATCTGCCATAATACTTCCTATTACATCAGATAAATGGTGCTTTCTATTATATTTTAAATCATGTATCATTTCTTTCACTTTTTCTTCATAACTAAACAAAGAATATACAGATTTTAAATGAATGTTGTAGTCTAATGTAGTATTTTTCAAATGTGGTAAATACATATAACAATCTTTACATATATAATTTTCCTCATCTAAAATAGCTTTACATATATAACAAGTTTCTTCACTACTATATATAATATCTATAAAACATGAAAATAAGTATTTTATTTTCCAATATATCCATTTTCCCATGCCGATTTATTTATACTCCTTATAATTGACTTTGCGTTTAACATATTTTTAGATTCTGTATTAGAAATAAAAAAAGCTTCTCTAAATGTTTTTTTAGTATGATCATTTGCCATATTACACATATAAAGAAGAACATCTTCTGTGTAAGATTTAGAATCTGAATACATAACAACAACGTTAACATTATAAATAGGCTCTAATGCATCTAAATAGTTAGAGCTTATAAGTATGGTTTTTTCTCCATTTAAAAAACTATAATAATCCTCTCTATTTTTACTACTACTAATTCCTATATTTTCTTTTATTTCTTCTACTGTTAATAAATAATTTTTAAGATGTATAGAAATTCTACTATTAGGAGTAAAAATAATCATTTTAGATTTTTCTCTTAAAGACCATTTAAGCATATCAAGACTAATATCAGGTAAATAAACTGTTTTTTCGTCAATATATCTTGATATAATAAATTTTGGCTCAGGAATTGGATTTTTAATATTTACAGGAGGTATTTTTATTTCCATGCTACTTCCTTTTAAAAATCTTAATTTATATTCTAATGGAACAACACTTGTATTTATAAATTTACCTTTTTGCTTTAATGCTTTTTTACATAAAAAGAATATGTTATTGTATGGTTTATTAATAAATGATATTCTATCGTCTAATATACAAAGTTCAAAGTCTTCACTAAACTCTGGAATACTTTCATATGAGCATATTAATATATCTATATTTTTAAAACTTAGTCCCTTGTTAAAAACATAGATGTCTACTCCTTCAATAACACTTTTTATATTATCCCTTACTGAAAACACGTTTTCCTTAGATGTTATATAAATAACTTTTCCAGATGATTTTAATGTTTCATATATAGCTCCATAAAGAAGTTCTACACCTTTCATTATTGGAGGAAAGGATACTACTAAATTATCATTTTTGGATAAAGTAAATTGATATATAGAATCTACAAATCCTACTAATTCTTCTTTTATTCTAGATTTTTTGTAAACTATATTATTCCTTCCTTTTTCATTAAAAGTTCCTTCCTTATAGATTAAAACATCTGCTGAAGAATACCCTAAAAAACATTCTTCACAAACTTCAGTACATATATCACAGTATTTATTTTTCTTATCATTTCCATAAATAGGTTTTATTTTTATTTTATTTTTTAAATAAAGAACTTGTAAAACATCATATAAGTTTTCAGTATTTATTTTTATTTGAGTTTTCTCTCTTAAACAATCTATAGTAATTATTCCGTCTTCTATAGCATTTAATACATAGTTTATTTGACTCTCTTTTGGAAAGCTATTTCCTTTAATAATTTTATTAGATACTTTTTCTATGTTTAAACTTTTAAGAGCCCTAGTTATTTTTCTATCCTCTAAGGATGCAATAAACTTAATTTTCGATGATGCCTTTTTAATAATTTTCAAAGCAAATTTACCTATATAAAAAGGTATAAAAGGAGTTATTACTTCTAATTCTTTTATATTATAAGTACTTTTTAAATATAAATAATCTATTTCTGGATTTAAAGAATAATTATAAGTATATCTACCTTGAACTTTCACCCTATATACTACAACATTCAAAACCATCACTCCTAAGCTTTAATTAATAACATCACAAAAACCTTTAATTCTATTTTTAAGTGATGAATATCTTTTGGTTATAGTTTTATTTTTTATCATTGAACCTAATGTTTGCTTTAATCCTATTAAAACTAAAAATGTCTTAGCTCTTGTAACACCTGTATATATAAGATTTCTTGTCATAAGCATAGGAGGTCCATAAAAAACAGGTATAATACATATTGGAAATTCACTTCCTTGGCTTTTGTGAATTGTTATAGCATAGGCAAGTTCTACTTCGTCTAAACTTGAAAAATCATACTCTACTTTTTTATCCTCATCAAATACAATATATGCTTTACTATCCTCTATGTTTATACTTTCTATATATCCAATATCTCCATTAAATACACCGCTACCTTTTTCCTCATTTCCCCCTATACCTTCCCACTCTAGTTGATAGTTATTTTTAGTTTGCATAACTTTATCACCAACTCTTAAAATATATTCACCTACTTTTTTTTCAGCTTTTAGTGGGGATTTAGGATTTAATATTTCTTGAAGTGCATTGTTTAAGTGTATAACACCTGCTTCTCCTTTTTTCATAGGAGATAAAACCTGTATATCTTTTATTTTGTCTATGTCTTTTTTAAATTTTGGAAGTCTAAAATTTACTAGATTAGATATTTCATTTATAATGC
>JAEWEN010000016.1 GCA_023389275.1 Bacillota bacterium
GCCTTTTCAACCTCTCCATTTGCTAAAGCAAGTTTTCCTTGTTCCATAGCTTTTTCGTAAACCCCGTTGCTACATCCGACTAAAAAAACAAGCATTAGCATTAATAATAGCTTTTTCATAACTCTCCCCCAATTTTCTAATAAATTCTATATTATATTAGCAAATTATTACATGAATTACTATAATATAAATACTAAAAATTAAAAAAGGTATACACAAAATTTGTGTATACCTTAACTATTACTTATCTACAATCTTTTTACTATATTACCTTGACTTCTAAGCCACATATCTATACCATTTCCATAAACCTCTGCTTCTATAGTGTATATTCCATTTTCACAACTTTTTACTACAGCAGTTGGAAGTCTATCTAAAACTGCTTCTATAGAGTATCCACTATATGTAAATCTCACAGTTTGTAATTCTCCAGGGTACATAAATTGAACTCTTTTTCTAAACTCACCTTCTTCAAATCTATCACGATAAGGAATATTAAACTTTTCATTTGTTCCTTTTAAATTTTCTATTCTATCTACTCTATATACTATTGGATATGTTTTTTTCCCATCTGCTCCAAATCCTATAAGATAAAAATAAAATTCTGAAAACATAATAGAAACAGGTTTAATAGTATGCATTTTCACTATAGAATCTTGTCTTTTATAGTTAAAACATATTATCTCATTTTCATATATATACTGTGCTATTTCCCATATAATATCTATTAATTCTTTTCCATGTTTTAAAGGGACATAGTTAAAATATTCATTACTAATCATATTTTTAATTATTTTTTTATTTTTAGATAACACCTGATCAGTAAGCTTATCTATAATTAACTTTAACTCTGTTTTACACAATGCTCTACTTTCAAGTAAAATTTTACATAAAATAAGCACCTCTTGATTTGTTAACCATTGACGCTCAAGATGTTCTAGATAATATGTACCTTTTTCCTTATTATATTTTATCTCTGAATAATTTTTTTCTAAAAAATAAGCTCTTAAATCACTTATATCTCTTTGTATTGTTTTATTTGATACACCAAATTCCTCAGAAAGATCTGATTTTAAAACCACTTCTCCCCTATTTAACTTTTCATATATATTTAAAAGCCTAAAGCTTTTATAAACACTATACTTTGAATCCATCCTTTGTATATTCACCTCATTTTTATTTATAGAAATTCATTTTGAGAAACTACTTTCATATATGGTGATAATACAATAGCTATACCTTTTTCTTCATCCCAGCTACAATCACACAAAACAGCAAACTTTCCTTCTCTATCAAATACAATTTCTTTAGGTGTAATACTATTTTTTATATGAGTTTCATCAATAAAGCTAGCAAAATGCTTATTTATTAACTTATCTATTTCAATTTCATATGTAGATTTATTCTTAATATAATCTAAGTAAGCTTCTCTTTGAACTTCTAATATATCTTGCTGCTTATATGCAGATGCTACACAACAAATTAAATAGTCTTTTTCAAGAAAGCTTATACTATCTTTTTTAGTCCATCCGTAATCATAAGTCATTTCTCCAAAAACAGAATCTACTATAGTCATTATCTTAGCCTCCTAATTTATTAACTTAATTATTGGTTTTCCTTTTTAGCCTCTGATATTCCTCCTGAATGTGGTATATTATTATGAACTTCTGAAGGTACCTTTTGCATAGTCTTACGATCCTTACACTCATGCCATGTATATCCATTTTCTTCACGCCACTTTTTAACCTCTTCCGGAGAACATCCTTTCTCTTTTGCTAGAGCTTCGTCAGCTTGAGTAAAGTTTTTACGTCTTGAATCTGTAAAATCATCTATTTCCACATTTCCTTTAGAAATTTCATTAAAATTTGGTTCTCCATCTTCAAACTCTATAGAACTTATACCATATTTTTCAAGTATATCTTTCCATGATACATCATCTGGATTATATCTACCTGGAATCTCTTCACCTTTTGGTATCCACTTAGAATCACCACGTTCTCCAGACCATGTTCCTCCACTACCTTCTAAAGGACAGCCTTTATTTTTATCTGATTCTATAGCAATTGGCTTGTCTAATTCTCTAATGTTTATAGGATTTCTTTCTCTATCTTCTTTTATAATATCAAATATTCTATTTTCAGCTTTAAAACTTTCAAAATACTTAAAAAAACCATCCACTACAAAACACCTCTATTCTTAACATCTTCATACCATATAGAGTAAACCTCTAATTTATTAGAATTCCCTTTAGAAAATTCTTTCATAAAGCACTGACAAATAGATAACTTTATTTGATCTGAAGCGTTAGGTATTTCTTTATCAATTAAATTCTCTAAAGATCTGTTTAATTCTTTTAAGTTTTCATTTTTCAAAATAGTAGAATCTAATGTTGATTTATTTATTAGTAGGTTTGTAACAATTTCCGAAAGATCTGAGAATTTATTATCATTCCATAGATCAAGTTTTTTGCTCTTTTTATATTCATCTATAATATAGTGTAACCCTATTTTGTTTTTTGTAGATATACTAGCATAATCTATATTTTCACTTAAGTAATCAATATCTACTTCTACTTTTTCAACAAGTCTCCCACATAACAAAAGATTAATAATCTCTTTTTTAAATTTAGAGTCTATATTTTTAAACTTTTCTTTTTTATTATAAATATAAGCTTCTTCTTCCCCTTCAAACTTTTTAATTTTACATAAAACAGGTTCTAACCAATCATTTTGATAAACTACTGCTACACCTTTTGGTAATTTTGATATTTCATCTAATTGTGAATCCTTTAATGCAGCTGCCTTTCCAGCAAGTCGTCTATCACTTTCCTCTGGTAACCTCATTATTATTTTTGCATTTGTATTTCTAATAGCTGATATATCTACAGCACTTGGTGATTGATCTACAATAATGAACCCTTCCCCATATGTTCTCATTTCAGCAATAGAGTTTGAAAGCATCTCAACAGACTTACTTGAAACATTAGACCCTTCTGGCCCTTGAATAGAATCTGACTTTTTCAAAATATTATGTGCCTCTTCTAAAACAGTAACATGCTTTAAAGGAAGATTCATACCATTTGAATATGCTATTCTATGTTCATTTAATCTCATAACTAATATACCCATAATAAGAGACTTAGTTTCTAAAGATCCTATTCTACTTAAATCTATAATAACGTTTTTATTAAATAACAACTCATTATCTGTTTCATCACAAGAAAAAATTTGTCCATTTAATCCATTTGTTAGTGACTTTACTCTAGTAGCTAAAGAACCTATATAGTTACTTTTTAATTCCTCTGAGTATGCTGAATTTTCTATTACATTAATAAGTTCTGCTTGAAGATCATTAAAAGTTGGGAATAAATCATTTGAATATCTATTTTCTGAAGTAACAAGATCCCAACCACATACTTCATATGACTGAAGCACTGCATCTTTTAAAACAGCAGGCATAGCAGCATACATAGGCCAACAAACATTAAATATTTCAATAAGCCTATCTATATGTTCTAGAATATGAATAGATGGTGGAAACTTAAAAGGATTAATCTTTAAAAGATCACTATATGCTGGATTAGTTCCTAAAACAGCTACATCTCCTCTATTTCCAAATATATTTTTATACTCCCCCTTAGCAGGTTCTATAACCATAAAAGGTATATCTACAACATCTAGCTGCCTTAAAATCTCATATACTGTATTACTTTTACCTGAACCTGTAGATCCTGAAATAAATGTATGCATAGACAGACTATTTCTATCGAGTCTTACTCTATTTTTACATTCACTTCCCATATTAAACACTTTTCCAAGATTTATTCCACCTGTTGTTCTCTCTCCATCATAATTAATGGTTTCCTTTCCAAAATCAGCATGCTCTATTACCGGGAATCCACAAACTGACTTTCTTGGAAGGCCCATATGTATTGCTAGTTCATTTCCACTTACTATAGAAGAAGGTGTTACAGGTATATTTCCAGATAAACTTTTATATGAAAATACAGGGTGAATAAAGTTTTTTACATACTCACCAATATACTTTGTTTTTTTGCCATCAAATCTTCCCCATGAATTTATAGCTGAAACCTCTACCCCTGAGTTTTCTCCTCTCATTAAAGCTTTATAAGTAGAAGCTGCTATATCTGCAACATATCCACTATCAGACATAAAATATGCTGCACACTCCCACATACCTAAACTTTCAAATTCATTTAAACGATTTAATTGAGTATCTATTCTTTCTAAAATATTTGCTATAGATTTATTTTGTATATTCAAAGTTATATTTTGAGATGTTCCTGACTGAATTCCCTTGGTATTTGTATTACTTTCATTTCTACTTTCACTTATACCATCACTTACTCCAAAATTATCAGTTTTACTTGTACTATTAGAACTATTTGTTGTTGTGCCATTAGTTGCAGTTTTTTGAACAGCTGTACCAAGGAATCCTAAAGCCCCAGAAGCAAGTCCTCCTATAACTAACCCCCCTGGTCCAATTAAAGGAGTTAAAGCTGCTCCAAGCATTCCTGAAACTGCTGAAAGTCCTTTAATTGCCTTAGTAGCTCCAGACTCACTTGAAGTAGAAGAAGAGGTACCTGTCCCATAATTTGATGTTTGTCCTGTTGAAGTAGATTTTGTAGTTGTGTAAGTTGTTCCTTTAGATGTTCCACTTGTATAAGCTTTTGAAACATTAAGTGAGCTATTAGTTGCATAGCTTACCTGAGAACTTGCAAATGGAGAAAGCTGTGTATAAATGTTTTCATACTCTCTACGAATGTCACTAATTTTATTTTGTGGAGTAGAGTTTGCTAGAATTATACCTGTGTATTTTTCTCCTTGCATTGATAAAGCTAACTTTTCAAGTCCTTGAATAAAGCATTGATTTGATTTAATATCAGAGTCTTTTATATTAGCTACACAAGAAACTGAAGATATTCTACTTGTATGTATTCCTTCAAGAACATTTTTCATATCCTCATAAAGATAATCCTTAGACTTTATTCCTGGAAATTGACCAATAAGGGAATTCTTTAAAGTTTCCTTTAAAGAATTCGTTGTTCTATCTGAGTTTAAAGATCTTATACCCATATAAAAATCTGTTTTACTACCGTCGCTATCAATAATAATAAATACTGCACAGTTAGCTGTTGATAAAGCATTAAAAACACTTGCAAACTTATATGTAGAGTACTCATCTTTTTCATAAACCATTTCTGTTATTTTAAAAAATCTAACATTATCAGATATATTTTGCTCAATAGTTTTAGAATCTAGTGGTACAACCTCTAAATCCTTAAGGCTAGTAATATAGTTCTTTAAAACAATATCATCTACAGCCTTTAGAGCAATATTAAAATCATCTAAAAGCTTCTCCTGTCTTGGAACTAGCAAACTATTATTTTTATTTTCTATACTATTCAAACTATATCACCTCTTTATTTACTAGTAGCTATTGCTATGCCCCCTGCAACAATCCCAGCTACTCCTACTCCTGCTACTACTGCTTTAGATAAAGCAGCTCCAGCAATTACTAGTCCTACACCAGCTACCGTTATCCCTATACCAACTTGTTTTTGTGTAATAACTGGCTTTGATTGATTTATACTTCTATCCTGATTTATTTTATCCGCACGGTCTTTGTATAAATGCTTACATATACTTACTAAAAGATTTACTCTTTCTTTAGAAAAATTATTAACAACCTTAAGCATTTGCATATCCATATAACCTTTATTCCAAAGCTGTTCATTATACTCTAATTGTTCTCCATCATGTTTATCATATAAATCAAATATACTACTTTCTGCATACTCTATCATTTCATTGTAAAGTTTCATTGTAGGGTCAACTATTATTCCATCTTTCAACATAATCTTAACCATTATTAAATCTTTTTCATTAACAGCTTCTATAAACTCTTTAGTTAATGCCATTTTTACTCCCCCTAAATATCAAGTATAGCTTCTATTTTATTTTGAATATTTGAAAGCCACTTTAATCTTTCTTTAGTTTCATTTATTGTTTTTTCTATATCAGAACTACTTGCTGCACAAACCTCTAATTCTTGAAGTTTACTATTTAAAACCTCATCTAACTCCTCAAACTTTTTATTAAATTGAACCTTAATAGCTACTGTTTGTTCTTTAGCATATTCAGTTGCAGATTTAACACTTACAAAAAGCTGTTTTTGTATAGGAGCAAAAAAACGTTGTGCTAACTCTCTTGAATCAACATATTCTCTATCTGCATAAATACTTTTATAGTGTCCTTTCTCTTTCCAGAATTGCCACCATTTTTTACTTGTATTTTCTACCCATACTTCATCAACTTTAACTCTTTCTGTTTCAGTTAACTTATTTATTAAAGAGTCACTTTGAACTATAGCATTAATATCTCCACTTATTAAATCAATTGGTTTTATTGATATACCTTCTACATTTATATCATCTAACAAATCTGAAATACGCTTTTTATATTGATTAAGAAGATCATTTGCATTTTTAGCAATAGTATTTCTAACCATTTCTTCAAGTTTTACCTTAACTTGAGCTTGAAGACTTTCAGAAAACGCTTCAAAAGCTCTACATAATCCTTCTGCTTCCATTTTTGATACTTTAGAATAACCTTTTTCTAAGTAACCACTTATTTTCTTTTGCCCTTCAACAACAATTTGGTTACTTAAATCTGATATTTCCTTTTCATAGTTAATAGAGTCAATATTTTGTTTAAACTTTTTAGCCTCCTCTGCACTTTTCATTTTCTTTTTAATAGATTCTATTTGCTGTAAAATTTCTTCGTGTTTTTCCTCATTTTCAGCAATTTCTTGTCTAGCATTTTCAAATGAACGTGCACTTTCTAGTTTTTTACTAAAAGTATCAACTATATTTTTTATTTTTGCTGTTTTAGCATACTTTTCAACATAAGTGCTAATAGCCATTTCTATAGGAACAATTCCTGTGTGTATTAAAGCCTCTTCTTTTTTATCTTTATTTGTCTTGGCTCTAATTAAAGCTTCTTCTATCTTCCCTTTAGTACTAGGTGTAAGAGGAGCATAGTTTTCAAAATGAAACTCTTCATTTCTATTCATTTTTCTAATTTTCCCTATTATTTCATAAACATCATCGTCATCTATATCATCAATATCTATATTTGATATATCTATATCTTCTAGTACTGTTCTAATGTTTAATGCTGTTAAAGCAGATGCTGGAAAAACATTTGGATTTTCTATTCCTTTATCCTCTAAGTATGACCTTACCTTATCTAGTGCATCTTCAACACTATCTTCTCCTTTTTTAAAGTCATCTAATTTATTAACAACAAAAATAAAACGATCCCTTGATTGTTTTCCACCTTTACTCATACTTTCTGCAACATTATTTAAAAGTTCATTATCATCATTTACTCCAAGCTGAGTTGCATTTAATATATATAAAACTAAAGTTTTTGATGATTGTGATAACATTCTATATGTAGCTGCTTTATGCTCAGGATCCCTTGAGTTATTTGGTCCTGGAGTATCAACAAGAACCAAAGAAATATCATCTGATGATACAAATGGAATATTTCCTTCTGCCTCAATTTTTGATACTGCTGGATTACTATTTAAACTTTCCATTATATCTAGAGACAACTCTGCATGGGTTTGCATTTCATATCCTTCTGAATCATATACATGAGCGAAAAAACTTTCTCTATTAGCATCTTTTATTTCCGTAATAATAGCTGTACATGCTTCTTGCTTTGATGGCATAAGCTTTTGTCTAAGTAGTGCATTTATAAGTGTAGACTTTCCCGCACTCATTGTAGCTACTACATTTACAGGAAACTCACTACTTTTAGCTAGTTGAAAAGCCTTTTTAAGATCAGGCTGTCTTAATTCATCAAATGGTCCATTTTCAATTTCATAAAATATTTCATCAATAGCATCATATTTATCAACTACTTCTTTAGCTGGAATATGTTCACATTCCATATATATCTCTTTTTCTTCAGCATTTTTCGCTACTAACACCAAATCTTCATAGTCTAGTATAGTTCCATGAAAAATAATCCTAAAATTCATAGTATTACACTCTTCAACTAGTATTTCTGGAAGTTCATCTATCCACTCTTGAAGACGTGTATTTCCTACATTAAGCTTACTATCCATTTTAGGAAGATTTCCATTTATAGTTATTTCTGTTTCCAATTTATATGGATTATACTTAATAAAAACTTCATTCATTTCTTAAAACCCCTTTACTAAATTACTTATTAGCTAAAATTCTTTCTAGCCCTAAAATTCCAGATTTTTTAAGTAAGTTAAAACACTTTTCTGTTTTAACTTTATTTAAAATACTAGATGGATAATCTAATATATCACTATATTTATCTTCATAATAAATTGATAAATCATAATAATCTTTACTGAATTTTCTAATATAAAGATCTAATTCATCACTTTCATCTTCATCTATTTTCTCACAATATAAATATTTTTTAGCTAAGCATCCTGCATAAGCTGAAACAGGACATATTAGATAATCTTCAAAACCAATATCATCTAATTCCTTTCTCAAATTTTCTATACTTTGTTCTATAGAATCTTCACCTACTTTAAAAGAGTCTAATTTATTAAGTACAAAAATCATATTGGTTTTACACACATTATCATATATATAAGTCATATATCTTTTGTCATCCTCTGTTCCTATTTGACTCCCATTAATAACATATATAACTTTGTCATAATGCCCTGATTTTATAAAATCAAAGGTTACATCTCTATGCTCAGTATTAAGAGAAGAGTTTACTCCTGGAGTATCAATTAAACATATAGAATTATTCTTTATCTCAGATGACCTGAAAAAACTTCCTATAGATACATACTTTTCACTATTATTCTCATCATAGTTGATGAGACTACTTTCATCAGCATTTATATTAAAGTCCCCATCTAATTTACAAATAAATCCATCTTCATATAGCTTATTGTATATAAAATGATTTTTAGCTGTACAAGCACCATTATGTGTAGAACTAACCTTTTTCCCTACAATAGAATTTATTAAAGTAGATTTCCCTGCACTCATATTAGCAGTAACTAATATAGTCTTAGGAACATCATTTAACATGATTCTATTTTTATTCCAACATCTTATTTGAAGATCTAGCTGTGGAATTTTAAAAAACTTATCATAGTATAGCCTTAAAAAAAGTTTTTCTATTTTGCCTCTATATTTCTTATTAAAAATAGGCAAAATATCATTTTTTATTTTTTCAGCTTTCTCTACATTAGTAAGGGCATTTAAAAACATACAATCTATTAAAAAATTGTATCTGTATTTAAACATATTATATTTATTTCCCCTTCCTAACCTAGCATGTTCTATAAAGTCTATTGCCTTTTTCTCACTATAAGAAAATTTACTTTCTCCTAAAAACTCATCTTTATAAAGACTTAATATAGAATTTGCAAAATAATCTTCTAGAGAATATTTGTTTACAAAATACTCTAATAAGTTTAAATAGTTTACTTTACAAGCTTCCTTTTCTTTTAAAACTGGATGCTCTTTTAAACAAATACTAATATTAAACATATTTTTATCCATAAGTATTCTCCTATTTCCAAGTATTTACTTCATAATATACCTATATTATACAATATATGTAAGACAGATTCTGTCTTTTTTTTAATATTTATATAAAAATTGCAAAAAAATAAAAAAGGTATACACAAAACTTGTGTATACCTTAACTATTACTTATTTAAATTATCTACAGCTTCTTTATTTAAAGAATCTACATTTAAAGTTTCTTCTCCTGCTTTTTCACTAGCTGCATTATTTTCTGATACTGAAACTTCTATATTACTATTTTGAGCCTTAGTAGCTTTATTTTCTCCTACAACAAAAGTAATCTCTAATTCATCTAATATATTTCCATCAATATCTTCAGCAGTATAAACAATAGTATATGTACCTGGTACAGCTGTATCTATACTATCAATGCTATTTCCATCTGCATCTAGTATGTCATAGAAAACTTCAATACTTTCATCTGTACCTTCTACAGTAGTTACATCTGGAAGAGTAAACTGTGAACCGTACTCTAGATTTATAGTAATTTCTCCATTATAAGATAAAACTGGAGCTACATCTCCTGGAGTATTTTCTGAACCACCTGGAGTATTTGTATTATCCCCTGGTTTTTCACCTGGTGTTTCCTCAGTATTACCTCCTGCATTTGGATCAAATGATTCAATAGATTCTTCTATTAAAGCTATTAACTCACTAGTTGACTCATGAGTACCTAATTTTTTAGCTTCAACAAGTAAAGCTTTCATAGCATCTAAATTATTTTCATCTATAGCTACATATAGTCTTTCTTCAATGTCATATAAAGCTGTATAATGCTCTTCATAAATTCCATCTACTATAAATGCTGCATCAAATAATCTGTATATTAAATCATCTACTTGAGCTTCAAATTGATTAGATACATTTGAAATCAAAATTGCAGCTTGTTCAATATATACTGCCCAAGTGTCAGCATTTTTTATACCATGGAAATTTACCTCTAAACTTTTTTCTACATGGTTAATTTTAGCTGCTGCATTAATAAGAGATGAACACTCATTAACTCTTTGAGTGTATTTTGTCTTACTAGAACCTTCTGGAAGCTTTTCAATAAGATTTCTTATATCTTTTTCATAAGCTTGCCATGTTCCTACGTTTTTTAATCCTAAATAGTTATTTTTTAAAGACCATCTAAGATGTTCAATTTTTCCGTGAATTGAATTAACCAAATCTGATGAACTTGCATCAACATTTTGCACTTCACTAGTTACTGATGCTGTAGTTGATACTGATATAAGCCCAGCAATTGCTATAGCAGCGGCTTTTGTAATTTTCTTATTCATTTTTTATCCCCCTAAACAAAACAAACAAAATATACTGGAAAATTATTTTATTTTTATACATTTTTTATTTCCTTTTCCAGTGTAAGTATTTTATCATTTAATTTATGTTGATAAAAACCATTCACAGCTCATTTTTGTATATTTTTCCTACCATTTCTCCATTTTCCTACTAATTACTCCCTAAAATACTCAAATATGATACTAAAACATATTACTTTCTTTTACTTGAAGTATATTTTTTAATAAGCATAGCTAAAACAACTAAAGAAGAAATTATAAGAATAATAGCTATAATATTTTCTATATTTCCTATAAACGCCTCCCCTGCATATGAGTAAATAAGTTTTGTAGGTAGTTGTCCTAAAGCTGTAGCTATAAAAAACTTTAAAAAAGACATTCCTGTAAGTCCTGCAGCGTAACTTATAAGGTCAAACGATACAAAAGGAAGTAACCTTGCTATTAAAACAGTATAACTTCCATACTCTTTAAAAAACTTATCTACCTTGTTAATAGATGTTTTTGATACTAACTTTTCAACAACATCTCTTCCTAAAAGCCTTGCAATATAAAAACATAAACATGCACCTGAAAGAGCACTTATAAAAGATAAAATAGCTCCTTTAAACCACCCAAACAAAGCAGCATTTACAAATACTATAACAACTGAAGGTATTGGAGCAACTATTGATTGAAGTATCATTAAAATAAAAGATGCTATAGGAGCCCATATTCCAAAACCTAATATATACTCTTTTAAAGTACTACTATCTAAATTATCTAAAATAACAACTACCCTACTTATTTCATCTTCATAAATAATACCTAAAATCAAAAATATAATTAAAGAAGTTCCTAAAATAAGTTTTAACTTTCTTTTTTCTATAAAATTTAAAATCATATACTAATCCTTTTTATAATAATTATAGTTTTACTACTATTATATATAAATTTTAACCCACTTTTACTATTTCTAAATAAAAAAGTACATGTATTTTCTACATGCACTTTCAGTTATATATTATGTATTATTTTTTTAATGAAACTTGTACAAACTTTTCTCCGTCTTTACGAGCTTGTACATCTATATTATGGTCTTTATATTTTTCTTTTAATTTTTTTCCGTACTTTTGAGCAATTTTTTCTGCATCTTCTTTTTTCATTTTACTATCAACATCAAAATCCAGCATAACAAATCCGCCACCATCTTGTGTAACTATTAAGTTAACATTAGAAAGTCCTTTTTCCTTTGCTACTTCCTTTTTAAACTCCTCGTCACCTTTAGCAGTATTAGACTTATCAACTGCGTTTTTATCTACTACAGCTTTTTTAGGTGCTTCTGGTGCTTTTTCTTGATTACTACATCCAGCAATCATCATAGCAGCTGCTGCAAGCATTATAAAAAACTTTAGTTTTTTCATATTTCCACCTCAAATCCCACAAATTCACACCCTTATTTTAACATATAAAGGATATATATACAATTTAACTTCTTAACCACTTCTCATTAAATTTATCTCTAAACTCCTCCATAATATCTTCAAAAAAGATTTTATCTAAAACTTTCCACCTAATAAATTTCTTAAAAATTCTTCAAAAGCCTTACCAGAATAAAGGGATTCTATATATTCAAAGGAAACTCCATATGAATTTTCATATTTCCATTCTCTTCCAATATTAATTCTTATTAAATTACTATCTTTCCCAGCTACAGTTTTAAATCTATAATTATAACCATTTTTCATTAAGTCTACCTTAAATGTTACCTTTTTATTTCCAGGTTTATTATCACTATCTAATATTTCCTTGTATGCTATACATATTTCTTCTATTGAACTCTCTTTGTTATTACATTCAACATATGTATTTTTCATTCCTAATTCATCAAGAACAACAATTTCTATTTTTCCTTGTGTGTATACTCCATATCTAACAAAGAAATCATATAAAATATAATAGACATCTTTAGGTGTTATCATATAAGAAGATGATTCTATCCTAATAGAAGTTTCATTTTCTACACCAAATACTCTTTTAAACGAATCTTCCATATTTTTATCAGCAATCTTACATCTCTCTGCTGCCTCTTGATTACCTGCCATTGTATATGCATATATGGCTTTATCATATAACCTGCTTGCCTCAAGCCTTTCACCTTCTTTTTCCCAGTTCCTAGTAGTTGATGCTTCTTCTATATAATTATTTTTTAAACTTAATTCTTCAAGATAATCAAAAATTTCATCATTGAATAATTTCTCAACATACTTACTATTTTCCTCTAATAATATAACATTACTCGTTCCTCTTGTTATTGCTACATATAAGCTGTTCAAAGAATATCTTAAATTCACATCATTTGATCTTTTATTTTTGTTTATCATATCCCAGTATTTTTTATTGCTAGATATAAAGTTAATACAGAAAATAGTCTTATACTCTAATCCCTTAATTTCGTCTATAGTAAATATTCTTGTCTCTGGAACTCCTCCAACCATTAATCTATTTTTTTCCTGATACGAAGGTACAACAATAGCACAATATTCTTTATCTCTTATATCCTTCAAAATACTATTTGACTCAAATGATTTATACTCAGAAAGAACAGGTTTATTTCCTTCTCTAACATATTCTTCATGTAAATCATGTAGATCTTTAGACTTGCCCATACTATCAATGCGTATATCAATTATGTTATTAATAAAATTAACTACCCCTGATGTATTTCTATAATTTTTATTAATATACTTTTCTTCATAGTCTAATCCACTACTATATAACTTCTTTTTTATATACTTAAAATCAAAACCACTATTATTTATAATCTGATTTTTATCGCCTGCAAATATTATATTTTGTGAATCATTACAAAAATCAAATATTGAAATTATATTATCTTGAGAAAAGTCCTGCACTTCATCTATAAATATAAAATCATACTTATTATCAATTAATCCATTATTTTTTACATATTCACAGTACTTTTCAAAAAGTAAAAATTCATCTATTAAATTTTCACTTTTAATCCAATTTAAATACTCTCTATACACAATCTTCAAATCTGAACTTATTCCCATATTTTTATTTTTTCTTTTTTTATTTATCTCACTATAAATAAAAGCTATTGGTAAATTTATATCCAAATTATTAAATCTAAAAAAATACCACCTTTGAAAATGTACTAGTGTTAATATTTTTTTATCATCTAATCCAAGCAAATTACAATATAATTCATTTAGTGTTAAAAAATCTATTTTATCACTTTTATGCTTATTAAATTTATCGTAATATTCTTTAGACTTATTTCTTAATAAATCTGAATAGCAGATATATGCAGATTTAATATTTGCTTCACTATTTAACATCATTTTATGAATTCCTATTAAACTTTTTCCAGAACCAGCGCACCCAGAAACTATAAGTGGTTTTCCTATAATTTTTAAACATTCAAACTGACTTTTATTTAAATAGTTCATATATTCATCTTCTAGAAATAATGATATGTATTCATCCTCTATTACTATTGAAGCTAAATTTTCAAGACCAACTGAACTATATCTATTAATATAGGTTTTTATAATATCTTCATTATTTTTATCTATATCATCCTCTTCTTCATAAGGATTAAAATCTAAGTCAATAGAATTTTGAAGAAATTTATTTACATTAGTATCTATAGACTTCCCCTTATCTATTTGACTATCATGATTACAATACATAAGAAATACTACCTCATAATTATTATTATTATCAAAAGTAAACAAAATTCTATCTCCATTATTAACTCTAAACTTATATATATTAGTTCCAAGTATTCTTCTTATCCAAAATCCACTTGGAATATCTTGAACACAATTTGTTTGTCTTATACATTTTTCAAAATAGCTAAGTTTCCTCATTACTATCTCTTTTTCTTTCTTAGTCATATTGTCACAAAAATCACTAACTATCCTCATCTTAACACCACCCCAGTAAATAAATTCGCACCATATACCTAAATTTTATAAAATTATATCTATTTTACCAGTTTTTTGTAGGATTTTAAATATTTTTTATATATTATTGTAAGTAATGGAAATTATATATAATAAGAATTATAGATATATATCCTAATATATACTTAATAATAAATAGTAAATGAGGTGTTAATTTGTCTGCAAAAATATACGAAAATATTAATCCTAATGATTCTAGAACTGCTGGAGAAGAATATCTATTAAATACCTTTAAAAATAGCGAAAGGTTTAATGGTTGGGAAATACACGAACAGCCACATATAAACTCTATGAAACCTGACTTTGTATTATTACATCCAAATCGAGGAGTAATTATTATTGAGGTTAAAGATTGGGATTTAAAACTAGATACGTATAAAGAAAATTCATATATTCGAGGAAGCAACGGAAATTTATATAAAAAAAGTCCTATATTCCAAGTTGAAAACTATAAACAAAATATTTTAACATTAGAGCTAGAAAATAGTATTAATCTTGCTGAAAACTTTTATGACAATTACTTCGCTTGTATAGAAACTGTAATATACTTTCATAATGCATCAAAATATCAAGCTGTTAAATTTTGTGGAAATGAATCTGAGTATACAAAAATTTGGACAAGAGAAGATATAGAATATATTAAAAATATAAATAATAACTTAAGTCCATATAAATATACATATGCATTGTGTAAAAACACTTCTAAGTTTAATAAAGATAAGCTTTTATCTAATTTAATAGAAGAGCTATCAAAAAAGCTACAATATTCAGACTATCATTACGAAAGAAGACGACCTTTTGTTTTAGATAAATATCAAGATAAATTAGCACAACTTAAACCTGGATCTATTCGTAGATGGGGAGGAGTTGCTGGATCTGGAAAGTCATTGATTTTAGCTGAGAAAGCTGTAAGAGCATTGAAACAAGATAATCGTGTACTTCTTTTATCTTTTAATATTACGTTAAAACACTATTTAAGAGATCTTTGTAGTCAGCAATTTGGTGTAGGTAAATATGAAGGAGAACGTAAAAAACTTGGAACTAATTTATCAATTATGTACTTTCATGAACTACTTAAAAACATAATGAGTACAAACTCCATCAATATAGAGATTAAAGAAAAAGAAAATGATTTTACGAAAATCTGGATAGAGACCTTAGAAAATAATTGGAATTATATAGAAACTAAAGATTTATTTAACTATGATTATATTTTAATTGATGAAGGTCAAGATTTTAAAGGAGACTGGATAAGATTTCTAAAAAGACTTTTAAATAAAAATGGAGAAATGCTAATTGTATATGATAAGGCACAGGATTTATTTGATCATGGTATATGGATTGAAGACCCTAATGAAATTAAAGAAATCGGCTTTAAAGGAAAACCAGGTAATTTAAAATACACATATCGTTTACCTAGAGCAATGGTTGAAAAGATAAACACTATTCGTAAACATTTAGAAATGAATCAGGATGATATTTTAAGTTTACCTAATGAACAAATAAGTATGCTAGGATCAGCTCGTTGGTTTAATTATACAGCTAATTTTTCTCATGAAAAATTATTGCAAATAGATAAGCATGTAGAAATATTAAGAAAGTCAAACACTTTAGAAGATATTACTATTATAACTACTAATGAAAATACAGGTGTTAAAATTGTAAAACATTTTGAGGACAAAGGAATAAAAACATTTCATGTATATGATTTACATTGCCATAAAGATAGGGATAAACGACGTTCAGAAAAATGGAAATTTCGTGCAGGTATGGGAAGACTAAAAATCACTTCATACCATAGTTATAAAGGATGGGAGTCACCAAACATTATACTAGTATTAGATTCTCCATCAACAAAATATTTAGATGAAAAAATTGATTGTAAAAAGGCTGATTCTCAACTAATAAAAAATGCTTTATTCATTAGCATGTCCCGTGTGAAAGGAAAAACTTCAACAGGAGAATACACATTTACTTGTCTTAATTATTTAAATGAATATAATCATTTAAATTCCATATTTGATAACTAAAATATAAGGAGTGTTCAACTTAATTATAAATTGAACACTCTTTATATAACTTTTTACTAATAATCAGACTTTGTTACACGCCAAGCATGAAGCTCTTTTGCATCCGAATAAACTTGTCCAATATATTCAAAATCTCTACCTAAAGCAGTAAAATCTTCTTTTGCTCCACATGTACTTAAATTCTTCCAAGAAACAAACTCTTCTCTCATATCAAAATTAGCACCATCTGTTAATATAATTCCACCTTCAACCATTTTGTCTAAAAGAGTTTCAAATATATTTTTACCAAACCACCATTGACCACTTCCACCTTCTCCTATACTATCCCCTCTATAGAAAAACACTGAAATATTATCTAATGTTAAAAGACTCATAAACGCATCTAGCCCATAACTTTTTATACTTACTTCTTTTTCTTCCTTTCCAACTATCCACTTATAACTTTGCATAGGAATAACAACCTCTCCCATACAATTTCCTATGTAAAAATTAAAATTTTCCTTTAGAACTTTTTCTAGTTTTAAACGAATTCTAGATCGTTCTTCTTTTAAACAACTTTTAACAATATCTTTAGAAAAAAAACATTTCTCACCGTATCTTTTCGTATCTCTTGTATTATCATCTTTATTTATTTCTAAATATCTAAAAGACCTGATAGTATTTCTATCTGCAAAATGAAACTCATCTAAAGTATCTAAAAATAAAGAAATAGGTTTATATGTATCATCTCCACAACAAGGATAAAACAACTTTCCCTTAGGAATTTCTATATCAAATATTTCTTTAAAGCTTTTTCCAATTGTATATTTAAGACTTTCTAGTCTTTCTTCTCTGCATATTTTTCTCATAAGTTTTATCCCCCTAAAAAATTAAAGTTTTATATATCTATCTCTTCCTCTTTCATCTAAACCAATATTTTTAATGAAAGGTATATTTAATCTTATAAAATTCTTTATATATTTTTTAAAATCCTGAGAAAGATATGTTACATAGCTACTAAACAAATCTATATCTTTAAACTCTTGTCCTGGTTTCATTGCTTCAACTTTTTTAAGTATTAAATCAGTAATCTTAGCTTTTGCCCAATTTTCTAAAGCTTCTCTATGAAGATTCTCCACCCACTGAGAACATAAAATATATTCTCTACCTTTAAAAGTTAAAATTGTATCATAATATCTGTTATATCCATTTTTATCTTTCTTTTGATCCTTAAAGTCAATATCTTTTCTAACTTCCTTTAAAACAGGAAAATTCATATTAAAAACCTTTTTAGAATATTTCTCATCTTGCATTAAATTAAATTCATCATCATCTACCATTCCTTCATGAATTAAAAACTTAATTAAATTTCTAGCCTTTTTACCTATTCTTACTACTTCTTCAATATCATCTAGATTTTCAATACCTCTTTTTTTCAAAAGATTAGATTCACTTTCTAAAATCTCTTTTGCCTTAGCTAAAGTATCCTCATCTAATCTATAAGAGTTAATAATATTTTCTAAAGCCTCTATTTCTAAATTTCTACTAAAAATTCTTCTAGCAGCAGAAGATCTTGATCTTCTAGATGCTAAAGTAAACATACTTAGCTTTTCATTAAGATTTAATTCCTCTTTGAAATCATAATAATAATCTATAAATATTTTCTTTCCAATTTTGTTCAAAAGACTTTCAACACTTTCATCACTTGGTCTTATTACTTGTCTTTCAACACTTTTGAATAACTCCTCATACTTTTCAAGACTTAACAAAACTATTTTCGGCTTATTATCTTCAAAAACAAAAAGTTCTCCTTCATTTTCAACCATATCAAAAATCTTACTAGAATCCTCTTTAATCTCTGATATAGCAACAATTTTATCAATATCTATTTTCAAAATTAACATCTCCTTAAAAGTAATATTTAATTTTCAAATACATATTATCATGTTTTTGTTATTTTGTATACCCCTTAACTTTACTTTTGTTTTTACATTAACAAAAGTAAAGTTAACAAATACAATCCTTTATATCCTTATAAAAAAAATTAAAAGGTGTTTAATATTAAACACCTTTTAATCATATTAATCTTTATTTACATAGTCTCTATGGTACATATACTTCTTTAATCCCTACTATTTTATCACCTTTAATTGTTATATCTAAAATATCATCTGTAGAAATAGTTGATACAAACTCATCATAACTTACATTCATATAACTATTATACCTATTGTTATAATCTAAAATTTTAAACCTAGCATTTTCAGATACCTTATAAGTTCTAAGTTTTGGATTATCATTTACAATGTAATAGTCATTTAGATAATTTGAATCATGATAAAAATAAATCATATCTACCACAAAATACACTCCATCACTTCTATATAAAACATCAGCTAAATAATAATAAACATCATAATCCTTACTTTCAGCTTTTTTAGACTCAACTTTTTGAGTTTTAACCACTTCTACCTTTTTCTCTTTCTGAACTGAATTAGCACTCTCTTTTTCTGCTTCCTTAGGCTTTTCTTCTTCCTGTGCTTTTTCTTCTACCTTAGATCCATTTAACTTTTCAACATTTTGAACCTCTTTATAAGGCGCATTTTTATAAGCAAAAAAAGCTCCTACACATAATCCTGATACTAATGTAGCTACAATTGATAAAAATATTGCAAGTCCCTTCAAAAATTCCCCTCCTAAAACATACAATTAAATAATTTTATTTATACAATATAATTATATAAATATCTCTTGTATTATTTTGTAAAATTATAGCACATTTATTTTATAACTTAAGTTAAACATTAATCTTTAAGTTGTTTTAAATTAAAATAAACTACTTTAATATAATACAAAACCTGTTTAATTTACTATAGTTATATAGTAAAATTAACTAAATGATAAAAGCGTTTATTAAGGAGGTGATCTCT
>JAEWEN010000018.1 GCA_023389275.1 Bacillota bacterium
GTCACGTTATTTTAGTAATAACAAGCAGTTGCATGAACAAATAGGTAATATAATTACTGATAAAGTCATGTGCAGTATAATAGGAAATATACCATGTGATAAGCAAAATGATAATGAAGTATTTCAATATCAATTATTTAAAGTAATCTTGAAAGAATTGACATCAGCAATATTGGAAGAAAAAAGTTCTATATTTCACGATATACATAAAATAATTGATGGAGCACTAGATGGTGATAGATTAGACTATGTAAGTAGAGATCCTTTGAATTCAGGATTGGATAGTGGAAAAATTGAATACGATAGGTTAATATGCACTATGAGATTGATAAAGCATGAAAATGATTACTTGTTTTGTCCTTCAACAAAGGTTTTAGATACAATTGAAGATTTTTTTAATAGAAGATGGAGAATGTATAAACAAATAATATTTCATCATAGGGTAGTAAAAACAGACTATCTATTACAATCTTGTATAGAAGAATTAGCAATAGATTATTTATCAAAAGAAGAAGAAGAGAAGATTGAAGAGGATGATAATATACTTCCATATGATATCTCAGGACTATGGAAGGCTGTCAAAAATACACCATCACATCAAGGTTTTTTTGATAATCTAATACAATGGGATGATGGTTGGTTAATGACAGTATTGAAAAAACATTATTTTATAGATTATAATAATAAAACAGAATGTCCTATTTTTTATAAGCTAGAAGAATTATTAGCAAATAGAAAGAATTATTTTTCTTTAATAAAAAGGATGGATGACTTTGTTAAAATTGATAGTGCCGTAGCAAAAAAAATAAATGAACATTTTGATAAGATTAAAATGAATATTCAAGAGGTTGCAGCTAATAGTAGCAACGAAAAAGAAGAGTATAAAACGATAGATATAGATCCTTTTTTAAATGAAATAAGTAGTTTGTGCAAAGTGACAGAGACGTATACAAAAACACTATCTCCAATTCCTGTAGATGGTTTTATTTTGGCTAAGATTAAAAATAAGATTAATCATTTTTTTAAGGATAGTTGGTTACATGAGATAGTAGTTGGATCGGTCGATGAAGTAGTAAAAGAGTATAGCACAAGTAATATTAAAGACTATATTCTTGAATTTAAAAAACCAAAAACTGGTGTTACAGAAAGTTTAGCATTATATTACAAGGGTGATAAAAATATTATAGTAGAAAAGTTTAGTAATCTATCAAAAGAAGGTAAAAGTTTATTGTATGATATGGATTTTTTGCCAACATTTTATTTATATTTGTTAAATGGTGAAAATAAAAACTATGATACTTTAAAAGCTAAAGTAGGTGAATTTATTGGAGAAAAGATAGTTTCATCAATTTTTGATAAGTTAAATACATTAAAATAGTTTATTAGTATAAACTAAAGTGGCATTTAATATAAAATATATATAATTAGTTTAAGAGGTGAAAATAATGTGTGTAAAAGTATTAAATGAGAAGGACCTTAATGAAGATAATTATAATTTCATTGTGTCAAATTTAATTTTAGTACAAAAGGATGAATTCACTTATAATGATATTTTAGCTAAAGTAGAGAGTATTTTTAAGGGAATTACCAGCGAATTAGAAAGTGTAATTAAAAAGTGTATAATAAGATTACGAGAAAGCGGATATTTAAGTGAACTTGGATCTATATATTCAGTTGTAAACTAAAGTGAGTTTATTAAGTGTACATTATTATATTTAGATAAAAAAGGAAACATCCTAGAGCAAATAAAATTTTGTTCTAGGATGTTTTTTGTTTGTTGCTAAATTGATTCAGCCATTTTTATTAGCCCTTACTTAGAAATATTTTTAAGATGTTTAAAAAATAATGGGATTTTAATCTGATTTTAATCTTACATATATTTTAGTTTAATTTTTGTAGGATACTATATAAGCAAGATAAGTTAATAAAAAATATATGGAGGATGATATAAATGGAAAGAGATGAAAAGATTAAACTCCTAATGGAAAAGGCTAAAATAAGTCATGAGGAAGCAGTTGAATTATTAGAAAAATGTAATTGGGATGTAATAGATTCTATAATTTATTTAGAAAAAAAATCAAAAGAGGAAGCTAATAGAGAAGAAAATCGTAAAGAGAAAAGTGCAGGTATTGGAGCAATTATTGGTAGAACAGTAAAGTTTATAGTGAAGGCTATATGTAAAGGAAATGAAAACCACTTTGAAGTAAGAAAAGAGGATAAAAAACCAATAAAAATATCTTTAACTATATCAGCTATTTTATTAATAATTGGGTTTTGGCCTGTAACAATACTATTAGTAGTTGGGCTGTTTTTAGGATATAAATACTCAATAACAGGTCCAAATGTTAATGTTAATAAGGTTAATGATATTTTAGATAAGGCTTCACAATCAGCAGATAACATTAAAAGTGATTTTAAAGAAAGCAGCAAAGAGTGTTAACTTTATATATGAACCTAAGAGGACTTGAATTTATTCAGGTTCTCTTATTTAATGTTATAATCTATATAATATGTATGGAGGACTGCTTATGGAAAAGTATAAGCTTATATGTAAATTACAAAGTGAAACAAATATAAGTTATGAAGAAGCTAAAAGTGCTTTAGAAAAAAACAATTGGGATGTTTTAGATACAATGCTATATTTAGAGGAAAATAATATAATTCAAAAGCCTTCTACTAGTATATTTTATACTAATGAACATAAGAAAAGTTATAAGTATGAAAATATAGATATTATAGAAGGTGAAGAAAATAGCTATAATAATTCTAAAAAGCATAATAGCTTTGAAGGGATTTTTGAGTTAGTATGCAAAATAATAGATATATGCAATAATATTTTATTTGAAATAAAGAGAGAAAATAAAGTATTTATTAAAATTCCTATTACAGTAATTATATTGTTATTAATATTTGCTTTTTGGATAGTTATTCCCTTAGCAGTTTTAGGTCTTTTCTTTAATTTAGAATTTTCAGTATCAAGAAACGGAGAAGGTATAAGTAAAGTTAATAATGTGTTTAATATAATATCAATAAATATAAGAAAGGTAAAAAAGGTATTTAAAAATGATTAAGATTCTAATTGTTGAAGATGAAGAAAAGATTATGAGGTTTTTAGAATTAGAATTATTACATGAAGGGTATAAAGTATTAAAGGCATCTAATGGAAGAGTAGGTCTTGAAATTGCAGAAAAAGGAGAGGTGGATTTAGTACTTCTTGATATAATGATTCCAGAAATAAATGGATTAGAAGTATTACGTAGACTAAGAAAAACATCGGATTTACCCGTTATAATGCTTACTGCTAGAGATGCTGTTATGGATAAGGTATCTGGACTTGATGCAGGAGCAGATGACTATATAACAAAGCCTTTTGCAATAGAAGAATTACTTGCAAGAATAAGAGCTGCTCTTAAAAAGAGAACCACTACTGAAAAAATAGATACAGATATATTGCAATGTGGATTATTATCCTTAGATAAGAAAAGACATAGGGTAATGTATGATGGTGAAGAGATAAGCCTAACAAATAGAGAATTTAGTTTGTTAAAGGTTTTAATGGAAAATAAGAATATAGTATTAAGTAGAGATATACTAATGGAAAAAGTATGTGGTTATGACTATGTAGGAGAAACCAATGTAATAGATGTTTATATAAGATTTTTAAGAACGAAAATAGATGATAAGTTTAAAGTAAAGATAATATGTACAGTTCGTGGAGTAGGATACGTTATAAAAGATGAATAATGGAAATGAAGCAAAAAAAGTCACATCTATTGCAATAAAACTAAATTCAATTTTTGTAAGAAAGTTATTTTTAAATTTCCTTTGGATTGATTTATTTTTAATAGCACTTATTATTTTATTATGGTGTATTGATAAAGAAATTAAATTTTATGGAGAATTTGTACCTAATGCTAAAAGAGTGGTGAATTTTTTTCCTATAGAAACTTCCACCTATAAAGTAGTTTGGGATAATGGCAAAACTATGACTCAAAGTGCAACTAGTTTTTTATATAGCGTACAAAAAATAGCTATGTTTATAGGTATTGCAGAAGGATTATTTGTATTGAAGGAAGCTATTTTTGGAACAATGAAAATTAGAAAAATTTTAAAACCTCTTGATGAAATAGCTAAAACAGCAAGTCGTCTTAGTAATATGACATTTGATGAGGAAAAATTTCAAAGTCTTGAGGATGCAATATCTAAAATCAACTCTGTAAGTTCAGATGAAAAAATTTATACTGGTGATAGTGAGCTTCGTGGATTAGAAGATGCTATAAATAATTTATTAGAAAGAATGAGAGATTCCTATAGACAACAAGCAAGGTTTGTTTCTGATGCATCCCATGAGCTTAGAACCCCTATTTCAGTAATACAAGGCTATGCTAATATGCTAGATCGCTGGGGTAAAGAAGATGAAAGTGTATTAAATGAATCTATTACAGCTATAAAAAGTGAATCTGAACATATGAAAAATTTGGTAGAACAATTATTATTTTTAGCTAGAGGAATTAACGGCAAAACACATATTACATTTAAAGAGATATTACTAAATGATATGATAAATGAAGTTCTTGAAGAATCTAAAATGATAGATAAAAATCATGTATATAGATATGATAATTCAGAAGCAATAGTTATTTATGGTGATATAGGCTTACTTAAACAAGCAGCTAGAATATTAATTGAAAATGCTGCTAAGTATACTGAAGAAAATGAAGCTATAGTATTAAAAACAGGAATAAGTGAAAAAGGAGAGCCATATTTTTCAGTTCAGGATAATGGTATAGGAATGAATGAAGAGGATATACCACATATATTTGAAAGATTCTTTAGAGCAGATACAGTAAGA
>JAEWEN010000056.1 GCA_023389275.1 Bacillota bacterium
GATACGCTTTTAAGTTTTTTCATAATATGTACCCCCATAGTTCATAAAATTTTATATCTTAAATTTTAATATCATATTATTTAAATTTTTTATCGTTTCTGTTTGATCTTGTATTGTCTGTGCTACATTTTCAATAACTATATTAGATTGACTTATTATATTTTGTATATCACATACATTTTCTGATGAGTTTTGACTAGTTACAGATAAGCTTTGTATTGCTTCACTTATTTGGTTTATTGTAACTGATATATCTTTACTCATTATAGCTAAGTCTTCACTTATTGAGTTTATATAATCTGCATCTTTTTCATATTGAACACCAACATTTAAAAACTCTTCAAACTGTACTTTCATTTTATTATTAATAAAATCTAAAAGTTCATGACTGTTATTAGATAAACTTTCAAATGCCGCCTCTACCTCAACTATAGTTGATTTTACATTTTCTACTTCCCTTGAAGACTCCTCAGCAAGACGTCTAACCTCATCTGCTACTACTGAAAAACCACGTCCAGCTTCTCCTGCTCTTGCAGCTTCTATTGCTGCATTAAGTGCTAGAAGATTAGTTTGTTCTGATATTGAGGATATTGTTTCTGCCATTTTATGTATTTCCTTAACTATTTCACCTTTTTTAATATCCTCAATTACTTTATGTTGTACTTTTTCATATATTTCATTTGTCTCTTTATAAGCAATTCTACTATTTCTTTCAGTTTTACTAGCTCTTTGTTTTATATCCTTAGAGTTTTCACTACTTTCTATAGCTTTATTTGATAATATATTTGTTGTTGAATCAATTTCTTCACTTGATGCTGCGATTTCTTGAGTTGTTGAACTTTCTTCTTGAACTATATTATTAATTTTTGCCGTTCTATTATTTATATCATTAAAAACTGCTGCGGTTTCCTGAGATGTTGCAGTAAGGATACTACTTTGATCTAATATATTATTAGACTCTAAAGTTATATTCTCTATTAAATTCGCTACATTTTCCCTTGCTATATTTAAAGCTTTAGCAACCTTTCCAAATTCATTATTAGAATGAATATTAAGACTTTTTGAAAAGTCATACTGTGATAGATTGTTTGCAAATTCCCATGTAAGTCTTAGTGGTTTTTTTATAGAAATAATAGATATAAATACTAAAACAATAGCAATTCCTACTGTTATAAAAGTTATTATAATTGTCATAACTACAGCCTTCTTATACATAGCTTCATTATGTTTTAGCCTCTCTTGACCCCATTTATCATTTGTTTCATCTAATACTTTACATTTTTCTAATGCTTTTTCATTTAATGCCACTACATTTTCAAGCATTGCTGTAGCATCTTTAGTATCTCCTACTTCAATTAATTTCATATAATCATTTGTAGCATTTCTTGACTCATTAAACGCACTTTGAAATTCACCAAATATTTTCTCGTCTTCTTTTCCTTTTATACCACTTTTATAAATCTCAATACTTTTATCATTTTGTGATTTTAAATTTTTTATTTTGTTTAATGCCTCATTAAAAGCTCCTGAGTCTTTAGATACTGTTAGTTTTAAAAACTCATATTTTATTTCTAATATATTAGCTGTAATATCTCCAACAGCAGAAATAGCAACAGTATTTTCAGAATACAATCCTTCTGACCTATCATTAATTTTTGCAATAGTTGATATACTGTAAACTCCTAATGCTACTAAAAATAAAATAATTACAGAAAAATCGATAATTAATTTTGTAGAAATTTTTATGTTTTTTAACCAACCCATTGTTTTTTCTCCTTTTTTGTAATATACCCCGGTATAATTATCGCCAAATATATTACATTTATTACCTTTTGTTACATATTATTATATCATAAATAAAAAAAACTGCTTTATAGAGTTTCCTTTCTATAAAGCAGTTTAATCTTTAAACTTTAAATCTAAATACTATTTGGTTTAATTCCTGAGCAAGCTCAGCTTGGCTTTGAGCTGTTAGTGCCATTTTTTCTATAGAATTATTAGATTCACTAATTCCCTCTTGAATATCTGATATATTTTCAGATGATGTTTGGGTTATTCCAGCAAGGTTTTGTATAGCATCACTTACCTGGTTTATTGTAGCTGATATTTCCTCACTCATAGCAGCTAAATCTTCACTCATACTATTTACAAACTCTCCGTCTTTTTCATATTGTTTAGCCAGTTCCATAAAAGTAACAAACTGTGGCATTATTTTGTCCACTACAAAACTCATAAGACTTGTTGTATTGTCTGAAAGACTTTTAAATGCACCTTGTACTTCACCTATAGTTGATTTAACACTTTCAACTTCAACAGCAGATTGTTCTGCAAGCTTTCTGACCTCATCTGCAACTACTGCAAATCCTTTTCCACTTTCACCTGCTCTTGCTGCTTCTATTGCTGCATTTAGTGCTAAAAGATTTGTTTGTTCTGATATTGAAGCTATTGTTTCTGCCATTACCTTTATGTTTTCTACAACCTTACCTTTTTCAATGTCTTTAAGAATTTGTTTCTCTACTTCCTTATACATTTTGTCTGTTATTTCAAATATACTTCTAGCATCTGTTTCACTTTTACTAGCTCTTTCTTTAATCTGCTCTGAATTACTACTTCCGTCTGTAGCCTTTGTTGCAAGAATTGCTGTTGTAGAGTCTACTTCTTCACTTGATGCTGCAATTTCCTGTGCAGATGAGCTAGTTTCTTGAACAACATTACTTATTTCAACTACCTTATTATTAATAAGCTGGAATCTTGATGATATTTCTTGAATAGTTGATGATAAGTTTTCACTAGATGAAGTTATATTTTCGCTATTTGACATTATTGTTCTTATTAAAGAAGCAACATTGTTTTGAGATTTATTTAATGCATTAGCAAGATCTCCAAACTCATCTTTAGAATCTATATTAAGTGGTTTTGAAAAATCATATTCTGATAATCTATCTGCAAAATCCTTTGTTGAATTAAGAGGTTTTGTAATTGCTCTTATAACTATAAGTGTTAAACCTAATGTTAAAACTATTGCTAGTAAAGATATTACTATAACCTCAGTAGTAGCTGATTTTTGTATAGAAGCATTTTCACTACTTGTTTTTTGAGCAAGCTCATTATTTAGCTTTAATACGCTGCCAATAATATCTTCAATTTCTTCTTGGCTTTTCATAATAGATGTTAAGTTTGCCTTTGCAACATCTAACTTTCCACTTTCAATATCACTAATATAAGTGTCTACCTCAGATCTATAAGTTGAAAGCTTTGATTCATAATTTTGAATTAGCTGTTTATCCTCATTTGTTTTAACTGTTTTCCTATACTGTTCAAGTGACAAATCACTTTGTTTCCTAAATTCACTAATTTCATTAACATATGTTAACACCTTAGAACTATCTATATTTGGCATTTCTATAAGCCTAAACTTAATTTCATAAAATGTTCTATTTATCTCTGCCATAGAAGATATTGCAATAATGTTATCATTATAAAGTTTTTCAGATCCTTTATTAAGATCTGATGTTGTAAATATGCTTTGAACTCCTAAAAATATAAATAAAATAATGATTACTGAAAGGTCTATTATAAGCTTTGTAGACACTTTCAAATTTTTAAAAAACCTCATAAATCTCCCCCCTAAACTTTAAATAAAAAGCTAATTTACACTTAAAATTTTAACTTTAGTGCAAAGGGGTAAAAGGGTTATCTTTGGTTGTTACTTGCTATATAAAGCAATGCATTACATATAGCTGCTGCTATATTACTTCCACCTTTTCTTCCCTTAGAAACTATTGAGTTTATTTTTGAATCTATTATCATTTCCTTAGACTCTACTACATTTACGAATCCTACAGGAGTTCCTATAACAAGTATAGGGTTTATCTTATTTTCATCATAAAGCTCTTTTATTTTCATAAGTGCAGTTGGAGCATTTCCTATAGCGAAAATAACATTTCCTTTTATATTAGATGCTTTTTCCATACTTACAGCGGATCTTGTAGTTTCTCTTTCTTTAGCTTCCTTTGCAACATCTTCATCTGCTATAAAACACTCAACACTTCCACCAAAGCTTCCTAAAACCTTTTTATTTATTCCTGCTTTAACCATTTGAGTATCTGTTACTATAGTTGCACCATTTTTAATAGCATTAACTGCTATATCAACTACATCCTTTGAAAAACAAAGAGTATCTGCATATTCAAAATCAGCAGATGTATGAATAACTCTTTTTATAATAAGTTCATTTTTAGGATCTAGCTTTTTACTTCCTAGCTCCTTAGTTATTATTTCAAAACTTTTTTTCTCTATATCCATTGGTTTCATGTACTGCACCTATCTTTCTATTCCGATTCGTGATTTAATACCTTTATCATAGGGATGTTTAACTTTTTTTATCTCTGATACATAGTCTGCTTTTTCTAAAAGAAGTTCATCAGGACCTCTTCCTGTTAACACTACCTCAAGATTTTCAGGCTTATTATCTAAAAAATCCATTAAAATATTCTTATTCAAAAGGCCCTTATTATATGCACCTATTACTTCATCTAAAATAAGCATATTATATTCACCTTTGTTTACCATCTCTATTGCTTTTTTAAGATTTTCGTCATGGATTTTTTTTGATAAGTCTTTTTCTTCCTGTGACATGTTAAATGAAAAAACATTTCCGCTTTTACCACGAAGTATTGTAACTGAATCTAGTTTTTCTAAAATATTAAGCTCACTTGTTTTCGAGGACTTTAAAAACTGTACAAATAAAACTTTCATTCCACTTCCTATAGCTCTTATTAAAAGACCTATGGAAGCTGTGGTTTTTCCTTTACCATCTCCACAGTAAATATGAATAAGTCCCATTATACTCCCTCCTCTAAAACCTTATAAATATAATCCATATTAAGGTTTTCGCGAACATGATGAGCTAAAATATCATATTGTTTTTCTTTGTACTCTTTTATATTAAATATTTCAATGCTTTCAAAATCTAGTCCTTTTTCTTTTAAAAGAGCTTTTACTATTTCCTTAGTAACATTTTCGTTGTCAAAAATGCCATGTATATAACTTCCATATATGTTTTCTATATTAAGTCCGTCTTTTCCTTTAACACAAGTGTTTATATTTCTAATTTTTGCAAGTACACTATCATCATTTTCGTAGTAACTTTTTCCCATATGTATTTCATAACCTTCAAATTCTATTCCACTTAATCCTTTAAATATTCCACTAATATTTAAAAATTCTCCTTTAACCTGGGTTCTTGTTTTTTCCTTTTCAAATACTGTTTCCATAGGAAGAAGTGAAAGCCCTTTAATCTCTCCTCCATTTTCAATGTTATAAGGATCTTTTAAAACTTTTCCCATCATTTGATATCCACCGCATATACCAAATACAGGCTTTTTATTTGCAGCATGTTTTAATATTTTTCCCTCAAGTCCTACTTGACGAAGCCATAAAAGGTCCTCTATTGTATTTTTACTTCCTGGGATTATTATCATATCAGGATTTTTAAGTTCACTAACATTTTTAACATAATAAAGATTAACACCATCTATATACTCAAATGGAGTAAAGTCTGTAAAATTAGATATTCTAGGAAGTCTAATAACAGCTATATTAACAAGAGCATTTTCTCCTCTAGTAGTTAATCTATCTGACATACTATCCTCATCATCAATGTCTACATCTACATAGGGAACAGTTCCTACAACAGGTACCTTTGCTATATCCTCTATCATTTTAAGTCCAGGATCTAAAATACTTTTATCTCCTCTAAACTTATTTACAACAAATCCTTTTACCATGCTTTTTTCATCGTCTTCTAAAAGCATAACAGTTCCTAAAAGTGAGGCGAAAACTCCACCTCTATCTATATCCCCAACAATTAATACAGGAGCTTTTGCCATTTTAGCCATACCCATATTAACTATATCTTCACTTTTTAAATTTATTTCTGCAGGACTTCCTGCACCTTCAATTACTATAATATCGTATTCCTTATCTAGTTTTTCATAAGCTTTCATTATATTAGGAATAAGAGTTTTTTTCATTTTAAAGTATTCTTTAGCTGGATAATTTCCTAAAACCTCTCCATTAACAATTACCTGAGACCCTACATCATTTGTAGGCTTTAAAAGTATAGGATTCATATTAACAGAAGGCTCAATTCCCGCAGCTTCTGCTTGTACAACTTGTGCTCTTCCCATTTCAAGGCCTTCCTTTGTTATAAAAGAATTAAGTGCCATGTTTTGAGATTTAAAAGGAGCTACTTTATATCCATCTTGTTTAAATATTCTACAAAGTGCAGCTGTTAATATACTTTTACCTGCACCTGAGGTTGTTCCTTGTATCATTATTGCCTTTGCCATAAAAATCTCCTTTTTATTTTTACAATCATAGATTTTATTCACTTTTTATTAATATTAATCATTTATAATTAAATTTAGAATTTAACAATGGAGGAAATTATGAGTATTTTTGAAGCACTAATGTTAATTTGCTTTGGTCTTGCATGGCCACCTTCAATATATAGGTCAATAAAGTCTAAAAGCACATCTGGAAAAAGCTTTGCTTTTTTAGTTATTGTAATGATAGGTTATTTATGTGGAATACTAAATAAAATATTTTATAACTTTGATTATATAATTATTTTATATTGCCTAAACTTTACAATGGCAACTACAGATGCATGCCTATATATTAGAAATAAAAAACTCGAAAAAAGTAAGTTAACAGAGAATATTTAAAAATTAACTAGTGTCTATGTTTTAAACACTAAGGTTTATATAGACACTAGTTAAAATAATTAATGCTATAGGTATAATTACTGCTACATACATTATTTTGTTTACTAAAGATATATCCTCTATACTAACATCTCTTGTCTTATCTCCAATAGTTGGCTTTTTATAAAGCTTTCCAAAGTAATAAGCATCTCCTGCAAGCTGAATATTTAATGCACCAGCACATACTGCTTCTGTATGAGCACTATTTGGACTTGCATGATTGTATCTATCTCTTTTATATATTCTATAAGCATTTTTCCAGTCTAGTTTTAATATAAAAGAAGATAATATAAGAAGATAAGCTGAAATTCTAGCTGGTATGTAATTAGCTACATCATCAAGCTTTGCAGCCATCTTTCCAAAATTAATATACTTTTCGTTTTTATACCCTACCATAGAGTCCATTGTATTAATTGATTTATATAAAAATCCAAGTGGTGCTCCTCCTATAATCATGTATAAAAGAGGTGCTATAACACCATCTGAAGTGTTTTCTGCAACAGTTTCAATAGCAGCTTTAGCTACTCCTTTTTCATCTAAACTATTAACATCACGTCCTACTATCATAGATAACTTTTTACGTGCATTTATTAAATCACCTTTTTTAAGTTCATAATAAACCTTCATACTTTCATCTTTAAGTGACTTTGTACAAAGTATTTGATAGCACATAATAGATTCTATAAAAAGTCCTAAATATATATTTATATTGTAGGAAATAACTAAAATCCCTATTGGTATAATAGTTGAAATAACAGTTACTATAACTACTAATAAAATACCTAATTTAAACTCATCTTCCTTTTTTCCATTGTCTCTTAGAATTTTTTCTGTTTTAGATATTAAGTTTCCAATAAACCTTATAGGGTGTGGAAAATTATAAGGGTCACCTATAATTAAATCTAGTACAAACCCTATAACAATAGCTATTAATGATGTAATCATTTTTCTTGCCCTTCCTTATAATCTTTAACGAGGTCTAAAAAGTTATATATAAAGTTTAAGTTAGAGTAGTAATGAATGTGAGGATACCCTGCAAATGTATTGTTTTGAACTACTATAGCATTCCAGTTTCTTTTTCCTATTGGCTTTTTAGCATTAAAAGCTTCTCCATTAAATGTAGAGTCAAAATAGTGAAACTCATGGGCATTTATTGTTTCTTCATTTAAAAGCTTTAAATCATTATTAGGGCTTAATGTAATATATCCAAATCTTGAAAGGCGATTTGTATTAAAGCTAGATGTTTTTATAAAATCAACCATTTTATATTCTCTATTAGTTTTTATATCATGTCCTAAATACATAAAGCCACCACATTCAGCAAGGCAAGGAAGTCCCTCTAATAACTTTTTCTTTATATCATTTTTCATAGATGTATTGTTTTCTAGTTCTTTTAAATAAAGCTCTGGATACCCTCCACCTAATAAAAGTCCATGTATATTATCTGGAAGGAATTTATCATTTAATGGACTAAATTCAACTATCTCTACTCCAATTTCCCTTAAAAGTTCTAAATTATCTTCATAATAAAAGCAAAATGCTTTGTCCCTTGCTACTGCCAATTTTAAAGGATTTATCTTTTTAATATTTATATTTTCATATTCTATAGAAGTAGCTGATTTTGCAATGTTTATAACACTATCTAAATCTATTGTTTCACTTAAAATATCTGCAATATAATTTAGCTTTTCCTCAATTCCTAAAACCTCATCTGCTGTAACAAGCCCTAAATGGCGACTTTCAAGGGAAAACTTATCATCCTTTGGTACATATCCTAAAACCTTTATGTTAAGTTCACTTTCTATAATAGGTTTAATAGATTGATAAAGCATTTTAGACATATTGTTTAAAATAACACCTTTAATATTGCTATCTTTTTTATATTCTAAAAATCCTTTTATCTCAGCTAAAATAGATAGTGACTTTCCCTTTGAGTTTACAACAAGTATTGTTGGAGTTTCAGTTACACTTGAAAGGTGATATGAACTAGACTGTAAGCTTGTCCCTCCAAGACCATCATAATAACCCATAACCCCTTCAATTACAGCTATATCACTTTTACCTGAGTTTTTAGCTAAAAGGTATTTAACAGTGTTTTCACTATTTAAAAACAAATCTAGGTTTCTTGAATTTATATTTAAAACCTTTTTGTGAAACATAGGGTCAATATAATCAGGACCACATTTAAATGATGCTACATTTAATCCTTTATTAAGAAGAAGCTTTAAAATTCCACATGTTATTGTTGTTTTTCCACATCCACTTGAAGTTGCTGCAATCATTATTCTAGGAGTGTTGTACATTTATATCACCTTCTCCTGTTAATATAAATATAGGGTTTTGTCCCATCATCATATTATAAGGCCCTACTTTTTTAGCTTTTGAAATAAAAGCCTGAACTACCTCTGTATTTTTTATATTAAACTTTTTAAAACACTCTGTAGCATCTAAAAGAGTTTCAAGTGTTATTGCTGTTATAACTATTTTTACACTAGGGTTTTTATTAAGGCACATTTCAATAATAGTGTTAAGTTTTTTACCAGATCCTCCTATAAAAACCTTTGTAGGTGCTGGAAGACTTTCTATTAAAGTAGATGCTTCACCTTCTATAATCTCCATATTATAAGCTTTAAACTTTTCCCTGTTTTTCTTTAAAAGCTCTACTGCTAAAGGATTTTTTTCAATAGCAAACACTTCTCCATTAAATGCTGTAAGTGCTGCTTCAATAGATACAGACCCTGTTCCTGCACCTATATCATAAATAGTATCTTCTTCTTTTAGCTGAAGTTTTGATAGTGCAATACATCTAACTTCACTTTTAGTTATAGGAACCTCTCCTCTTAAAAAATCGTTATCATTTATTCCAATGCTATGAAAACTATTAGGTGAATTATTTTCTATAACCATAACACTTAAAGAATCAAAGGTTTTATTAAGAAGCTCTTCAATATTTCCTATTGTTATTTTTTCATTTTCATATGATAGGTTTTCCCCTACATATATTTTTAAATGTTTCATACCTTTTTTATAAAGATAATTTATAATGTTCTCTACCTTATTTTCCCCGCCTGTTAAAAGAAATGTTTTTTCATTTCTCATAACATGTCCTAAATACTTAGTATTTCTTCCATGAACACTTAGGATTTTCATATCACTCCATGGAATATTTATTTTAGATGAAAAATATGATATTGAACTAATTCCAGGTATAACCTCTATATCATGCTCACTTAAAACACTTAAAATATTTTTTGTAGCTGAGAAAAATCCAGTATCTCCAGATACTAAAATAGATACTGTTTCATAGTCTTTTCCCTCTAATGCTTTTTTAATATCTTCACTTAAATAGGCATTTATTTTATTTCCTGAAAAATTTTCTATCATTCTTTTAGCACCTATTAAAACATTAGAGTTTTCAATAGCTTTAAGAGCCTTAAAGCTAAGGCTCTCATTACTTCCCATTCCTATTCCTATAATGTAAATTTTCATTATAAAATCTCACGTACTCTATCTGCAACTATTTCTGCTAAACGTTTATCAGCACCTAGAGTACTTCCAAAAGTAATTTTTACATTAGGATTATTCTTTTTAAACTCTTCAAGCTCATTTGGTATATCTTCTTTAATATGTATTCCTTCAAATAAGAAATATGGAATAACTTTAATATCATCTGCCCCTTTTTCAATAAGGCTTTTAAGTCCTTTTTCTATGTTCATATCACAAAATTCCATATATGCACATTCAATTGCATCTGCTTTTAAAATGTCCTTTACATATCCTGTTATAGTCTCCATTGTTTTTTCTGTTTGTTTTGCACGGCTTCCATGTGCTAAAAGTAGTATTCCAACCATTTTACTTACCTCCAAAATAATCTTCTATTGTATTTAGTGTAAAATCTATATCTTTTTCTGTATGAGCATTTGATATAAACATTGCTTCAAACTGTGCAGGTGCTAAATATATACCTTTTTCAAGCATATAGTTAAAGTATTTAGCATATGATTTTGTATCAGATGTTTTTGCACCTTCATAATCTTGAATCTTTTCTTTGCTAAAGAAGAAGCAACAAAGTGATTCTAAGTGATTTACGCTACAATCTAGATTTTTAGAATCTATTATTGTTTGTATTCCATTAGCTAGTCTGTTTCCAAGGTTTCTTATATGTGTGTAAACATTAGGATTGTCTTTAAGATAGCTAAGCTGAGCATATCCAGCTGCCATAGCTACAGGGTTTCCACTTAAAGTTCCTGCTTGATATACAGGTCCTATTGGTGCAACCATTTCCATAACTTCACGTCTTCCACCATATGCTCCAACAGGCATACCTCCACCTATTATTTTTCCGAAAATAGTAAGGTCTGGCTTTATGTTAAAGTACCCTTGGGCTCCATTAATTCCTAATCTAAATCCAGTTATAACCTCATCAAATATTAAAAGAGCTTTATTTGCTGTACATATATCTCTTAGTTTTTTAAGAAAATTATCCTTTGGTAAAACAACTCCCATATTTGCAACAACAGGCTCTACTATAATAGCTGCTATTTCCCCTTTGTTTTCCTCAAATAACTTTTCAACACTTTCTATATTGTTGTATTTAGCTGTTAAAGTATCCTTTGCACACCCTTTTGGAACTCCTGCACTATCAGGTACCCCTGTAGTTAATGCACCTGAACCTGCTTTAACAAGCATTGAATCACTATGACCGTGATAGTTTCCTTCAAATTTTATTATTTTATCTTTTCCTGTATAACCTCTAGCTACTCTAATTGCACTCATAACAGCTTCTGTACCTGAGTTTACCATTCTAACCATTTCAACAGAATCTACTAAAGAACATATTAGCTTTGCCATTTCAACTTCTATTTTTGTAGCAGCTCCAAAACTTAATCCATTTTCTATAGCATCTTTTACAGCTATTTTTACATTTTCAAAATTGTGGCCTAAAATCATAGGTCCCCATGATCCTATATAATCTAAATATTTGTTTCCGTCTTCATCAAAAACAAAAGCTCCATTTGCTTTTTTCATAAATCTTGGAGTAGCTCCAACTGACATAAATGCTCTAACAGGACTATTTACCCCACCTGGTATGTATTTTTTAGCCTCTAGATTTAGGTTTTCTGATATAGTCATTATCCAATTCTCCCTTCATCTATAAATTTTGCAATTTCCATTGCATAATATGTTATTAAAATAGTAGCTCCTGCTCTAAATATACTTGTTGCAGTTTCACATACTATAGAATCCTCATCTATAAATCCAGCTTTTGCAGCAGCTTTTATCATAGAATACTCACCGCTTACACTATAAGCTGCAACCGGTAGATTAAAGTTTTCTGATACTTTACTTAAAACATCTAGGTATGAAAGAGCTGGTTTTACCATTAAAATATCAGCACCTAACTCTACATCTATTTCTGCTTGTTTTATTCCTTCTTTTTTGTTGTGGTAATCCATTTGATATGTTTTTCTATCTCCAAATGAAGGAGCAGAACCTGCTGCATCTCTAAATGGTCCATAAAAAGCTGATGCATATTTTACTGAATAACTCATTATAGGAATTCTTGTGTATCCGTTTTCATCAAGAATTTTTCTAATAGCGCCTACTCTTCCATCCATCATGTCAGAAGGGGCAACCATATCTGCACCTGCTTTTACATGAGATAATGCTGTTTTAGCTAAAAGATTTAGTGTAGAGTCATTATCTACATAATCACCTTTTAAAAGCCCACAATGACCATGTGATGTGTATTCACAAAGACATACATCTGTTATGTAATAAAGGTTTGGATACTTTTCCTTAGCATATTTTAAAGCCTTTTGGATTATTCCATTCTCTGCATAAGCACCTGTTCCAGCTTCATCTTTTTCATCTGGTATTCCAAATAATAAAACCTTAGTAACTCCTGAAGCTACTACTTTATCAAGAATATAGTGAAGCATGTCTATACTATATCTATATTGTCCCTCCATAGAAGGAATTTCTTCCATAATTCCTATACCTTCTTTTATAAATATAGGGTATACTAAAGCTGATTTTGACATTCTTGTTTCTCTTACAGTTTCCCTAAGTATGCTGCTGTCTCTAAGTCTTCTTGGTCTAGTTATTAAGTCCATATTATCCCCTCCTTAAGCTTTTAATTAAATCTATCATAGACTTAATTGTAGCCTCACCAGCTACATATGTTTCAAATCCCCATTTTTTAGCTTCTTTTTCTGTTTCATGTCCTATACAAATAGCCTTAGCATTTTTATAGTCGCATTTTATAGACTCTACAAATCCTTTAACATTACTAGCACTTGTAAATGTTATATAATCAAAGTCTTTAATACTTTCTATTTCTCCTTTTATAGGGAAAGTATCATAAAGGTCTATATGTTTATAGCTAACTCCTTTTTCATCAAAGATTTTAAGCATTTCCTCTGATCCTTTTTTAGACCTTGGAATTAAAACCTTTCCATCTATATATGGTGTAATTTCACTTGCTAAGGTTTGTCCATTATAAACACTTGGAGTAAAGTCTGGAATGATTCCTATTTTCTCAAGCTCTTTTCCTGTTGATGGTCCTACTACTCCAAATTTAATATGTGAAAAGCTTCTTATATCAACTTTAAAAGTTTTAATATAGTCAAAAAAGATTTTTACAGCTGTAGGGCTAGTTAAAAGTACCCATTTATATTCATTTATATTTTTAAGCTCTAAATATAGCTTATCACTATTAATAGGCTTTGTTTCTATAGTATCTACTAAAAGTGCATTTGCTCCACTTTCTAAAAGAGTTTTATAAAGCTTTGACTCTCTATGTTTTTGTCTACAAACTAAAACATTTATGCCATGAAGCTCTCTTTTTTCTACCCAGCTAAATTTATTAGAAAGTTCAGCAACCTTACCTATAATAATAAGACCTGGAGTTCCTATGTTTTCTTCCCTTGCTTTTTTAGGAAGATTTTCTACTGTAGAAACCACTTTTCTTTGATTATATCTTGTTCCATTTTGAATTATAGCAGCAGGAGTATTTATATCTATTCCTGCACTTATAAGTCCTTTACATATTTTTTCTAAAGATGAAACTCCCATTAAAAAAACAAGAGTTCCATTTAATCTAACAAGTGCTTCAAAATCTATATTTGGAGCATCTTCCCTTTTTGTGTGTCCTGTTATTATATGAAGTGATGAGGTAAAATCTCTATGTGTTACAGGAATCCCTGCATAAGCTGGAACAGATATTGGAGAAGTTATTCCTGGAACTATTTCAAATTCTATATTGTTTTCTACTAAAAGCTCTAATTCTTCTCCTCCTCTTCCAAATAAGAAAGGATCTCCCCCTTTTAGTCTTACTACCTTTTTACCTTCTAAAGCTTTTTCAAGTAGTATTTCATTTATTCTCTCTTGAGGCACAGCATGATTTCCTGAAACCTTACCTACGTATATTTTTTCAGCCATCTCTGGTATAAGAGACAATATTCCATCTCCAACAAGCTTGTCATAAACAACTACATCTGCATTTTTTATTAGGTGAAGTCCCTTTAAGGTTAAAAGAGAAATATCCCCAGGACCTGCACCTACAAGCCATACTTTTCCCATGTTTAACCTTCTTTCTTTAATGTAAGAGCTAAGCTCTCTCCAAGTGATTTTGCATCTTTTATGTTTCCTGATGTTTCTCCTATAATGTATTTTTTAGTTTTTTCATTATAGTAAAGCCCTTTAAGAGTTAGTTTATTTCCAAATATTCTTCCATGTGCTGCAACAGGAGAACTACATCCACCATCTAAAATCTTTACAAAGCTTCTTTCAGCAGTAGCTACTATTTCTGATTCTTTGTCATTTACATTTTCTAAAAAGCTATAATCTACGCCACTTCTTCCTTGAATAGCAAGTATTCCTTGTCCAGCTGCTGGAATCATTTCATCCTCTGAAAAATATCTACTTATACGGTTTTCAAGTCCAAGACGTTTTATACCAGCTGCTGCTAAAATTATTCCTGAAAACATTCCACTATCAAGCTTTTCAAGTCTTGTTTGAAGATTTCCTCTTATCCAGTCTATATTTACATTTTCATATATACTTTTTAAAAGTATTTCACGTCTAAAACTTGATGTTCCAATAGGTTTTGAAAAATCTATTTCACTTGCACCTTTAGGAAGTATTAAAACATCTCTAGGGTCTTCTCTTTTTGAATAAGCTACTATTGGTAGATTTTCTGGAGTTTCCATAGGCATGTCCTTTAAGCTGTGAACAGTTAAATCTACTTTCCCATCTATAAGTGCTTTATCAAGTTCTTTAACAAATAATCCTTTGCCTCCAACCTTATCTAATGTTCTATCAAGGATTTTATCACCTGTTGTTTTCATAGTAACAAGTTCTACTTCTATATCTGGATTGTGTTTTTTTATTTCTTCTATTACAAGATTTGTTTGAAGTACTGCAAGTTTGCTTTCTCTACTTCCAACTATTATTTTTCTCCCCATACTGCACCTCCAATTAAGGCTTTTATACTTTGGGTTACCTTTTTTGCCTCACTGTGATTTTCTCCACTTGATGTAACTCCAACAACTACATTGTTTTTAAAAGCTACTCCTGGAAAATAAAAATCACACTCTTCTTTTTTGTCTCCTATATTACATAGAATCCCTTTTTCCCTGCATTTTAAATAAACCTTATTATTTACTTCTCTAGAGTTTGTTAAAGAAAGTATTATATCTCCTGTAACATACTTTTCTTTATATTCATCTTTTATATATTTTATTTTTCCACTATTTATAATATGATTTAAATCATCTGTAACACTTGGTGATATAACCTCTATATTAGAAGTAAAGTTTAAAAGGGTTTTTATTCTTCGTGTTGCTATTTCCCCTGCACCAAATACCTTAATATTTTTATTTTTCAAATCTACAAACATCGGAAAATACCTATTAACAGCATCTATATTAAAATCTTTTAGGATTATATTTTCAACTTCATCTAAACTATAGCCTACTTCATTATTCTCTCTACCTATAACAATTAACTTTGCACCTGTTTTTTCACATGCAGATATTTTTTCTAAAAGTCCCCCAACAGTTCCTGATTCCTTTGAAACCACATACTTAGCATTTACCTTATTAATAATAGATATATTCATATCTTCACTAAAAGGTCCCATAACAGCTATTATGTTATTTATTTTAAATCCTAAACTACTACATTTTTCTATAGCATCTACTGTTGGAAGTACCCTTGGGTAAACTCTTTTTTCAAATTCATTTATATTTTTAAACTCATGTAGGTTTTTACTTCCTGTTGTAAGAAGTATGTTTCCATCTACTTTGTTTAAATAATTTACTACTTCTTCTATAGAATTCTTACATATAAATCCTTTTGAGTTAACAGATTCTCTTAAAAGCCTTATATACTTTGTGTTTGTACTTTTACATGCACCTAATATATTTTCAGTAGCTTCCTTTGCATATGGATGTGTTGCATCAACTACTAAATTAAAGTCTTTTAAAAGTCTTACCATATCATTTTCACTAAGTCTATTAACAAGACATTTAACACCTAAATCCATTACCATATCATAGCCACCTTCAGTAGCTACAGATAAGGTAAAGTCTATTTTATGTTTTAAAAGCCTTTCTGAAAGAAGTCTTCCCTCAGTTGTGCCTCCAAATATAAGAACTTTAGACATTTTTATATCCCCTTGGAGTAACCATTTTACCATTTATAACTTTTGTGTTTGAGTTTCCTATATAAACTGTTGTAAACATATTAACAGGTGTTTCACGAAGCTCTTTTAAAGATAAAACCTTTGAAACTTCTCCATCTCTTCCTATGTTTTCAACAATTCCACAAACAGTATTTTCACCTCTGTATTTTAAAACAATATCACAGGCTTTCATTAAATAATCATGTCTTTTTTTACTTGATGGATTATAAAGACATATTACAAAATCACTTGATGCTGCTGCATCTAATCTTTTTTCTATTAATTCATAAGGTGTTAAAAGATCACTTAAGCTAATAACTGCAAAATCATGTATTAAAGGTGCTCCAAGAACTGCTGCTCCACTTGATGCTGCTGTTATTCCTGATATAACCTCAATTTCAACAGGTGGATATTCCTTTGAAACCTCATAAATAAGCCCTGCCATACCATAAACCCCAGCATCTCCACTACATACCATAGATACTATATTTCCATCTGCTGCTTCTTTAAGTGCCATATGGCATCTGTCTACTTCTTTTTTCATAGGAGTTGTTAATATTTTTTTATTTTGAAACTTATCCTTAATTAAATCTATATAAACATGGTATCCTGTTAAAACATCACTTTCTTCAAGTGCATTTAATGCTCTAGGAGTTATTTCATCAAATCTACCAGGACCTAGTCCTATAACATATACCTTCACTTACTTCACCTCTACTTTTTTTAAATACTTTTGTTTTTTAATATCTCTATACATGTAAAAATCCTTAAACTCATTTATGTACTTAGTAAGTATTTCATTAGCTTTTTCTATTTGTTCACTTAAGGCCTTGTTTTCTCCGTGTTCACTTAAACTATCAACGTCATAAAGTTCAATTGATTCTATATTTTTAATACTAGGTTCTATATCCCTTGGCATAGCAAGGTCTATTATTATTCTTTTTTTAGAATCTAAAATCTTAGCGTCATTATAACTTAAAGTATAATGTGGACTAAGTGTTCCACTAACTATTACATCAAAATCATTTATATTTTTTAGCCTATCATCATATTGAATAACCTTGCATCCATTTGGTATAATAGCAGCTCCTCTTTTATACTGGCGAAGAGTCATAGTAACTAAGCATCCAGCTTCAACTAAGGTTTTAGCAGAAAGTCTACCTATCTCTCCATTTCCTATAACAAGGCAGTTTAGCTTTTTAATATCATTATACTTGTCCTTTAAAAGCTCTAATGTTTTTGTTGCAATTGATGTATCTAAAGGTGATATTCTAATATTTGTTTTTACTTTTTTAGCTGATGTTATTGATATTTGAAACAGCTTTTCTAAAATACTATCAATAGTTCCTGTTTCACGTGAAAGCGCTGCACTTTCCTTTACCTGTGTTAATATTTGGTCCTCACCTAAAATTTTTGATTTTAATCCACAGCTTAACTCAAATAAATGATTTACTGCATCATGTGAATATCTTTCTGTAAAATAATCTTTAAATAAAGAAGCATCTACATTATAAATTTCCTCTATTATGTCTAAATGTTTCCCTTTAAAATCACTAAGCCAAATTTCACTTCTATTACAAGTAGATATTATAACTACACCTTTTACTTTAAACTTTTCCTTTATTTTTTTTAAAGAATCTATAACCTTAGACTTTGTAAAAGCAAACTTTTCACGAAACTCTATATTTGCTATGCTATGGTCTATCCCTATCATACTAATTTTCAAAGTCTATCCCCCACTTTCTAACTGATGCTGCAAAAGTAACCCCATTTTTACTTGTTTTTTTAATTAAAAGTTGTCCACAGTTTCCTAAAACAGCTGACCTTTCACAAACATTATCCACACCTGTTATACTTTTTACAAAATTTGATTTTGTAAATTCACCTTTAACTGTTAATAACTCTTCACTTGAAAATGTTTTAAAAGGGGCATTTATTTTATCTGCAAAATCTATTATCCCTTTTTCCTCTTTTTTAATATCTATTGAAAAAACTCCTTCAATAGCATGTTTAGATATTTTATATTTTTCAAGCTGCCAAGTGGCTAAATCCTCTATTGCTTTAAGCGAAGTATTTTTCTTGCAGCCAATTCCTAATGAAACTACTTTAGGAACTAGGTTTAAAGTTGTTTTAAAAGGCTTTTTACTGTCATCTAGTCCTATGTAAATTCCTATATCACCTGTAGATGATAATTCACTTGGCAGCCTTCCCTTTACATCAAGCTCTGATATAAAACCTATTTTCTCTCCTTCTAAAACCCTAGCTGAAATCTCCTTTGCGATTTTCATATCACTTATATAAAGGTTATTTTTAACTGCAAAAACATCTACAGCAAATTTATTGTTTATATCTGTTGCTGTGGATAAAATACATTCACCTTTTGTTATAGCCGAAATTTCTCTTGCAAGACTGTTTCCCCCACCAATATGTCCTGAAAGAATTGGTATTGTATATTTTCCCATTTCATCTACTACAATTACGCAAGGATCTGTTGTTTTTGATTTTATGTAAGGGGCTATGCTTCTAACTGCTATTCCACAAGCTCCTATAAAAATAATTCCGTCACATACTTTAAACATTTCCTCTGTCCAAGTAGAAAGACCTTTTTCTAAAGGCTTTAAATTAAATTCATTAGAAAATCTATTTATTGTATATCCTTCACAGTTTAAAGATTTTGATATTTTCTTATTAAGAATTGCTCCGTTTCTTGTAAAGCTAACAACTGCTATTTTCATTTTTACCTACTCTAAATTCATGTGTAAATGCAGCATCATATAGCTTTGAAAGTTCATAATCATCACCTAAAAAGTTTCCTACTATTATAAGTGCTGTTTTTGTAATATTATTTTCCTTAGCTACCTTTGCTAAGTCTTTTACTGTACAAATAAACTTTTTCTCATCATCCCAAGTAGCTTTATATACAATAGCTGCTGGAGTATTTTCTGAGTATCCACCTACAATAAGTCTTTCTGTAAGCTTTTCAAGCATACCTGTACTTAAGAAAATAACCATAGTTGCTCCATGTGATGCTAAAAGTGATATTTCTTCTTTTTCAGGCACTGGAGTTCTTCCTGCCATACGAGTTATAATAACTGTTTGAGAAACATTTGGAAGAGTGTACTCTGCCTTTAAAGTTGCTGCTGCTCCGAAAAATGAGCTAACTCCTGGTGTTACTTCATATTCTATATTAAGCTTTTTAAGTCTATCCATTTGCTCTCTAATTGCACCGTATATACTAGGGTCTCCTGTGTGAAGTCTTACAACCTCTTTATTTTCACTATTTGCTTTTTCCATAACATCTATTACTTCATCAAGTGTCATTTTTGCACTATTGTAAACTGTACAAGATTCTTTTTTATATTCTAAAAGCTTAGGGTTTACAAGTGACCCTGCATAAATAATAACATCTGCTTTTTCTAAAAGACTTTTTCCCCTAACAGTTATTAAATCAACTGCTCCAGGACCTGCTCCTACAAAATTAATCATTGTTTTCCACATCCTTTACAACAACTATAGAAAAGTAACTAGATTTTTCATCTATTTCATCTAAAGACTTATAAATCCTCTCACCTTCCATACCACATTTTTGAAC
>JAEWEN010000040.1 GCA_023389275.1 Bacillota bacterium
ATTACTGTATTAGGATTTGCTTCTATTTTTTCTATCATTTCACAATTAAGATAAAATTCCTTATGAGTTAAGGTAGATATTTTTATCATACTTTTTCTCCTTAATTTACTCTAAATTATCTTTTTAAGTTTAAAAGCTCTTGACGCATTTCATCTGATGTAGTTATTGTTCTTGAATTTGCTTGATAACTTCTTGAAGTTACTATCATATCTGTAAATTCATTTGCTAAATCTACGTTAGACATTTCAAGATACCCTTGCTCTGTTGTACCAAATCCTGTATCATTTGGAAAACCAGTTGCAGGTTGTCCTGAGTTAGATGTTGAACGATAAAGGTTTCCACCTGCTGCTTCAAGACCTGCATCATTTACAAATCTAGCTAATTGGAATCTTCCAACATCAAAACTATCTACACCATAAGTACATTTTATATTTCCATCTTTACCAACTGAAAAACTATTTAATTGTATTTTTTCAATTCTAAATCCAGTATTACTATCTTTATCTGGTCTTGAATCTTGCATAACAGATAAATCTCCACCAGATACTCCTCCACTTAACTCTATATCTATACTATTTGATATTCCACTTGCATCAATCTTATCATTATTAGAATCAGCTGGAGTAACAGTAAACTTTGATAAATCAACATTTGAAGGTTTGTTTTTCGCATTTTTTATTAAATTTTCTATATCAGCTGCCTTTATATCAGTCTTTGTTTTATCTAATGTTATAATTAATTTTCCATTAGAATCAAACTCAGCTGTGCTTGGAGATACATCCCCTGATTTAATTTCTATTTTTAAATTCCCTGCTGAACCATTTTCTATTCCAGCATTAAAAGAAAATTTATTAGTACCAATAGGCTGCTCATCTACTCTAGCTGCTAATCCAGTACCACCTTTTAAGGTAAAGCTTTCACCTTTACCTGTCTCAGGTAATTTTGAAGCATCTATTTCTCCTGTGCCACTTATTTTAAATAAGGACATATCTATTTTTTCATTAGGTAAATTATCACCAAAAGCTGCTTTTGTAGTTTTAGGTGTTGCTGCAGCAATTTTATCTTCTATAAGTTTATTTATTTTACTTGCATCAAACTTTTCACCATCTTCTAACTTTATTACTAGATTTTTTTTATCATCAAATTCTACACTTGATTTAGTGCCTTTTGCAACTTTTTCAAATACAACCTTAAAGTTTCCTAAATAACCATTATTCAATCCTGCATCTATAGTAAAACCTTCAACACCACCTATAGTTTGATTTTCTAATTTTGCAGATGTTGCTTTTGTTGATTCTTTAGCTTGATTTAAATCTCCTGTTACTACTATTGTGCTTACACCTTTATCTATAATGTTTTCTTTAATAAGCTTTTGTTGTTCTCCTAAAGGTGTTAATTCTCCTGTTTCAGGATCTTCATCATATTTATTTAATTCCTTTATACTTTTAAGTTGATTTGTTATTGCTCTTTCTAGCTCAGTTAAATTTGAGTAAGCTCCTATGTCTATATTTATTCTTTTATCTTCTTTTGAATAATATATAGGACTTTTACCTGAACTTGATGAAGCTGTAATACTTATATCCTTTATGCTATCTCCACCATCAAAACCAAGAAGCTTAACAGATAAGATCTCTTTCCCTCCACTTCCTATTTTTATAGAAGGAACTGTATCATGTTCTAAAGGAATATTTATAGGACCTGTTGTATTTATGCCATTTTCATCTTTGTATTGTCCAATAACTCTAAGTCCACTACTTGTTACTAAATCTCCATATCTATCTAGTGTAAAAGACCCATCTCTTGTATAGAAAGTTTCCCCTCCACTTTCAACTACAAAGTATCCTGATCCTTCAATTGCAAAATCTGTACTTCTTCCTGTTGGAGCATTTGTTCCTCCAGTCATATCTCTATCTATAGAAGACACTGCCATACCAAGTCCTATTTGTCTTGGATTAAGTCCACCAACTTCAGTTGTAGGTGCTGATGCAGCTTGTGTTGTTTGAGTTAGAGCATCTTTAAACGTTACCCTTGAACCTTTAAATGCTGTAGTTCCAACATTAGCTATGTTGTTTCCTATAACATCCATTTTAATTTGTTGGTTTTTCATACCACTAATCCCTGAATACATTGATCTAATCATTTATTTACCTCCTTTAATTGCTGCTACCTCAATCAGTCAGTAGCATTAGGCCTCCTAATGGTCCAGCCTAAATAATTATTGCACTATCTATATTTGTAAAAATTTTTTCCTCAAGTGAAGTTTTATCAATAGCAGTTATTATTGTTCTATTTTTAACACTTGCTATTAATGCAAGATCTTTATAAAGGATTAAGCTCTCCTTAGAACCTTTCTCCTCCATTTTATCTATTGCAGTATTTATATTTTCTATATCATTTTCTGTAAGTTTAATATTTCTAATATTTAACCTTTCACTTGCATGTGCAGATATTTTAAAATCTTTCTTTATTAGATTTTCTAAGCACTTATTAAACTCTAATCTATGATTATTTCTAATATTAATTGAATTACTACTAGGAATTTTACTTTCTACGCTTGGTATACATCCTATATTTTTTATACCATTCATTACAATCTCCTACATTTTCTCTGAAGACTCTGTAGAATTTTCATTGTTATCTTCTTTAGCATCATCGCTAGCATTAGGTTCTTCTGGCTTTTCAGGTTCTTCTGGCTTTTCAATTTCTACTTCTTTAATTCCAATAGATTGACTAAGCAAATATACCTTATTATCTTTAGTTTTAAGATATACTTGTCCCCCTTCTATTTTCACAGAATCTACTACTCCTGTTTCAACCTTATATGTTCCATTAGTATCTCTCACAGCAAATTCAACTTCTTTTCCTAGCATCATTCCAGCTTCAGTTACACTTTGTGACATAAACATTTGATTCATAATCTTATTTAGTTGTTGTGTTTGCTCTAAATTTGTAAACTGTG
>JAEWEN010000042.1 GCA_023389275.1 Bacillota bacterium
CTATGGATATGTTTAAAGCAGGAACTTCACTTAAAGGAAAATCTCCTGAAGAAATCTTCTATCAAGATTTTAAAGATTTCTCACTTTCAGGATACAAAATAGGTATTGGTCAAGTTAATACTATGGACATAGATGGACTTGGAGATACTAAAGTAGAGCTTTTAGACTTTATGAGAAAACTTTGTAAAGATAAAGGATATAGTATAGTTACACTAGCTCTTACTGATATAATCAAAGAAGGATCTGAACTTTTATTTGTTGGTCCACACAAAGATATACTATCTAGAGCATTTAATATTGATGTATCTGGAGACAGTGCATATCTTCCTGGAGTAGTATCTAGAAAGAAACAAATAGTACCTCCTATTTCATCAGTTATAGAAGCATAATTTTAAAGGCTACTGAATACTCAGTAGCCTTTTTATTAGTTTGCATCTCTTATTGAAAGTTCAACTTTTTTAGTATTTTCATCTATTTTTATAATTTTAGCATTTATGCTTTGACCTATTTTTAAAGCCTCTTCTGGCTTATTTATTCTATCATTAGATATTTTAGATATATGAACTAAGCCATCTACTCCTTCAACTACTTCAACAAAAGCACCAAAGTCTGTAAATCTTAAAACTTTAACTGGTATAATGTCATCTTCTTTATATTTTAAAATCATATTTTCAAAAGGTTCTTTCTCAAGTCTTTTAATACTTCCTGAAACCTTTCTATTTTCTTTATCAACTTTTATAAGTATAGCTTTTGCTCTATCTCCTTGTTTAAATTTATCAGACATATTTACATTTCTAACCCAAGAAACTTCAGCTTTAGGAACAAAAACATCTACTTCACCTATATTTATAAATAAACCTGAATCAATTATTACTTTTACAGTACCTGATATTGTATTACCTTCTTCTAGTGAATCAAATGTTTCTTTTATCTTTCCTTCTTTTTCTTCTTTAAGAATTTCTTTTCTTGAAACCACTAACTGAATGTCTTTTTTATCTTCTTTTATTTCATTTATTCTAACCTTTAATTTCTTATTTAAAACCTCGTCAGAATTTCTAGCTCCTGATAAAGATGATGGCATAAATACTCTAAAGCCTTTATATTCTCCTTTATATCCACCTTTTATCTCCTCAGTTATTAAAACTTCTATTTCTTGACCTGATTTTTCATACACTTTTATTTTTTCTATTTCATTGCCTTTTTCTATTGAAGCTCTACTTAATAAAACATTTCCCTCTCCATTGTTCATTTTTATAACCACAGCTTCTATTACATCACCTTTACTAAATATGTCTTTAAGACTTTCATTAGCTGATGGAACCTCGTTTATTTCAAGAACAGCATCTGATTTATATCCTATATCAAGATACATTTCTCTATTGTTAATTTGAAGAATAGTTCCTTTTACCTTTTGTCCAACATTTATACTGTCCATTTTATCAAAATACATGCTAAAATCTTCTTCACTTAACTCTTCCATTTGTTTTTCAACATTAATATCTATTTCAAGACCTTTTAATTTTTTAATAACCTTATCTATTGTGTATTGAGGGGTTGAAGCTCCTGCTGAAATACCTATTTTTTCACAGTTTTTAAGGCTTTCAATTTCTAACTCATCCTCTGTTTCTATAAAAATTGAATTTTCACAGCTTTCTTTAGATATATCATAAAGCTTTCTAGAGTTAGAACTTTCTTTTCCCCCTATTATTATCATAGCATCAACATTTTTTGATATTTCTCTAACCTCTGACTGTCTTTCATCAGTTGCACTACATATAGTATCAAAAATAAGTGTCTCTTTAGCAAGACCTATAATAGATCTAACAATATTTCCCCACTTTTCCCTATTAAAAGTTGTTTGAGCAACTATACAAATTTTATCTCCTTTAATATTTTTTATATCATCTTCTGATCCTATAATCTCTGACTTATCACACCATCCCTTTATTCCTTTTACCTCAGGATGACTAGCATCTCCTATAATAACAATGTTATACCCTTCATTACATTTGTTTTCAACAATTCTATGTATGTTTTTAACAAATGGACATGTAGCATCTACTATATCTACTTGTTTTTCTTCAAGTATTTTAAATTCTTGTTTTGAAATTCCGTGAGATCTTATAACTACACTAGTATTTTTACGTGCATTATTTAAATCATCTAAAATAGTTACTCCCTTTTGTCTTAAATCCTCTACAACTTGCTTATTGTGGATTATAGGTCCATAGGTTTTAACTTCTTTATTTTGATTTTGAGAATTTACTTTATCTATAGCATTTTTTACTCCGAAGCAAAAACCTGCACTTTTAGCTACTATGATTTCCATTATTGTTCCTCCTTTTTCAAGCCCTTAATTTTATCTAAAACCATATTACTTAGTTCTTTATAATCATCGCCACTTAACTTGCCTTGTTTGTATTGTAGTAGATCTATTGGCTTTCCATAAATAACATTTATTGTTGAAAAGTTTTTGTAACTTCCTTCTATATAAACAGGAACTACAGGTTTTTTAGCCTTAGTTGCAAGCATTGCAACTCCTGACTTTGCACTTGAATCTTCCCCTTCTTTAACTCTAGTTCCCTCTATAAATATTCCAAGTAATTTTTCATTCTTTAATATTTTTATACTTTCTTTAATAGCATTAATATCTGCTTGGCCCCTTTTTACAGGAATCATTCCTGCACCTGAAAAAAACCACTTTCCTATTTTACTACTAAAAAGTTCTGCTTTTGCCATAAAAGATATTTTATATGGACAACTTACAGCTAATACTAAAGGATCCCAATTACTATAATGATTAGCTGCTAATATAGCTCCATCAGTTGGTATATTTTCTAAACCATATGTTTTTATTTTAAATCTTAATAATAAATATAGCTTTATAGCTCCCCTTGCAACTTTATATATCACAGCTTATCTACTCCCATCTATAAGGCTTATAATCTCGTCTACAACTTCTTCTATACCTTTTCCAGTTGTATCTACTAGTACAGCATCCTCTGTTTTCTTTAAAGGAGTAACCTTTCTTGTTGAATCTATTTCGTCTCTTTCTTCTATGTCTTTTATAACATCTTCTAAATTACAATCTATCCCTTTACTTAAAAACTCTTTGTATCTTCTTTCAGCTCTTTCTAAAACACTAGCTGTTAAAAACACTTTTAATGTTGCATTTTTTAAAACTCTAACACCTATATCTCTTCCATCCATTATAACATTTTTTTCATTTGCCATGTTTCTTTGAAGAGCAACTAATTCATCTCTAACCTCTGCTATTTTTGCTATTTTTGAAACATTGTCTGTTACTAAAGGTGTTCTTATTTTTTCTGATACATCTACACAATCTAAATATACTTTTCCATCAGAAAGTTCAATTTTTGTATCTTTTAATACCTCTAATATTTTAGATATATCATTAACATCTATATTACTTTCTATTAATTTTAATGTTAAGGCTCTATACATTGCACCTGTATCTATATAATCTAAATTTAATTTTTTACTAATAAGTTTACATATTGTACTTTTTCCAGAACCAGCTGGTCCATCAACTGCAACAACTATTTTTTTCATATTACCCTCCTAAGTTAACTATTAACCCCTGCACAATATCCTGTTGAAAAAGCTACTTGCATATTAAATCCACCTGTAAAAGCGTCTACATCTAAAAGTTCTCCAACTATAAATAATCCGTTTATTATTTTTGATTCCATAGTAGATGGGTCTACCTCTTTAACACTTACTCCACCATTTGTAACTATAGCCTCTGCAATAGGTCTAGTAGATACTATTGTAAGTTTAAACTCTTTTATAAGTTTAGATAGATTCCTTCTTTCTTCTTTGGTAATAGCATTAACCTGTTTGTTTTCATCTATATTAGATAATTTTATTACAACAGGTATAAGTTTTTTAGGTAATAAATCATCTAAAGAGTTTTTAAATTGTTTGTTTTTTAGTTTCTCAAAATCCTTTAAAATTCTTTTATCTAAATCTTTTTCAGATAATGCAGGCTTTAAATCTATAAAAAATTCTACTTCACTAGGTAAAATTTCACTTACTTTTCTACTAGCAGATAAAACAAGTGGACCTGACACTCCAAAGTGGGTAAATAGCATTTCTCCAAAATCTTTGTATATACTTTTACCTTTATGCTTTATATTTACCTCTACGTTTTTTAAAGATAATCCCATTAAATCTGATACGTATTTTTCCTTAGTAACTAAAGGAACTAATGCAGGTCTTATTTTTGTTATAGTGTGTCCATATTTTTTAAGAACCTCATAGGCATCTCCACTTGATCCTGTTAGTGGATATGAAGCTCCCCCCATAGCTAAAATAACACTGTCTGAGAAAATCTTTTGATTATCAGTTACTACTCCAACAACCTTTTCTTCTTTAACAATTAAATCTTTAAATCTAGTATTAAACATTATTTTTACGTTATTTTCTCTTAAATATTTTTCAAAACATTTTATTATATCACTTGACTTATCAGACTCTGGAAATACTCTATCTCCTCTTTCTACCTTTAATTTAACACCTTTTGCTTCTATCATTTTCATAACATCTTCATTAGTAAAGGTATATAAAGAGCTATACATAAACATTCCATTTCCAGGAATATTTTTTATTATTTCCTCAATATCTTTATTACTAGTAACGTTACATCTTCCTTTACCTGTAATAAACATTTTCTTTCCAAGTCTATCATTTTTCTCAATTAATATAACTTCTTTTCCACTTTCTGCAGCCTTTATTGCTGCCATCATACCAGCTGGTCCCGCTCCTACTACAATAACTTTCTTCATTTTTTCTCCTTCTATATAAACTACATTATTCTTCTACTAAAACTATATTTACAATAACATAAATCGCCTTAAAATTGAAGAAGTAAAAGCTATATGGCAGCTTTTACTTCTTTAATTTTAACACTATAATGTTCCTTTATTTTTATAGGTATAAACGTTATATTCATCCCATATATTTTCAAGAGTTTCAAATGTTTCTGATATCTTTTGTTTTTCTCTTATACCAACAGCTACTATAAGAGCATTAATAACACTTAAAGGAGCTACTAGGGAATCAACAAATGATGCCATATTACTTTGAGCTATAAGTGAATAATCTGATGTCGATGCTAAAGGTGATAATAAACTATCTGTAATAGCTACAACATCAGCATTTTTGCTTTTTGCAAACCTTAAAGCTTCAACTGTTGTACTAGAGTATCTTGGGAAACCTATTCCAATTACAACGTCTCCTTCTTTAACTCTTAAAAGCTGTTCAAAAACATCACTTACTCCATTTGAAATTAGCTTAACATTATCTAAAACAAGGCCTAAATAAAAAGCTAAAAAATCTGCTAATGCCTGTGAACTTCTATACCCTACAATATATATTCTATTAGCTTTAAAAAGTGCATTAACAACATTTTCAAAAGTAGAATCATTTATTTTCTCAAGAGTAGCACGAATATTTTCCATATCTGCTTTTAAAACGCTTTTCATAACGTTTTCTTCACTCATATAATCACTTGAAATTTCTATTCTTTGAACTGAAGTAAGTTTCGTTTTTATCATTTCTTGAAGAGCTTTTTGAAGTTTTGGATACCCACTAAATCCTAGTTCATTAGCAAATCTTACAACTGTTGATTCGCTTACGTTTACAGTTTGACCTAATTTGGCTGCTGTCATAAAAGCCGCTTTATCATAGTGCTTAAGTATATATTCTGCAATTAATTTTTGTCCCTTACTTAACCTTGGAAATTTTAATTGAATAAGTTTCATTAAATCTTGTCTGTTTTGTTCCATCATCATCTAACCGTCCTTTTTGATGTGGTATTACACTTTTTAAATTGTTTAAAAAATGCAATATTATCTTATTATTTTATCATTTTATTATTTATATTGCAATAATTAACTAGTGGCTATAAAACACTTTTGTAAATATTAGTATATCTATTTTTGGTAGTGGTTATGTGTTTAGTTTTAATAATATAAGCTTTTATATATTTTATTTCCTAAAATGCAAATTTTTATAATTCATATTTCATTTTGTATAACTTTAGCATTTATATTTTGTATATTTTTAAACATAATAAATATATATTATATTTTGAAAGGATGATAGTTTTGATTCAAATAGACGACGCTGGTAGTGGTAGTCTTATTGGTGGTACATTAATTGGTATTATAAGAGTAGAAACTATGGATTACTACTCTGAGGTTATACCAGTTAAACACTTTAGGTCTCCAAGCTTTCAAAAAAAAGGTTATGATAGCTACTCTACCAAAATAATAAAAAAAGCATTTAAAGAGCTTAATGTAGATAAAAACGAGCCTATAGAAATATGTCAAGGTTATATGTTTTCTTCTGCTAGAGAGTTTTTAAAAGAGTCAGGATATAACTTTATAAGTACAAAAATAGAAGACCCTCTTCAAAGTATAATTGAAGAAAACTTTACAGATTACTGTGTAGGCCTTGGAATTCCACTTAGCTACCTTGATTATACAAAATATCCATTTCATTTTCATAGACTTTTAAAATGGGTTTTTGCAGACTTTAAATGCAGAGAAAAGCTATGCAAAACTGCATGGAAAAGCTGGGAAAAATATTCTAAAGTTGAAAAAAGCTATTCAACTGATCATATATGTAGTGGTAAATATTATTGCTTAAAATGTGGAAATGAAATTGCAATTCCTTCTAAAATCAAAACAATAACATACACAACAAATAAACCTTACACCATATATCTTCATCCTAAATGTACTATTTAAAGCTTTAAGGATGCTAAAAGTATCCTTAAAGTTATATATTTTTTAAATAGTTAACTTCTTTATCAGTTAAAAATCTCCATTTTCCTATTTCTAAATCTCTAAGATTAATTTTTCCTATGCTTACTCTTTTTAAAGAAATAACATCATGACCTATAGCACTACACATTTTCCTTACTTGTCTATTTCTTCCTTCATGTATTTTTATTTTTAATGTAGCTGTATTTTTATTTTCCTTTACTATCTCTATATAAGCAGGTGATGTTGTATAATCATCTATTTTTAACCCTTTTTTAAATCTTTCTATTTCACTATCATTTGGTATTCCTTTTACTAATGCTATATAAGTTTTTTCTACTTCATGTGATGGATGAGTCATTTTATAAGAAAGGTCTCCATCGTTTGTTAATATTAAAAGTCCTGAGGTGTCATAATCAAGTCTTCCAACAGAAAATACTCGTTCTTTAACCTTTACTATATCTAAAACTGTTTTTCTATTAAACTGATCCCTTGATGAGGTTATTACACCTAAAGGCTTATTTAACATTATGTAAACTTTATTTTCTTCATAGAAAACCTTTTCTCCATCAACTTTAACAGTATCTTTATTAGGGTCTACAAGAACTACTTTATTTACTACTTTCTCATTTACCATAACTCTACCACTAAGTATTAATTCTTCAGCTTTTCTTCTTGAGCAAACGCCACATTTTGCCAAAAATTTTTGAAGTCTTTCTTCCATTTAAAATCACCTCTTTAATTAACCGTAAATATTATATCAAATAAAATTACTTTAAACACTATTTATTAATTAACTTCCTTATTTTTATTGATTTTTAATTAAGAATATTATATTATATTACTAACAATTTAAAATCAATAAAAAATTATACCGTAAATATTTAATGAAACATATTAGATATTCTTACTTAGCAAACATTAATTGCTAAATTACGGGAGTTTTTAACTTTATCGTGTATATACATGAATTATAAAGGCTCCTACTTTTTATGAGTAGGAGCCTTTTATTATTTACTAGGAAGTGATTAAATGGAGTTATTAAAACAGCGTATATTAAAAGATGGAATTATATCAAATGGTAACATACTTAGAGTAGACAGCTTTTTAAATCACCAAATCGACGTAGAACTTTTAAACGAAATGGGAAAAGAATTAAAAAGACGTTTTTCTAATGAAAAAATAACTAAAATCTTAACTATTGAAGTTTCTGGAATAGCAATAGCTTCAATAGCAGCACAATACTTTAATGTTCCTGTTGTTTTTGCTAAAAAACATCAAGGTATAAACTCTGATCCAGACAGCTATGAGTCAACTGTTTTCTCTTATACTAAAAAACAGCAATACTCAATTAAAGTTTCAAAAAAATATATAAATGAAGACGATAATATACTTATTATTGATGACTTTTTAGCTACTGGAAGTGCTATGTCAGGTCTTATTAATATTTTAGAGCAAGCTAATGCTAAAATAGCTGGTGTAGGTATAGTAATTGAGAAAAATTTCCAAGAAGGAAGAGAATTAATTCAATCAAAAAACATACACCTTGAGTCTTTAGCAGTTATAAAATCAATTGAAAATGGTGTTTTAGAGTTTGTTTAAAATTTTAAAAGCAGTTAAATGAAAATTTAACTGCTTTTCTTTATTGTACTTTGTAGTATCCTTTTGCTACTAATTTCTCAACATGCTCATCAAATATTTTTCTTATATTTATATTATAATTTTTCTCCATACTGTATAAAAGATTAAAACAGTTTTGAACTATTGAAAAAAGCTCGTATACATATCTTTTGTTACATATACTTTCGTCTATAACAGGAGTCTCTCCATTGTCCCCTATAAATTTTCCAAGTTGTGCTATTCTACCCATAGAGTTTATTATAACATTCATTGTTTTTTGAAGAGTTAAATCTTCATTATTTGAAGCAAAATATACATATCTACAATTTCCTTTAAGCTCAAAAATTATTTTTGTATCATCATACATATTACACTCATTTATGTAATCATCAAATATTTTTTGAACATTAATGTTTTTATTTTCAAAAACAAATAATTGAGATGCACAAACCTGTGCTATATCCATTATTTCTCCCATAACATTATTTAGCTTTAATTTATACTCTTCTCTAATTCTATATACCTCACTATCACTTAACAAAAGATAGTTTGTATTATGTTTATCCTCGTATTCTTTTAACTCTTCTATAGCACAGTTACACTCTGCAACCTCTTCAACTAACTTTTTAAATGTAGTTTGTTCATTAGGCTTTAAGCAGTTTAGCTCTGGTAATTTCATAATATAGCAATTCATTATTTTTCTCCTATCTTTGTAAGTTTATAATAATATTATGAATTTAATAACTAATAAATTCAATATAAAAATAGAAAAAAGTGAAGTTATTCTTCACTTTTTTCTAAATCATCTATACTTATTTGCCCATTTATTTCACTATTCTCTTTAAAGTTATTTTGTATTATTTCTTTTTTATCAAAGGATATAAAGTAAAGAATCTTACTATATATTTTTCTACTATCTATAACATCTAAAAAAACATCTAAAATACTTATATCTATATTTGAAACATCCTCCACCCCCTGTGGTAAAGATATATATGCAGCAAATGGCAGTGTTAAATTAATCTCTTGTCTTTTATCATGGGATTTTTCCCTATATATTAATGTAATTATTTTTTTACAATACAAGTTTAAAACTTTTCCTAAAGGAGTATCTATAATAATACTGCTTTCATTATTTATAACTATAGTTGCCTTAGTAATACTTTTTATTTTTGCTTTTTTAGGTATAAATATAGGATGATTTTCTATATAATGTGCAGCATAGCTTCCTTTTAATATGTCTTTTTTTAATCCTATACCTTCTATTTCAATATTATTTCTAATAGTAGCCATAAACTCACCTAATTTTAAATACTATAGTTATTTATATTCCTTTTTAAATATATTTATGTTTATTAAATTTTATTTTCATTTTTTTACTTTTTTGTAACCTAACTTCCATTATTTGTCTGTTATCATATAACTTACAAATATATAAATATGTAGGAGGGGTTATGAAAAATTTATTTTCTAAAAAACTAATTTGTATTTGCATACTACTTGTATTTGTTTTTTCAAATACTGTATATGCATCACAAAAGAAAACAATAAGTCTTGGAAAATCTGCTGAAACAGCAACTGAGCTTAGCTTAAACAACACTTATTTAGTAAATGTACAAACTGGAGATGAACTATGGTTTAAAATAGACCCTAGTGAGGCTGTAAAAAATAACACTCATATATCTGTTGAAACAAATAAAGATGATAACTATGTATCTATGTTTTACAGTTTAGACAAAGCAAAAAAACTTGACTCTCATTTAAACTATACTATGATAGAGAAAAAATTAATGTATCCAATAGCATGGGATGGGAAAGAGTATTATGGTAAAATATCTATTTCTCAAACTGGTACTTTAAAGCTAAACCTATCTTCTAAAAAATTCCCTGCATCAACTTACTACATACCTCAAGAATATCCAGATGAAAACTGGGATGAAAATGCTTGTCCTCTTGAAACGCTATCTCAGGATAACGTAGATATTTCAAAAATGTTAAATAGCATTAGAGGTGTAAGAGACAATCTTCTTTCTAAATCAGAACTTGGAAAGGAAGTAACTAAAGTTTATTACAAAGCTTCTAAAAATATTACAATGCCTTTAATAGTAAATTCAAAACTTAGAAACCAGCTAACTGCTGAACTAAGTAAAATAAAACCAGCTATTAATAGCATTATTGAAATAAGCAGTGGTAAAAAATCTAAGTATGTTTTAAGTTCAAAGGACATTCAATCTTTAAATAAAATCAAGGACATAATTATTCCTTTACTAGATAAAGATATGAAAAATGAGTTAAATATTATTTATAAAAAACTTGAACTTTCAAACTATATAAATAAACCTTTACAAAGTTTTGTTAATACTAAACTTTCTTTAAGTAGTAGTATACTAAAAAACAGTTTTATAGTTACTACATCTAAAGATGTAGATATATCTAAATTAAAAACTATAATAACTAAATCTATACCTTCTAAGGTATTAGTAAATGTAAAAGAAGAAAAAAATCTATTTAATAGTAATGAAAAACTTTTTATAGTTAGTCTTAATGAAAATATAAGCTTAGACTCTTTTAAAAATCAATTAACTAAAAATTCAACTATTAAGTCTATAGAAGAAAATCTTATATTAAATGTTTCAAATTCTTCAACATATGAATCTCAATGGGGACTTGAAAATAATGGTCCATTCCCTGTAAGAGAAATATGGGAAGATAAAAATGGAAGAATTTCATCTTCTGTTGCTGGAAATGATATTAATTTTAAAAATTTAGAAAACCTACTTAAAGGAAAAGAATTAAAAAACATTCCTATTGCTGTTATAGACTCAGGTATAACTCCTGACCTTGCTGACTTTAAAGGAAATGTAGACCTTGAAAAAGGATTTAACTTTTTAAATAATACAAATGATGTAATAGATGATTTAGGTCACGGAACACACGTTTCTGGAATAATTGGAGCAAAATCTAATAATAACTATTCAATGACAGGAATAAATCAATATGCAACTATAATACCAATAAAAATGATAAACCAATATGGTATGGGAGATACATTTACTTTAGCTAAATCAATAAAACATGCTGTAGATAATGGCGCTAAAGTAATTAATTTAAGTTTAGGATTTTTAGAAAAGGATATGGGACCACTTAATCCTGAAAAAGTTCCATATGTAGAAAAAGCATTAAAGTATGCATATGACAAAAATGTAACTGTAATAGCTGCATCTGGAAATGAATATATGGATGGATTTAGATATCCTGCAAACTCAAAATATACAATAAGCGTTGGCGCTATTACATATAATGGTAAAAGAGCAGAGTTTTCAAACTATGGAAAAGACCTTGATTTAGTAGCTCCTGGAGAATTTATTGCAAGCTTAATACCATCTGGAGAGGTATTCTGTGATAGTGGTACTTCAATGGCAACTCCTATGGTATCTGCTGCTGTTGGACTTCTTTACTCTGTAGACCCTAATATGACTCCAGACAAGGCAAGAGAAATACTTCATAAAACTTCTAAAGACCTTGGTAAAGAAGGATTTGATGAAGAATATGGCTATGGTTGTCTTGATGTAACTAAAGCTGTAGGTATGGCTATAGGAAAATAAACAAAAAAAGTCTAGATTTTATCTAGACTTTTTTTATTTATTAAACTAATCTTTTTTTAAATATATTATGAAGGAATAAAGAATAAACCTTCTCTTTTATCTCATCTTTATTAATTGTATAAAGATCTTTTTCAAGCATTCTTTTAAAATACTCTGAACCTGCAAATGTATAGCGCTTTCTTACTCCATCTGCTGTTGATTTATTTTCATTTTCAAATGCTATTATATCTCCTACTGTAAGTTGTCTTGGAAGAGATACTCTGTCTAGACCAATTGTATATCTAACTGCATTATATCCAGCAAGAGTTCCTGTAACTATTGCTTCAGTATGCCCAACAAATAGTCCTGATTTTTCTCCTCCTACAAATAAGTTGTCTATACCTGTTACTTTCATAGTATTATCTCTAGGAGCCATTGATAAATATCTAACAGAGTTAGCAATTCCTCCTGAATAAGGATCTTCATACCTTGCATTTTCAAGTCCATTTATTTTTCTTAGTTTATCTATTGGATAATAACTAGACATTAGTTTAGCATGTCCTGTATCTAAAAGTATAATATTTTCTGCAAACTCTTTTAATGCATACTGTTGACATACTTTCATATTAAGCTTATCCATATTTACATCTTCCTTAGGTATGCTTATAACTACTACACCTTTTTCATCTAATTCTTTTTTTACACAATCAGATAGTGAATCTTTATTTAGTTTACAAGAACCACTCATAGCACCATAACTATCATCTCCACGCATACCTAGTATATCTTCTACACCTGCTCTTTTACTTATGCTTATTCTAGGTCCAAATGAAGGACATCTTAAAATACACATTGAGCATCCATTACCATATCTTACACAATTGCCCATAGGTCCTGTTGATCCAGTAGCTTCTATAAAAACATCACCTTCTATTAAAGTTCCATCTTGAAGATAAATTCCAAGTATTTTTTTATCCTTCATTTCAACTTCACAAACTCTACTTTTAAATAAAATATTTATTTCCATTTCCTCAAGGTATTTTCTAACACTAGGTTCTATTTTACAAACATCATAAAGTGTTGCATGTTTATGCCCTGGAAACTCTATATTCTTATGTTTTGCACATTCATCTATAATATTAAAAAGATCTCCCCCACCTAGCTGTATCATTTCTTCAGCTGCTGTATATCTTCCATTATTCCTTACAATACCACCAACATTTCCAAGACCTAATAATAAATCTGTTTTTTCTATTAAAGTAACATCTGCACCACTTTTTTTAGCTTGAAGTGCTGCAGCGCATCCTGACCATCCTGCGCCTATAACAACAACTTTCATTTTTATCTCTCCTTTACAAATACTTCAGCTGGATTATATTGTTGCTTACACGATCTTATAACTTGTCCACTTTCTAATTTTATATGACAGCTTCCACACAAACCTTCTCCACAACAAATAGTTGTGTTATTAATAGTAGAAAGCTTTATTTTCTTATCTAAATTATATATATATGTTAATATCTCTCTATGAAAATTATCACTTCCTGCACTTAATACAACATCGATTTTTTTACTTTCTATTAAATTTTTTATTTTCTTTTTAGTTTCTTCTAATATTTCTTTATTTTCATTTAAAAATCTAACATCTTCTATATCGTTACATCCAAGATCCTTAAAATATTTTTTTGAATAGTTTTCTTTTTCTCTTCCTTTATCTAAAAGAATGAATATACTATTCTCTTTATATAGTAACTTTTTAGCAGCAAGTACAGCAGGTGCTGTTCCAACTCCTCTACCTAAAATTAAACATGTTCCGTTTTTTAATGATTTTAAATTGTTAACTCCTTGTATACCATTATAAAAAGGTCCTTTAATTAAAATTGTTTTATCTACTATTTTTAAAGCTTTTGTTTTTGCGCCTTCTACCTTAATAGCTACAGTTATTATATTTTCAACTATATCACTATCTAAAATAGAAATAGGTGCACCATAAGCTTCTATATCCTCAGGTCTTTTCATAAAAACATATGCTCCAAATTCACTTAGCTCTCTTGCTAAATAATTATTAACCTTTATTTTTAAAATAAACAAATCTTCTCTTAATACTTCTTTGTGTAAAACTGCAAATTCCTTATATTCCCTAGATTTTTTAGCCTTTTCCATATTCCACAAGTAATCTTGATATATACAAGTTCCTTTCCAATTTAAACAATCGCAAAATTTCTTATCTCTTAATTGTGAACATATAATGCACTCTCCTCTTTCCGCTAAGGAACAAGGACAAAATTCCGTTCCTGCATCTATGCAATCAATATATTTAAACAATGAAATCCCTCCTTTCCCATATAATTAAAATATTCCTCATTTACAGATTATGTTACATTTTTCTACAAGAAAAATAAAAAAGCGCCAACATGGCGCCTTTTACTTTTTATCAATATTTTTATCACTTTTTAAAGGATAAGTAGATATTACTTTTCCGTCTATTTTTATAACTAAATTTCCTATTTGTTCACCTTTTTTCAAAGGTGCAGGAATAACAGATAGTGGCTCTGCTATAATATCTATTTTTTCATTTGAATTATTTAAAATAGGTATAAATATTTTTTCTTCAAGTGTTCCTATGATTTCTTTTTCTTTACCTTCTAATACTTTAGTAGGATTAACTTTTATATCTTTTGTATTTATTTCTTTATAAGTAAAATTATCCTTAGCATAGTTAGTTAGATTTTCACAATCCTTCCATCTATCTCCGCTATTTAAAGTTACAGCTATATATCTTCCTTTGTCATTGTAAACAGAGGCAACTAAACATTTACCAGCTTTACCTGTATAACCTGTTTTTACTCCATCAGCATTTGGAACCTTAAATAAAAATTTATTTATATTATTATATGGCTTGTTAAAAATACCACTTTTTCCTGATATAATTTCCCTACATTTAGAAATATTTTCAAATGTTTTATTTTTAAAAGCATATGCAGTAGCTTTTGCAAGATCTTCTGCAGTGGTTTCATGACCATCAGCATCTAATCCATGTGGCGTTACAAAGTGAGTATTATAAAGTCCTATTTCTACAACTTTCTTATTCATAAGGTCAATAAAATTCTCAACCCTACCTTTTCCTATATGTTCAGCTATAGCTACTGCAGCATCATTACCTGACTTTAGCATAAGCCCGTAAACTAACTCTTCTAAAGCAACTTCTTCTCCTTCTTTTAATTTAGCAGAAGATCCATTAGTAGAAGCTGCTTTTTTAGATACTTTAACTTTTTCTTTTAAGTTACCATTTTCAATAGCCACTATTGCTGTTATAATTTTTGTTGTACTTGCCATTGGAAGAATTTTATTATGATTTTTTCCATATAGTACTCTTCCTGAGTTTTGATCTATTACCACTGCTGCATGACAGTTTAACTTAGGCTTTTTACTTGATTCTTTATCTAAAGCATATACATTAGATGTAAATATCAACATACAGCATAATAATGCTGCAACTATTTTAACCTTCATATAACCACCTCTATTAACTTGGGTTTATAGGAGTATCCATTTCATCTACGGTAGTATGACAACATTTTTTTTCTTTATTGCCTTTTGAAAAAGAATCTACTATTTTATTTAAAACATCTGGAACACTATCTAAAACTCTTTCAATAGTGTTCATTTGAGATACAGGAAGCATTTTTACCTGATCTTTTGTAACTACTAAAAATGAAACTGGACTTACTGATATACCAGCTCCTGTTCCTCCTCCAAATGGATACTGCTTACTGTTAACTTCTAGGGTTTTACATGAATTATCACTCATTTCAGTACCACCTGAACCAAAACCTGCTGTAACCTTTGAAACAGGTATTATTATTGTTCCATCTATAGTTTCAACAGGGTCTCCTATTATAGTATTAACATCTATCATTTCCTTTAGATTATCCATTGTTGTTTTCATTAAACCTTGTAATGTATTTTCAGACATAATTAATCCTCCTTATGTTTTCTTATTAATAGCATTTCCTGAAGCAAAATAAATATTATAATAATTACATTGAATAAGTTGGTTTTTATGGTTGATTTTATTTCAATGTCTAGTGTAGGTTTACTAAAATCAGGTAACAATACATAATTAAATCCTCTTATTTTTGCCTTTATAATTGGTAAAATTATTTCTAAAAAACCATAAAAAGTAGCTGTAATATCTCTTCTTTCAAATCCATATCTTAAGTAAATATTTATGTATATATCTAAATGAGATAACATTTTTTTAATTAGTTTAATAAAATTTATCTTTTTTAAATAACTTTTATCAAACTTAACTTTATTTTTTAATTTATTATATATGTTTGTTGATTTAACCTTTTCTTCAGTTTTTTTACTAAGCTTTGTAATGTCTTCTTTATTAATTAAATTTATTTTTATAATATTTAATATATAAAGCTTTATTTTTATAGATTTATTATGTATATATATATTTACTTTTAAAGGTATTAAAATTATTAATAAAATAATTACTGGTATAAAAAAATATATCAAAAAATTCACCTCAAAAAAAAAGAATAAAATACATTTATGTATTTTATTCTTCCACTAAATCTGTATTAAATTCAACAAGTTCAGGTAATTCTTCTATATTTTTAAATCCGAAATACTTTAAAAAATTATCTGTAGTTGTATAAAGTATCGGTCTACCTGTAGCCTCTAGTCTTCCAGCTTCTTTAATAAGCTCTCTTTCAAGAAGTGTAGCAACAGCTCTGTCACTTCTAACTCCTCTTATATCATCTATTTCACTTTTCGTAATAGGCTGCTTATATGCTATAAGGGATAATGTTTCAAGTGATGCTTGTGATAAGTTTTGCCTTGAATCTGACTTTACAAGTCTTTTTATGTAACTACCATATTCAGGTTTTGTAGCTAATTGAATTTTATCATTAAACTCTTTAATTAATATTCCTCTTGAGGAGTTTTCATATTCCTCTTTCATTTTTAAAATTATTTTTTTAACTCTTCTAACATCAATATTTAAAATATCACCTATTTGTTTATATGAAAGTGGATCTCCTGATGTAAAAAGTAGTGCCTCTATTATACCTTTATTTCTATTATTTTCTTCATCTAAAATTCCAAGCTTGTCTAAAAAATTATCCATTGTATTAAATCTGCCTTTCTATTTTTATATTAGAAAAGTTATTTAATTGGTATACCTTTATTTGCTTTTCTTTTATAAGCTCTAACATAGCAATAAAAGTTACTATTATTTCTATTTTATGCTTTGCTAGTTTTAAAAAATCTTCAAAATAAATTGTATGATTTTTATCTAAAGCAGTTAATATATACTCCATTTTATCTTCTATTTTAAACTCGTCTATAGATATATTTTGATAAACCCTATCTTCACTTTCCTGTCTATTATTAAAATCATCCATTATTTTTTTAAAACATATCATTAGGTTTTCAATAGTAATGTTTTTAAAAAACACTTCATCATCGTCAATATCATCTATAACTTCTGGAGATTTAAAATATATTCCTGTTGTTTCATCTATTTCCTTAAGATGCTCAGCAAACTCTTTATATTTTTTATATTCTATAAGTTTTTCAACAAGTTCTTGTCTTGGGTCTTCTTCATCTGTTTCATCATCTTTTTTCTTTTTAGGTAAAAGCATTTTTGATTTTATTTCAACAAGAGTTGCTGCCATAACTACAAATTCACTTGCAACTTCAAGGTCCATTTCTTCCATGGTTTTTAAGTACTCTATATATTGATCAGCTATTTTTGCAATAGGTATATTATAAATATCTACCTCTGCTTTTTTTATAAGATGTAACAGCAGATCAAGTGGACCTTCAAATTCATCTATTTTTATATTTATTGCCATATAATCACCATAAAATATTGCTTATTAAACTTTCCATAACTAGTATAACTTTACTACTTAAAAAACTTAAAACTGATCTAGTTGGAGGTAACATTAAAATTATTAATAAAAAAAGCATACCCATATTATCAATTTTATATATAAAATCAGCAACCTTCCCCCTAAATATTTCAGCAAATATTTTTGAACCATCAAGTGGAGGTATAGGAAGTAAGTTAAATATAAAAAGGTTTACATTTAATAGTACCATAGTAGTAAAAAATGCTCTAAGTCCATTACTCATTTCATATCCATTTTTTATCATAAAAGCAAATGTTAAGTAAGATAAAAATGCTAGTATTAAGTTTGCCAGTGGACCTGCAAATGATGTTATTATTATTCCTTTTCTTTGATTTTTATAAAAATAAGGATTAATAGGAACAGGCTTTGCCCAACCAAAATTAACAATGAACAGCATTATAAGTCCAAAAAAATCTACATGTGCAAAAGGATTTAATGTTAATCTTCCATTTGACTTAGCTGTAGAATCTCCTAGTGAATACGATGCAAGCCCATGTGCAAACTCATGAAAAGTTAAAGCTATTATTATAACTATACCTGTTATAATATATTGTGCTATATCCATGTGCATATTAAAAGACCCTCCATTAAAATTATAATAAAATAAATTATATCATATTATATAATAAATTCACATAAATAACATATCTTAAATAATTTATTACATAATAAAAACGAAGGTTACCCTTCGTTTTTATTTAGTCTAAATTTAACCATATTTTAAATGAGTCTTTTAAAATATCTAAATATCCTTTTTTATCAACATCACTATCTATAATAATATCTGCTGTACCATAAATGTTTTTTCCATCAGTAGCTGTTACAGTACCTACTTTATCACCTTTTTTAAGTGGAAGTTTTAAGTCTTTGTTTATTTTAACTTCTTTTGTAATTTTTGCTTTAGATCCTTTTTCAACTACAGCTACTAAATCTTTATTAGCTATTATTTTAACCTTATCTGGCTTTCCTTTTTTAATGTTAATTTCTTGAATAACATCACCTTTTTTAAGTATTTTTTCACTTGAGAATTTACTAAACCCATAGTCTAAAAGTTTTCCTGCTTGAGCATTTCTTTCTTTCCAGCTAGGAGCACCCATTATAACAGATAACATTCTAGTTTCTCCTCTTTTAGCTGTTGCTGATATACAAAACATTGCTTCTTTAATGTATCCAGTTTTTAAACCATCACAACCATTATAGTGTTTTATCATTTTATTTCTATTACTTAGTGTAAATGGTTCTTTTCTACCTTCTGATATTGTTTCCATCCATATTTTTGTATAATCTAATATTTCAGGGTATTTTAAAAGTTCCATAGACATTAAAGCTATATCATAGGCACTTGTATAATGATTTTCATCATAAAATCCATAGCTATTTACAAAGTTTGTATTTTTCATTCCAAGCTCTTTAGCCTTTTTATTCATCATTTGAGCAAACTCTTCCTCAGAACCTCCAATAAACTCTGCAAGTGCAACAGCAGCGTCATTTGCAGACTCAACAGCAATTCCTTTTAAAAGATCCTCTACAGTTCTTATCTCACCTGTTTCAAGGAACATAGTGCTTCCACCCATAGACATAGATCTATCACTAATAGTTACTTTATCACTTAACTTAAAACTGCCTTTATTTGCTCCTTCAATAGTTAAAAGCATAGTCATAACCTTAGTAACACTAGCTGGTGATAACTTTTCATGTGGGTTATATTCATATATAACTTTTCCTGATGAAGGCTCTATTAAAACAGCTGATCTACAGTCTAAATTAAAATTATCAGAACTAGACTTACCTTCTTTTTCCTCTACACTAGGATTGTAACTAGTGCTAGCACATACTAGTGGCATAGATGATGTAATTAGTAATAATGATACTAAAAACGAAGATATTATTTTCTTCATAAAAAATCTCTCCTTTCAAAGATGTTAATAAATCCTCGTTTTATTTTCCCCTAAAAATCAATTTTTATTGAAGAATTAAGCAATATTGTTAAACATCTTTTTGATTTATGTGATATTATACCTTAAATACATTTAATTGGAGGTTTTTTTATTGTTTCAAAGTGCTTTAAACAATCTTCAACATTATTTTGGATATAAATCATTTAGAGAAAATCAAATACCTGTTTTAAAAAACATATTAAAAGGATCAGATACATTAGCTATTTTACCTACTGGAGGAGGAAAATCTATATGTTATCAAATTCCTGCTTTATGCTTTAAAGGTATAACTATTGTTATATCTCCTTTAATATCGTTAATGAAAGACCAGGTAGACTCTCTTTTAAAGAAAAATATAAGTGCTGCTTTTTTAAATAGTACACTTTCCAAAAATGAAATCTCATATATTTTAAATAATCTATCTAATAAAAAAATAAAAATTCTTTATATAGCTCCTGAAAGACTTTCTTCCTATGATTTTTTAAATATAGTATGTAGCCTTAATATCTCCTTAATAGCAGTAGATGAAGCTCATTGTATATCTCAATGGGGTAATGATTTTAGACCTAGTTATAAAAATATTAAAAACTTTGTAAAAAGCCTCGAATCCAAACCTATAATATGTGCTTTTACAGCTACAGCAACTAAAGAAGTTCAAAATGATATAATTAATTTTTTAAATTTAGAAAAACCATTTATATTTATATCTACTTTTAATAGAGATAACTTATTTATTAAATGTTTATCTCCTAAAAATAAACTAAATTACTTATTAAAGTACATAAAAGATAATAAAGAGTCCTCAGGCATTATTTATGCATCTACTAGAAAAAATGTTAATTATGTTTATAATATTCTTTTAAAAAACAATATAAGCTGTGGTAGATATCATGCTGGACTTTTAGAAAATGAAAGACGTGTAATTCAAGAAAAGTTTTTAAATAATAACATTAAAATTATTATTGCAACAAATGCATTTGGAATGGGTATAGATAAACCTAATGTTAGATTTGTTATACACTTTAATATGCCAAAGGATATTGAAGGATATTATCAAGAAATAGGTAGAGCAGGTAGAGATGGTAAAAACTCTGAATGTATACTTCTCTACTGTTGTAATGACATAAAAACTAATAAATACCTTATAGAAAATGGATATAAAGACGAGACTTCTAAAATAAGAGAATATAATAAACTTAAATCTATGGTAGATTATACTTTATATAAAAAATGCCTTAAAAAATATATTCTTTCTTATTTTGGTGAAAAAACAAATGATTTTTGCTTTCAATGTAGTAATTGTAATAAGCCTAAGTCTATAATTTCAAAAATAAAAGATATATTAAAAAAGAGGTAGAATCCTACCTCTTTTTATATATCTTTTTTTGTTACAACATCTAATATAAGCTTTGAAGCTTCTACTTTTTCACTTGAAATTTCATATGATTTTAAAAGCTTATTACTAGCTTCACTTATATTTTTGTCATTATTATAGTATAAAATTCCTATAGTATCACCTATATTAACCTTATCACCAACTTTTTTAACAAGCTTTAATCCTGCTGATAAGTCTATAACACTATCTTTATTTTCTCTACCAGCTCCAAGTAAAAGTGCACTTCTACCTACTTCCTCTGAATTAATATGCTTAACATAACCATCTAAGTTAGATTTTACTTCAGCGCTATAACTTGCCTTTTTAAACAAATCAGTATTTTCAACGTAACTTGAATCTCCACCTTGAGCTTTTACCATTTCTTTTAACTTTTCAAGTGCAGCTCCATTTTCTATAACATCTATTAGCATTTTTCTAGCTTCTTCTTTAGAAGATGCTTTCTTTGATATTATAAGCATGTAAGAGCCTATTTCTATTGAAAGTTCTCTAACATCCTTTGGTCCTTTTCCCTTTAAAACCTCAATTGCTTCTATAACCTCTAGTGAATTCCCTATATTATACCCTAAAGGTTCATCCATATTAGTAACTAAAGCTACCATATTAACTCCTGCACCTTCACCAATAGATACCATTTCTCTAGCAAGAGCTTTAGCATCTTCTATTGTTTTCATAAAAGCACCTGAACCTGTTTTTACGTCTAAAACAACTCCATTTGCTCCTGATGCTATTTTTTTACTCATTACACTAGCAGCTATTAATGATAAATTATCAACTGTAGCAGTTACATCTCTTAGTGCATATATTTTTTTATCTGCAGGTGCTATTTTCCCTGTTTGAGAAGCTATTGAAAGTCCTATATTATTTACATTATCTATAAATTCTTTTTGACTTAAATCAAGTCTTAATCCTTTTATAGATTCTAATTTATCAATAGTTCCTCCAGTATGCCCAAGACCTCTTCCTGACATTTTAGCAACTACAGCTCCTGCTGCTGCTACCATAGGACCTAAACATATAGATATTTTATCTCCTACTCCACCTGTTGAATGTTTATCTACTTTTATTCCTTTTATTTCTGATAAATCAACAGTATCCCCAGAGCCCGCCATAGCCATTGTTAAATTTAAAGTTTCTTCAGCGTCCATTCCTTTAAAATAAATAGCCATTAAAAGTGCTGATGCCTGATAATCTGGAATTTCACCTTCAGTATATCCTTTTACAAAATATTCTATTTCTTCTTTTGAAAGCTTTTCTCCATTTCTCTTTTTTAAGATAATATCTGAAATTCTCATATTAATTACCTCTAAATTATATTTCTTTCACTATTTCTCTAATAAGAAGCTTAAATTTATCATTTACCATAGCAGAAGTTTCTATAACCTCTTCATGGGATAGTGGCTGATCTAAAACACCTGCTGCCATATTTGTTATACAAGAGATACCAAGTACCTTCATTCCACTATGATTTGCAACTATTACCTCTGGAACAGTTGACATACCTGTAGCATCTGCTCCTAATGTTCTAAGCATTCTTATTTCAGCTGGGGTTTCATAAGTAGGTCCTGTTACCATTACATATACTCCTTCAACTAATTCTAAAGAATGTTTATCACTTATTTTTCTAGCAATACTTCTAAAATCTTTATTATAAGCATTGCTCATATCAGGGAATCTTGGTCCAAATTCATCTAAATTCTTTCCTATTAAAGGATTTGTACCTGAGAAATTTAAATGATCATTTATTATCATTAAATCCCCTGGTTTAAATGAAGTATTTACTCCTCCTGCTGCATTAGTTACAATAAGATTTTTTACTCCTAAATGTGCAATAACTCTTATAGGAAAAGTTACTTTATCCATACTATATCCTTCATAAAAGTGAAATCTTCCTTGCATCATTATAACTTTCTTACCTTCTAAGTCTCCATAAACAAATTGCCCCTTATGTCCCTCAACTGTAGAAACTGGAAAGCCCTTTATATCACTATATGGTATTTCTATTTTATTCTCAATATCATCTGATAAATTACCAAGTCCTGAACCTAGTATAACTAATGTTTCTGGAATATCTGTTATTTTTGACTTTATATATTCACTTGCTTCTATTATAGTAGTAATATCCATTTTACTCCTCCTATTTTAATATATGATTTTTAAAACTTTCTCCATCTAAGTCGTTTTCTATATTTAAAATATCTAAAATAGTTTTTGCTATATCAGAAAAACTATTTCTAGTGCCAAGATTTACACCTTCTTTAATACTTTTTCCATAAACAACAAGTGGTGTATATTCCCTTGAATGATCTGTGCTTTCTGTTGTTGGATCACATCCATGATCAGCTGTAAGTATTAAAACATCCTCATCTTTCATAACACTTATTATATCCACAAGCCTTGAATCAAATTCCTCTAAAGCTTTTTTATATCCTTCTGGATTATTTCTATGACCATAGTGCATATCAAAATCAACTAAATTAGTAAATATAAGCCCTTTAGAATTTCTTTTTATATATTCTATTGTTTTATCTACACCATCCATATTACTAATAGTGTGAACTGCCTCTGTTACACCTTGGCCTGCGTATATATCTTCTATTTTTCCAACAGCTAAAACATCCATGCCATTATTTTTTATATAATCAAGCATTGTTTTTTTAGGAGGATTTAAAGAAAAATCTCTTCTATTGCTAGTTCTTTTAAAACTGCCTTTTTCCCCTATAAAAGGTCTTGCAATTACTCTTCCAACTCCATGTTCTCCAACTAATATGTTTCTTGCAATTGTACATATTTCATATAACCTTTCAATAGGTATAATATCCTCATGAGCAGCTATTTGAAAAACGCTATCTGCTGAAGTATAGCATATAGGATTACCTGTTTTCATATGCACATCACCTAGTTCTTCTATTATAGCTGTACCTGATGCTGCCTTATTTCCTATTACTTTAAGTCCTGTTTGTTTTTCAAATTCTTCTATTATATCCTTTGGAAATCCATTAGGATATGTTGGAAACTCTTTTTCTAGAATAATCCCTGCGATTTCAAAATGTCCTGTTGTTGTATCCTTTCCCTTAGACATTTCCATCATTCTACCAAAACTTCCCTTTGGAGAATTTACTGAGTTGACCCCTTTTATATTATCAATATTTCCAAACCCTAACTTCTCAAGATTGTTTAAACTAATGCCTCCTTGAGATTTAGATATATTCCCTATAGTATTACTTCCCTCATCACCATAAATGCTTGCGTCTGGTAATTCACCTATTCCTACACTGTCTAAAACTATAATTATAGCTCTATTCATAAAATCATCTCCTTCTAAAATAGGATATTTAAATTATACTATATTTAAACAATATGTAAATTTAATTTTAACAATAGTATATGAAAAAAAGGTACGAATAATATACTTCGTACCAAAAGTTTTAGGTTTGATTACTTCCTAGATTACGCTCTAGGGTGTGTTTTTTTATATACATCGCTGATTCTATTTTTTATAAGATCAGCGTATACTTGCGTAGTTGATATGTCTGAGTGACCAAGCATTTGTTGTACAGACTTTAGGTCTGCACCATTTTCTATTAAGTGAGCTGCAAAAGAATGTCTTAATGTATGGGGAGTTATTACTTTATTTATATTAGCAATAGATGCATAGTGTTTTATTATTTTCCAAAATCCTTGTCTTGTCATTCTTTCACCATGGAAATTTAAAAACAAAGCCTGTTCACTATCTTTATTTAAAAGTTTTCCTCTATATTCAGATATATATACTTTTAAAATATCAATTGCTGCTCTTCCCATAGGTATAATTCTTTCTTTATTCCCATTACACTTTATAAATCCTATTTCTAAGTTAGCATCTTGAATGTTTAAATTTATAAGCTCTGTAACCCTTATACCTGTTGCATAAAGAATCTCAAGCATCGCTTTATCACGAATACCCTTAGGTTCACTTGTATTTGGTAATGATAAAAGTTTTTCTATCTCTCCAACACTTAAAACTTGAGGAATCTTTTTTTCAGACTTTGGAGACTCAAGATTTAGTGTAGGATCCTTTAAAACTATATTGTTTTTTATAAGCATTTTATAAAAAGCTCTAATAGAGGCTATACTTCTTGAAATAGAAGAGGTTGCTCTACCAGCTTTTTGAAGATATAAAATATATGCAATAATATTTGTTTTTTTAACGGACTTAAAGTCTAAGTTATTTTCAGAAAGGTATATTAAAAATTTTCTTATATCCCTAGTATATGATTCTAATGTGTTATCACTTAGTTTTTTATCTTCTTTTAATTCCTGTGCAAAATCCTTCAAAACCTTTTCCATTTACAAGTCCCCTTTATGAATTATTCACATCGCTAATATTCAACAAAAGTTTTATTATTCCTTTATTTTCTATAAAAATCAACAAAATTATAGAAAATATTATAAAGTATATCCTTAAAACTTAACTGTCCATTTTCTCTGTACATTACAAAAACACTGTTACCAGATGGTAGTTGGTCATTTATAATGTTAAACTTTATTAAAATTATATTTATTATATAGGGAAATATAACTCCTAAAGCTAATAATATAGCAAATACCTTTATAAAAAGTATAATTCCTTTTAATCTCAAGCTACAACACCTCTAAACAATTACAAAGTAATTAGAAAGTATTTTTATTATTACAGGAGTTATAAATCCTTCTGTAACACTTCCTATTAAGCTTACTAGAAATATTATTCCTATAATAATTCCATAACTTATAACATTATTGCTTTTTTGATTATAAAATCCTTTACTTTTTCTACCTCTTAACACCGATATAGAGAAAGTTAGTCCAAGAGCAGCTGATAAAAATATACACGGTATATAAACAATATTTTGTGGTATTACACCTATTAGCGAAAATACAAACCCTTTCAACCCCATACCTTCAATGAAAAACCCTATGGAAAAACCAAGAACAAATCCTCTAAAACCTACAACTATTAATATAATTGGCACTCCGATAATTGTTAAACTTAGAACCCAAATAATTAATATTGAAAAAAAGTTGTTTTTGGCTGATTGCAAAAATATTGAAAGTCCTGATATTTTTTCTCCTGAATATAGTTTAAAAAAACTATTCATATAAGCTAAAAGTTCTTCCTTATCTGCCCCTCCTAGAGACTTAATTGCAAAACCTCCTATAGCAAGACCTATAGAGAAAAATAATATTATTATAAAATAAACCCCTATATTTTCCTTTATATTTCTTGATACACGTCCTCCTAAAAGAGTTCCCATAAAAAATCCTCCTTCCTTTTCATTTGTTTCTTTTTAATTTATATGAAAGAAAAGAGGATTTTATGAAAACTAAATATATTTTTTACAAAGAAGTATAGCTAAAGCAGTTTTAGCATCTGATACTTCATCGTTTTCTACCATTTCCAATATTTTACTATATTCTATTTTTACTATTTCAATATCTTCATCTTTATCAAGATTTTGTAGTCCTATATCTTCTACTTTGCAAAAATATAAGTACATTTTTTCACTTGAAAAACCAGCAGATAAATAAAATTCTCCTAAAAATATTAACTCCTTAGTTTTTACACCTGTTTCTTCTTCAAGCTCTCTTAAAGCACAAGTATAAGGTTGTTCTCTATCTTCAAGTTTACCTGCTGGTATTTCTAAAAGAATCTCCTCAGCAGCTTTTCTATATTGTTTAACTAATATTACGTTTTTATCATTGTCAATACATAGGATTCCTACAGCTCCATTGTGCTCAACTATTTCCCTATAAGATGTATTCCCCCCTTTAACAGAAACTAAATCTTTTCTTAGATTTAATATTTTTCCTTTATAAATATATTCACTACTTATTGTTTTTTCCTTATGCACCACTTTAATCACCTCATTAAAAGTTTATATTAATATTATATAGGTTTATTAACTAATATATTAGTTTTTATTTTATAGGTTTGTCGAATTTCTTTTATTTACTTATTAAAACATTAAATATATAATTATATTTAATAGGTTTATGACATATTTTGGTGTTTTTTCTTTTAAATAATATAAAAAATAGGACTATCTTAAATAATTAAAATAGTCCCGAATTAATTGTATTATCCTAATTTTGATTGTAGTCTTAATTTATCTGCAACCATGGCTATAAACTCACTATTTGTTGGCTTACCTTTATCATTGTGAACAGTGTATCCAAATATTCTATTAATTGTTTCAACTTGTCCTCTTGACCAAGCAACTTCTATAGCATGTCTTATTGCTCTTTCTACTCTACTTGATGTAGTATTAAACTTTTTAGCTATTGAAGGGTAAAGCTCTTTTGTAACAGCACTAAGAAGTTCTATATCTTTTACTACCATTTGTATAGCTTCTCTTAAATATAAATAACCTTTTATATGGGCAGGAACTCCTATTTCATGAATTATATTAGTTATTTCCGCTTCAAGTGAATTTACATTACTAAATGCATTATTTTCTTTTATTGATTCAGTTCTTACTCTTCTTACCTCTTGTCCCATTATTCCAATTGAAAACATTTGTCTTATTCTTTTACTAAAAATCTCCATGTCAAATGGTTTTACAACATAATATTCAGCGCCAAGATTAATAGCCCTTTGTGTTATTTTATCTTGTCCAACTGCTGATAATACTATTACCTTTGGAATCTCAATAGTCATTGAATTTATTCTCTCTAAAACTCCAAGGCCATCTAAGTGTGGCATTATTATGTCAAGAACTAAAACGTCTGGTCTATAGCTTTGAACAAATTCCACTGCCTCTAATCCATCATTTGCAATTGCTACAACTTCAAAATCATCTTGTTCTTTTAAGTATTGACTTAATATACTTGAGAATTCTTTGTTGTCATCAGCTATAAGAATCTTTATTTTTTTACTTTCCATTCCATTTCCTCCCATTTTATCCCATTTTCCTGTTTATAATATTAATTCGACGGTAAGAAAATTAATCCTTCTATCTTTATGTTAAAAATTGTTTTCTATGTAAATTTTAAACTAAATTATAATAAATTCATAGGGTAAAATGTTTACCCTATGAATAAAATTACTTATCTATAGAAGCTTCTTTTAACATCCATTCTATATATATACCATAACCCATATTTGGTCTATTTACAAATACATGGGTAACTGCTCCTATTATCTTATTGTTTTGAATAATAGGGCTTCCACTCATTCCTTGTACTATTCCTCCTGTAGTTTCTAAAAGTTCTTTATCAGTTACTTTTATAACCATACTTTTAGAACTAGGCTTTGACTGTGTTGTTAATTTTTCAATATTAATATCATATTCCTTAACTTTCCCTCCATTAACACATGCGAGTATTTTTGCAGGACCCTCTTTAACCTCACTTTGTCTAGCTATAGATATAGGTTTTTTATTTTCACAAATACTATTTATATCTAAAATTTTACCATAAACCCCACTAAAAGTATTTTTATTTAATGTTCCAATTTTTTTATTTTCATCAAAAATTGCTTTTAGTTCCCCAGGGTCTCCTTTTTCTCCTTTTTCTATAGACATAATTCTAGCATTATGTGTTGTTCCTTCTTTTAAGGTTAATATTTTACCAGTATCTACATCATTTATTGGATGACCTAATGCACCAAATACTCCTGACTTTTCCTCATAAAAAGTAAGAGTTCCTATACCTGATGTAGAATTTCTAACCCATAATCCTATTTTATATTCAGAAGATTCTTTTTGTTTTATTGGAATAACTTTTATATCAACTAATTCATTTTTTCTTTTTATTTTTAAATTTATATCTTTTCCATTAGAATTTGCTATTACATTAGATAGAGTATTTATTTCATTTAACTTTACTCCATTTGCTTCCATAATAACATCTCCAATTTCTATATCTGCTTTTAAAGCTGGATTGTTTCTATCTCCATTTTCTTCTTCTATATCTGAAAATCCTACTACTATTATACCATCTGTTAAAAGCTTAATGCCTAGGGTTTCTCCTCCAGGAATAACTTTTATTTCAGGGCCAAGATTTAAAGATACATTTTTTATAGGTATTAAACCAAAAAGTTTTACTTTAAGATTTTTTTTATTTTCTGTAGAACTAAATGTTTCAACACTATCTACTGTATATATTAAATTTGATTTTAACTTATTTTTTGATAAGTTAATTAGCTCTTTATTATTTGTTAAACTAACTGTGCTAGGCAGTGATGCTACTTTAATAAGTGTTCCTGATAACATAACGGCAATAACTATTACGGCACATAAAAAAAACTTAGGACATTTTATTTTCAATTAGAATCCCTCCTTATTGCCATTTTGTTAAATCATAATCCTTCGATATTTTTAACTTAACCTTTTTGTTGTCCATATATACCTTAAGAAAAACAACATTAATGACAATAAGAAGTTTGAATGTAATGGTTATGAAAATAAAAAATAATCTTCCTAAATATTTAGGAAGATTATTTTTTATTTTTTATAGATAATTTGTATTTATTAGCAAGTTCTAAAACCTCAAGAGCATTTTTTTTAGTAAGATCTGTAATTTCTGCTCCTCCTAAAAGCCTTGCTAATTCATCTATTTTATCATTTTTATTTAATATATTAATTTTTGTTAAAACTTCATACTCATTTGTATTTTTTTCAATTTTCAAATGAGTATCGCTCATAGCAGCTATTTGCGGAAGATGTGTAACGCAAAGTAACTGGTGGCTTTTAGCTATAACACACATTTTTTCTCCAACAGCTTGAGCAGTTCTACCACTTATACCAGTATCAATTTCATCAAATATTAATGTTGGTATACTATCTATATTTGCTATAACTGTTTTTATAGCAAGCATTATTCTAGATATTTCTCCGCCGGATGCAACCTTTGATAAAGATTTTAATGGTTGTCCAGGATTTGCAGCTATTAAAAACTTAACTGTATTTTTTCCGTTAGGTCTAAAATTACCTTCCTCAGTTACACTAGCTTCAAAAACAGCTTTTTCCATACCTAAATATTTAAGTTCATTTTCAATTAAAATTTTTAATTTTTTTGCATTTTCTTTTCTAATAATTGTTATTTTACTACAAAGTTCATTTAAAGACTGTTCTAAGTCTTCTTTTTCTATTTTAAGATCTTTTAAAATCTCTTCACTTTTTTCTATGTTGTTAAGTTCTTCTAATGACTGTTTATTATAGTTAAGTATTTCTTCAATTGTAGCTCCATACTTTCTCTTTAGCTTATTAATAGTGTCTAGTCTAAACTGTATATCATTTAAATCATCTTCATTAAAATCTATATGAGATTTATACGATCTAATATCTTCTATTAAAGCTTCTAAGTTATAGTATAATTCTTCTATCTTTTCTTTAATGCCAAATAATTTATCATCATGATTTGCTATTGATGATATACTACTTAAAGAAGAACCTAGTGCATCATATGCAGACTCTCCTATTTGAGCTAAATACAATTTAGTATATATAGTATTTAAAGAATTATATATTTTCCCTGAATTATCTAAAATATCTTTTCTTTTTAAAAGCTCTTCATCTTCGTTTAACCTAAGATCTGCTTCTGTAATCTCTTCTGTTTGAAACTTTAAAAGATCAATCATTCTTAATTTTTCTTTTTCATTTGTAGAAATTTTAGATATACTATTTAATAAAGAAACATATCTATTATATAATTCTATATACTTATTTTTTACATTTTGAAGCTTTTCTCCACAAAACAAATCTAATATTTTTATATTAGATTCATCATTTAAAAGAGATTGATGTTCATGTTGTCCATGAATATCAATTAAATATTTTCCTATTGATTTTAAAAAACTTACTGTAACAGCTCTTCCATTAATTCTTGATATACTTTTTCCTGATTTATTTATTTCTCTAGAAATAATAAGATTATCTTCTATTTGTATACCATTTTCCTCTAAAAGCTTATTTACATCATCAATATTTACAGAGAAAACTCCTTCAACATAAGCAAAATCTTTTCCTATTCTTATAATATCTTTAGTTTGCTTATTACCAAGTATAAAGTTTATAGAATCTATTAATATAGATTTTCCTGCCCCTGTTTCTCCAGTTAAAATATTAAGTCCTGAAGCAAAATTTATATCTGCTTTATCTATTAAAGCAAAATTTCTTATTGAAATACTTAGGAGCATATTTTCGCCCCCTATACAATTAATAATTTTTTAAGTTTACCAACTAATTCACGAGCTTTTTCTTCTGTTCTAGCAAGTATTAGTATAGTATTATCTCCTGCAATAGTTCCTACTATACCATCCCATCCTAATGTATCTATTGCCTCAGCAGCAGCTGATCCTGAACCTGATAATGTTTTTATTAAAATAGAATTTCCAACATAGTCTATATTTATTACAGTTTGTGCAAAAATATTTACTAACTTTTCTGATAAAACACTTTCTCCCTGTGAAATAGATGCATATTTATATCTTCCTGATGATGATAACACCTTTATAAGCTTTAACTCTTTAACATCCCTTGATACAGTTGCTTGAGTTACATCCATTCCTTGTTTTCTCAGAGCATCTACAAGCTCTTCTTGTGTTTCAATATCTTTTTGTCCTATAAGTTCTAAAATTTTAGCATGTCTAGCAATTTTCATGTAAGTGCTCCTTTCCTTATATAGCTAGTTTATTATTTTAGTTTATTCCTCAATATATCAAAAAAACTTCTCTCTGAAACTTTTATAAATTTTATACTAAAAGGTGCCTTTTTTACAACTACTTTGTCCATTTTATTTAATCTTATTCCCTTTTGTCCATCACATGTTAAAAATACTTCTTCTGGGCTTTCAGATATTTCAACAGTTATAGTTTTTGAGTTTGACACAACTATTGATCTTGAGCAAAAAGTGTGTGGACATATAGGCGTTATAAGAATAACATCAACATCTGGACTTACTATAGGACCTCCAGCAGATAATGAATACGCTGTAGAGCCTGTTGGTGTAGAGATTAAAAGTCCATCTGCTAAATAGCTATTTATTAAATCATTATCTGCAAATGTATCTAAAGTAATCATTCTTGATAAAGTTCCTTTTGTTATAACAGCCTCATTTAGACAGTATAAACTCTCTCCCACTTCCCCATTTTTTATAACAGTTGCTTCTAAAATAGATCTTTCCTGCAGCGAGTAATCTCCATTAATTATTTTTTCAAGTGCTAAAAACGTATCTTCTTTTTCAACTTCAGTTATAAAACCTAAGTGTCCCATATTTATTCCTATAATAGGAACATTGCTTTTAGCAGCATCTCTTGCAACGCCTAAAAGGGTTCCATCTCCCCCTAATACTATTAAAAAATCTACGTTTTCGTATAAATGACTTCTTGAAAATCCAATTTCAGGTCTATTTAATTTTGAAGCAACTATATCAGATAAAAAAACATTATTTCCCTTAGATTCAATCCAATTTACTATAGAAGATGTTAATTTAAGTCCATAATCTTTTGTCAAATTTGATATTATCCCAAATTTCGCCATACACTCACCACCGAATTTAATCTTATCTATAAACTCTTATGGGAAAGACTTACTACATCTTTTACAAGATAATTATAATCTACATCTTCTGTAAATTCCTTATCTTTAGTTAAATATAAAAGATATTCTATATTTCCTTCTGGGCCTTTTACTGGAGAATATTCTAATCCTTTTATTTTATATCCTGTTGAAATAGCAAATTCTATAATCATAAATATAACTTCTTCATGTACTTTAGGGTCTCTAACTACCCCTTTTTTTCCAACTTTTTCTCTACCAGCTTCAAATTGTGGCTTTATTAAAGCAACTATTTCTCCATTTTCGCTTAATAGTGTTTTTAGTACAGGAAGTACTAGCTTTAGTGATATAAATGACACGTCAATAGATGCAAAATCTAAAACATTATTAATATCCTCTGGTGTTACATATCTAATGTTAGTTCTTTCCATACAAACAACTTTAGGGTCAGTTCTAAGTTTCCAAGCCATTTGTCCGTAACCAACATCTACTGAATATACTTTTTCTGCCCCATTTTGAAGCATACAATCAGTAAATCCACCTGTAGAAGCACCTACATCCATACACACCTTATTTTCAAGAGAGATTCCAAACTCTTTTACTGCTTTAGCAAGCTTTAAGCCACCTCTACTTACATATCCTATAGCATCTCCCTTTACAATAATTTCTGAATTTACTTTTATTTTTTCTCCAGCTTTATCTACTCTATTTCCATCAACAAAAACAAGACCTGCCATAATATTTTTTCTTGCTTTTTCCCTTGAATCAAAATAGCCTTTTTCAACTAACAACACATCTATTCTTTCTTTAGCCTCTGCCATAGTAGTCTCCTTTTATGTTCTCTATTACTTTGTTTTTTATTCCAATAGAATCTAATTCAAATTCTTTATATAGTTCAGAAACACTTCCATGGTGAATAAATTTGTCATTATAACCCATTAAAATTGTCTTTTTATAAGAATCTATACTATTCACATACTCTAAAACAAATTCTCCAAATCCTCCACCTATAACATTATCCTCTATTGTAAATACTATATCATGACACTCATAAACATATTTTATCATATTTTTATCTAAAGGTTTAATAAATTTCGCATTTATTAATGTAACATCTATACCTAGTTTTTCTAGCTCTTCAACTGCTTTATATGCATTTTGAACCATTTTTCCAACAGCTATAATAGCTATTTTTTTGCCTTTTTTTATAACTTCCCACTTTCCAAGTTCTATATTATCTTTTTCATCAAATTCAATATCACAATCTCCACCTCTTGGATATCTAATAGCAATAGGATTTTCTTTATTTTCAAATCCCCATTTAAGCATTTTTCTAAATTCACAAATACTTTTAGGAGCCATTAAAATCATGTTAGGAACTGTTCTTAAATATGATATATCAAATACGCCTTGATGAGTTTCTCCATCTTCTCCAACTATTCCCGCTCTATCTATACAAAATATAACAGGAAGGTTTTGTATACATACGTCATGAATAACTTGATCATAAGCTCTTTGTAAAAATGTAGAGTACACAGCAAAAACAGGTCTTAAACCACTACTTGCTAGTCCTGCTGCAAAACCAACAGCATGTTGTTCAGCTATACCTACATCAAAAAACCTTTCTGGAAATGTTTTTGAAAACTCAGAAAGTCCTGTTCCATCTGGCATTGCTGCAGTAATTGCAACTATATCTTTTCTATCCATACAAGCATTTATCATTTCTTCTCCAAATGCACTTGAATATGTTTGCTTTGATTTAGATGCTTCTCCCGTTTCTATTGTAAAAGGTCCTATACCATGAAATTTATCAGGTTTTCTTTCTGCAAAGTAATAACCTTTTCCTTTTTTTGTTATCACATGTACAAGTACAGGACCACTTATTTTCTTAGCTCTTGTTAAAACATTAGATACTTCTTTTATGTCATGACCGTCTATAGGTCCTAAATAAGTAAAACCTAATTCTTCAAATAGCATTCCTTTAACAACTAGATATTTTAAGCTTTCTTTTAGTCTTTCTGCTAATTTATAAAGATTATTACCAACTGCTGGTATTTTTTTAACTATTTCTTCTATATCATCTCTTAAGTTTATATATGTAGGCTGAGTTCTAATTCTAGCTAAATACCCTGATAAGCTTCCTACATTAGGAGATATAGACATTTCATTATCATTTAAAACAACTATCATATTTGTATTTGTATTTCCAGCGTGATTTAAAGCCTCAAAAGCCATTCCCCCTGTTAAGGCTCCATCTCCTATTACAGCAACTACACTATTTTTTTCACCTTTAATATCCCTAGCTTTAGCAAATCCTAGGGCTGCTGATACAGATGTACTGCTATGGCCTGTTGAAAAACAGTCATATTCACTTTCATTAGGTCTTGGAAATCCACTAAGCCCTTTATACTTTCTTAAAGTGTTAAATCTATCTTTTCTGCCAGTAAGTATTTTGTGAACATATGATTGATGCCCAACATCCCAGATTATTTTATCTTCTGGCATATTAAAAACCTTATGAAGTGCTATGGTAAGCTCAATAACTCCTAAGTTTGGAGCTAAATGTCCTCCTGTTTTAGAAACTGATAGAATAAGAAAATTTCTTATTTCATCAGCTAATTGATAAAGCTCATCTGTTGTTAATTTTTTTATATCTTTGGGATAATTTATATTATTGAGTAATGACATATTCTTCACCTATACTAACTTTATTTTTACATAGTAAATAACTAATTTCGTTATTATAGCATACATATTTTAAATAAACAAACAATCACTATCTATCTCTATTTAGTAAAAATCTTGTATACTCAGATAGTAAACCACTACTATCTATTTCATTAGCTATTTCAATTGCTTTATACGTAAGTGATTTAGATAATTCTAATGATTTTTCTATACCTAAAATAGATACAAAGGTTGATTTATCATTTATCTTATCACTTCCAATATTTTTACCTATTAAATCCTTATCTCCTACATAGTCTAAAATATCATCAACTATTTGAAAAACAAGTCCTATGTTTTTACCATATTCACTTATTTTAGGAACTAAGTCTTCTCTTTCAGATATTAATGCACCACAAACGCAAGCTGACTCTATTAATGCACCTGTTTTTTTACTATGCATTTGTGTTAATCTATCTATAGATATATTCTTGCCTTCGCTTTCAATATCTATAACCTGCCCTAAAATCATTCCTTTTGCACCTGATGCAGTAGAAATCGCTTTTCCTGCTTTTATATAATAAGGATTAAATTTATTCTTTTCTATTTCATCAAAAATTATTTCAAAAGATAAATTTAGTAAAGCATCACCTGCAAGTATAGCAGTGGCTTCTCCAAATTTTATGTGATTAGTTGGCATGCCTCTTCTTAAATCATCATTATCCATTGCTGGTAGATCATCATGTATTAAAGAGTATGTGTGAATACATTCTATTGCAGCAGCAAAAGGTAAAGCTTTATTTATATCTTTACCTAGTGCTTTTGATATTAAAATAAGTAATATAGGTCTTACTCTTTTTCCCTTTGCTAGTAAACTATATTTCATAGAATTTTTAATAGAATCTTCACTTATCTCATCTGTAATAACTCTAGATAGATAATTATCAATAGATTCTTTAAAACTTTCTATCTCCTTTTTAAAGGTCATTATTTTCCTCCTCCTGAAGTGAGAACTTTTCTTCTTTAGTAACATTGTTTTTACCTTCCATTATAATGCTAATCTTTTTTTCAGCTTCATCAAGCTTTGCATTACAATTAGCTACAAGGTCCATTCCTTCTTTAAATATATTTATAGACTCTTCAAGAGAAAGCTCTTCACTTTCCATTTTTTCAACTATTTCCTCTAACCTATTTATTGAATCTTCAAATTTTATTTCTTTTTTTCTAGCTGCCATTTGTCTCCCTCCATTATATCTTCTACTTTACAAATTATCTCACCGTCAATCATATTAACATTTAAGGTGTCTCCTTTTTTTACACTGTTTATACTATTTATAACTTTATTATTACACTGTGTAAATGTATATCCTCTTTTCAAAACGCTTATAGGACTTAAAGCCTCTAGCTTAGATATAGCAATGCTGTATCTATGTTTTTTTCTACTTAAATGTTTTTCTAAACTTAAATTTAAATTTAATTCAAAATTATCTACAGTTTTTCTACTTTCTTTAATTTTATATAAAAAACCTTTTAATATTTTATCATATAAAACATCAACATATTGCATATTATCTATTAGTTTTTTATTTGGAGATTTTAAGCTTAGTATTTTTTCATATGATAATATATTATCTTTTCTATATTTAATACCTCTTTTTTGTAAAGATAATATTTTATCACCAAGTGAGTTTATTTTATAACTTAATTCATTTAATGAAGGCACCACAATTTCAGCAGCATGTGAAGGTGTTGATGCTCTATAATCAGCTACAAAATCTGCAATAGTAAAGTCAGTTTCATGTCCTACTGCTGAAACAATAGGAATTTTGCTTTCTGATATACATCTTGCTAATTTTTCTCCATTAAAACACCAAAGCTCCTCAATAGAGCCTCCTCCACGTCCTATAATAATAACATCTATATCATCTCTTGAGTTAAAATAACTTATACCTTTTATAATGCTTTCCTCTGAACCGTCTCCTTGAACCTTACAAGGGTATAAAACTATATTAACTCCCTTAAATCTATTTGTAGAAACATTAATAATATCTTTTATAACCGCTCCTGTTGGTGAGGTTACAACACCTATTTTTTTAGGAAAAAATGGCAAGGATTTCTTCCTTGCCACATCAAATAAACCTTCTAATTCTAGTTTTTGTTTAAGTAGTTCATATTCCTCATATAACCTACCTACTCCATCAGGTTGCATTGCTTTACAATAAACCTGATATTTTCCATCTCTTTCATATATCGAAACTCTTCCTCTAACTAGAACCTTACTACCATTTTGTGGCTTAAACTTTAAAGCTAATGTATCTGATTTAAACATTACACAATTTATTTTTGCCTTATCATCTTTTAAAGTAAAGTACATATGTCCAGATGAATGGTGGGTATAGTTAGAAATTTCTCCACTTATTTTTATATCATTTAAAATTATATCTTCTTCAAAAATATCCTTAATGTATGAGTTTACCTCATATACACTAAAGTAATTATTGTTCATACTCTAATGAAGCCTCCAAAACATTTTCTATAAGCATTGTAGTTGTCATAGAACCTACTCCACCAGGTACAGGTGTAATATGTGATGCTTTTTCTTTTACAGCATCAAAGTCAACGTCTCCTTTTAACTTACCATCTACCATGTTAACTCCAGCGTCTATAACAACAGTGCCTTCTTTTACCATATCAGCTGTTACAAGATTAGCTCTTCCAGCTGCACTTACTATTATATCACAATCTAGAGTTTCTGACTTTAGATCTTTAGTTTTTGAATGACAAATCTTAACTGTAGCTCCTTCATTTAAAAGAAGTAAAGCTACTGGTTTACCAACTACATTACTTCTTCCAATAACACATACCTTTTTACCTACTAAATCTATTCCACACTCTTTTATAAGTCTTACTATTCCTTTAGGTGTACAAGGAAGTAAACACTTTTCTCCTCTAAATAATTTTCCAGTGTTATCAAGATTAAAACAATCTATATCTTTATTAGGTTTAATAGCTCTTGCAACATTATCTGGAGATATATGTTTTGGTAATGGAACTTGTACAATTATTCCGTTTATATCTTCTCTATTATTTAAATCATTTACTAATGATATTACCTCAGCTTCTGTACTCTCCTCTGGAAGTTCAAAAACAGTATAGTTTGCTCCTACCTCATTTGAAACTTTTTGTTGTCCTTTTATATAAGAAATAGATGACGGGTCACTTCCCACGATTATAGCAGCAACTCCTGGAACTCTTCCATTTTTGTCACTATACTCTTTAACTTTTCCTTTTAATTCTTCTCTTATATTTTTAGCTATTGCTTTTGCATCAATAATAATTCCACTCATGACTTCACCTCATAACAATATTATATAATCATTTAAAAATAACCTTAATATTTTATTACAATAAATTAATTGTATAGCACATTATTAATTGTAACTCATTTTTATAATTTGAAATTAGTGTATCATTTTATTGCAAAAAAGTCTATATTTAAATAAGAGTGTATATAAAATAACATATTACTACATAGATAAAATCAGATTATATAAAGATAATTTAAAATTTGTAAATATCTTAGTTATTTCAAAAATGAATTGATTTATATGACAGTTGTCAAAATATTATCAACTCCATATAATATTTATATCGTTATAAGACTATTAATCTTTAGTCTGATATATTTTTGTCACATAATTTTTATAAAGTATACTATATAAAAAAGACATTTGATAAATCAAATGTCTTTTTGAATACTACCTAAAATTCCATTAACAAATGGTCTTGTTTTCTCATCACAATATATTTTAGATAATTCTATTGCCTCATTAATAGCAGAAGCATTAGGAACATCTTCTACCTTTAACATTTCATATATTGCAACTCTCATAATAGCAAGTTCTACCTTACCTATTCTAGATACTTTCCATCCTTTAGAATATTTCTCTATTAATGAATCTATTTCTAAAAGATCTTTTTCTACTCCTTTAACAGTAGACTCTATATAAGCTTTTTCAGATTCGTTTAAATTTAAATTATCAAATTCACACTCTTCCTCATTTTCTACTGGTATTTTAATTGCTTCATCGTAGTTTTCTAATATCTCCTGTGCATTTGCATCTTTTAAAGAAAGCTGAAACACAAGATGCATTGCAATTTCTCTAGCCTTTCTTCTACTCATGTATTTTCCTCCATTATATTTCAAAGTTAAGCTTTATCTTAATAAAAGTACATATTTAATGCTTAAATTAACCCTCTGAACTCAGAGGGTTAATTTAAGCAAGTACTACTCAGCCTTTTCTTCTTTAGGTATAGTAATTCCTTGAACATGAATATTTACACATGATACTGAAAGTCCTGTCATTGTTTCAACTGACTTTTTAATATTACTTTGAACCTTAGATGCAACATCCATTATTTTAACACCATATTCTACAATAAGGTTTATATCTAATGTAGCATCTCCATTATTTATTTGAACCTTTACACCTTTACTTGACTTAACTCCAAACTTTTCTGCGAAATCTTTACCTCCAAGGTATGCTACTCCTTTTATTTCAGTAGCAGCTTTAGAAGCAATAACAGTTATTACGTCAGAAGAAATTCTAACTGAACCAACTTCTTCTGATATATTTATATTATCTTCCATTATATACACCTCCTAATTTAGGCATTGCACATTTTAAAAATATTATAACAGAAATACTTTGAATTTACAAAGTTTAATATAGTATACCCATTTTTTATATAACAAATAAAAAAGTTACGTCTTAAAGACGCAACTTTATGTAATTAGTTTTGTTTAATCGTTATTCCACTTGGAGCTATACCACTTGCTCTAACTGCAACATCTGTTATTTGATTAACTTTTTTACCAGTTAACTTATCAGAACTTTTAACACTTATTTCTATTCCATTATCATCTATTAAGCATAAAGCTTCCTCAAACCCTTGTTGTTTTATCATTGTTTCTATTTTTGTTTCTTTTTCACCTTTTTCAATTAGTGCAATAAGAGCTTTACTTGCCTTATCCTTTGCATCTTTTGTAGAGTTTTTATTATTTATTATACTTTCAAGTTCTTGTTTCATAGTTGTTCTTTGACTTTCTCTAGCCATTCTTCCCTCAGCATAAAAGTTTATATTACTTTTTGTACTTTCAATTTTAGCTACTTCTTTTCCAGCTTCACTTTTTTCACTTATTTGAGTCTGTTGATTTAAAACCATATCAGCACCTTTATAAGAGTCATTAAACTTTTTAGCAAAGAAACTTGCACATCCTATTAATCCTATTAAAATTGCTATTATCCCTATTTGCTTTCTAAAATTTTCCATAATGATCCACCTTCCTTTTTTAAATTAATAAATTATATGTAAATCAATTTATATATATGCTTAACTTTTTTTCATTGGAGAAACTATAACTTTATTTTGAGGAAGATTTAATAAAATTTTAACAGCATTTGTTACTTCCTCTTTTATAGCAGAATTTTCTGCACCTTCTGCTACTATAATAACTCCTCCAATACTAGGTCTTATTTCCTTTAATATAAGTGCCTGCTTTTTACCTTCTGAATCAACTGTTACTACAGTACTGTTTTTACCACTTTCTGTAATAGTTCTTTGTCCACCTTCTTTATCAGACTCCTCTGTTTTTTTATTATTATCTGTTGTATTTAAAGCAGGAATACTTTCACTACTTCCTTCAAAGTAAATCATAACCGAAACTTTTCCAACACCTTTGATTTGCATTAAAGTATTGGCAACTTCTTTTTTTAGCTTTTCTTCATAATCTTTAGATCCAAAACTTTCTTCTGCGTTACTTGAAACTTGTATTTCCTGTTCTTGCTGCAAACTTGCATTTGTAGATTTATTTTTATCTTGTTTAACAAACAAACCTCCTGCAAGATCTCCCATTAATATTAAAAGAATTCCTAAAAGAAATGCTATAAATGTACTTTTCAGAAACTTTTTAGGATCCTTAAAATTTTTCTCTAAAAATTCCTTAAGCTTCATATAATACTCCTTAATCAACAAATTTAATTTGATCAGTTTTTAAATTAAAATCTTTTTCTAAAACCTTTAAAACATCATTATCTAATATTACCTCCTTTTTTTTTTCTTTATTTTCATTTCCTATTTGAACTTTACTAACAGAAACAACCTTGTTATTTTTATTAGATGATTTTATTTCTACACTGCTAATTTCACCAAACTCAAAATCACTTTTACTTTCCTTTAAAACAATACTTGTTATCTCGTAGTTTTTACCTGTTTCATTTTTTATTTGCTTTTCCATACTTTCTTTCAAACTATCTATAAATGTTTGCTTTGTTTTTTCCTTAAAATCTTTTTGTGCCTTTGCAACATCTACATTTTCATATGAGGATATTGAATTAGAATAAAAATCTATTTGCTCACTTAAATTAGCATCACTATTAAAAAGCTTAATTATTGGAGATATAACTATTACCATTATTAAAAGTCCTGTTGCAAATTTCACATATTTTTTTATGCTTCCTTCTGGAAGTATAATCTCTAAAATAGTTACAAAAATAACTACACATACAATAGACATAATCCACTGTTTTAAAATCTCCAAATTTCTATCCTCCTACTGTTAAAATTAACTTTCCAGTTGATGTTATTATAGTAATCATAATAAAAAACATAATAGCCATACTTAAAACACTAGAAAATATAACAGTTAATGATCCTCCTATACTTGTTAAGCAACCTGTTATTCTTTTATCAACTATAGGTTCCATAACAGCAGCTACAAATTTATATATTAAAGATATTAATATTATTTTTAAAAGAGGAAATAAACATATAAACACCATAACTACAAGACCTATAAGGCTTAAAGCGTCTTTTAAAACTATAGAATATCCTACAACTGTAGTTATAGCATCTGATAAGGATTTACCTACTAAAGGAACAAAATTATCTATAAAAAACTTTGTTGTTTTCAAAGTTACAGCATCTAAGTTAGCAGAAGTATTTGTTCTAATAGTTATAAGAGTTATAAATATTGTCATAATAAATCCTAGAGCCCAAAGACTTATTTGTTTTATTAAAGAAGCTAGTTTTTGAACCTTTGGTTCATCACTTAAACTGTTTACAATATTTAAAGCAACTACAAAAGCAGTTGATGGTATTACAAAATTTTTTATAACAGTTGTACCTATTGTTATAATAAGCATAACTATTGGATCTAAGGTTGCAGCTGATATAGCTTGTCCTGATGATGCTATAAGCATTATAAGGGGAGGAATTAATATAGCTATAAACTCTAACATTTTATCAATTGCACTAGTTGCAATACCTACTACTAATATAAAGCTTTGTATTATTAAAAGTGTTATTGTTGCAAAACAAGCATAATGAGCTATTTTACCTATACCATTTTCGCTAAATGCATTTTGAATATTTTGAAGTATAGAACTCAAAATACCAAGTATTAAAAGTTCCACTAATAATTTTGAATTTCCAACAACCTCTTTTAAAACAAACTTTCCAAGTGAAGCTAAACCTTCTTTTAAGGTAAGTCCAACCGAACCTGTTTCTTTATAATTTTCTACAACATCTTTAATGTTAAAACTTGGTATGTAATTTTCACTTTCTTGAAGCTTTTTTGAAAAATCCTCTATTTGATTTAAATCTATTGAAGGGTTTTCCTGAGCAAAAGCTATGTTATTTATGTTAAATATAAACAACACTAAAACAAATGTTATAAGTATTTTTTTCACCATTTTATCACCTTATGGGATTATTTTTACTACTAAATCCATTACAGCCATAAGTATTGGTATTGCAAGAGAAACTATTATTATCTTTCCAGCAAATTCTATTTTAGATGCTATTGAAGATTGGCCTGCATCTTTACATATCTCTACTCCAAATGAAGCTAAATATGCAACACCTATTATTTTTAAAACTATATTTAAATAAACAACATCTATGTTTATTTTTAAGGCAATTTCCTGTAGAGCTTGCATTACAACTGTAAGTCTAGTTATCATAAAAAGAAATATAATAACTCCAGTAACAAGACTTAGTTGAAGTGCAATCTCTGGTTTTTGATCTTTTAAAAATACAACTAATATAGTTGAAACTATACCTATAATAACAACCTGAGTAATCTCCATTTAATCACCTTCTAAAACTGAAACATAGACTTAACATCTGAAAACAGTTGTGTTATAAGTCCTAAAACAATTATTAAAACTGTTATAAGTCCTGCTATAGTTAGCATAGATCCTTGCTCTCTTTTACCCATTCCACCTAACAGCATATCTAAAACTGCAACAACAACTCCTATAGTTGCTATTTTAAATATTAAAGTTACATCCATATCTTCACCTCTTTTAAATAAGTATTATAACGATTAATATTCCACTACAAACCCCTAGGTATTTATACAGTTTCTCATTTTTTGAAACTTCAACTTCAGCTTTTTTTTCATATGTTTCAAACTTTTTCATCGTTATATTAAAATTTATTTTCTGTCCTTCCATGTCACTACTTTCCAATGACTTTAAAAAAGAAACTATTGTATCTATTTCTTCTTTTGAAAGTTTAATTTCTTTTTGAAATTCACTTAAAGTTTCTTTAAAGCCTTCAGTTATTCCATCTGTTTCTTTGTTTAAAAGCTTATTTGCAAAACAGCTAAAAAATTCTTTTATAGGAGATTTACTTTTTAAAGATACACATTCTAAAGCTTCACTTAAAGGCATTGAAGAGTAGACTATTTCTGACTCAAGCATAGTAAAGGCATATTGAAAATCTCTAATTTGCTGTAGCCTTTCAAAAAAGACTCTTGAATAATAAATTCCAATAAGACTTGTAGATCCTATAACAAGTAAACTACCTATTAACTTTAGCAACTTTAATATCCTCCTTATATACTTATAATTTTTTCTATTGTTCCTGGGCCTTTTTTTCTACTTAACAAAACCATTTTTTCAAAACAATTATTTTCAACAAGAGCCTTTATAGATGCCTTTTTATAAATCTCATCTATGTCTTTTCCATGTATAGTAGCTAAAACTTTTACCCCTGAATTTATAGCATTTTCTATTGCAGAAACATCTTCTATACTTCCTATTTCATCTACAGCTATAATATCTGGAGACATAGACCTTAAAAGCATTATCATACCTTGAGCTTTAGGACATGCATCTAAAACATCTGTTTTATCTCCAATATCTTTTTGTGGTATACCCATAAAACATCCAGCTATTTCTGACCTTTCATCTACTATTCCAACTTTGTAGCTTTTTAAATTAATATTTAAATTACCATTACTTAAATTTCTAATCATATCTCTAAGAAGTGTTGTTTTCCCACATCCTGGAGGTGATATTATTAATGTATGTTTTATGTCATCTTCATATAACCTTTTAAGTAAACTTAAAGAACAATCTTTTACTTCTCTAGCTACTCTAATATTCATTCCTGATAAATTTCTAACTGTTTTTATTTTATTTTCTTCATAAACTACTCTTCCTACAACCCCAACACGATGTCCACCTTTTAATGTAATAAATCCCTGTTTTATTTCTTCCTCAACAGCATATATAGAAAAATCAGTCATTAACTGAAGAGTTTTTTCTATGTCTTTTTTGTCAACTATAAAGTCTCCTTTTGCCATAGATGATATATTTCCATTTTTACTTAAGTAAAAATCTCTTCCTTTAACGCTTATTACTAAAGGTCTATTAACTCTTAATCTTATTTCTTCTAGTCCTAAAATATCATTTTTATGTAGATTACTAAGTGTAGATGATATATTTTTAGGAAAAACCGATAATATCTCTCTATTAAATACTTCTAGAACCTTTTCATCCTTCAAAACACCACCTCCATTTCTTAATATAATATTTATTACGTAAATTTGTTTTTTATGAATAAAAATAAAAAAAGAGTATCTAAAAATTTTAGATACTCTTTAAATAAAGTATTTAATATTCTATTTTTCTTCCTCAGTGCAGCTACAATCACATGCACCACATGAAGATTCAAATGTAATTTCTTCATCACAATTTGGACAAACAATTCCATCTTCATCTTCAAACATTCCTTCATCAAGGAAAATCTTGTCTCCACAGTTAGGACACTCTAAGTCTATGTATCCATTTTCATTATCACTGTCACAATCGCAATCACATCCACAATCACAATCATCTTCGTAGTCATCAAAAACAACTTCTTCAAGCTCTAAAACAGCATCATCTATAGATTCTACATATGAGTCTAGTTCTTCATAGCTTTCAGTTATTTCTTGCATTTCTATAGTCATTTCTTCTAATAGCTCAACTATAGCATGTATAACCTTTCCCTCTTTAGTTTCATGTGAAATTTCAAGTCCATCACAAAGCCCTTTTAAATATGACGCTTTTTTCATAAGATTTTCCATGTGAATACCTCCTTATTTAAAAAAATATTGACCTAAAAAGGTCAATATTATATTTAACTATACACGTGACATATAGTCGCCAGTTCTTGTGTCTATTCTTATTTTGTCACCTTGATTTATAAATATAGGAACGTTAAATATTGCTCCTGTTTCTACCTTAGCTGGTTTTGTAACGTTAGTTGCAGTATCTCCCTTAACTCCTGGCTCAGTTTCAACAACTTCAAGCTCAACAAAGTTAGGAGCTTCAACAGAGAATGCTTCTCCTTTGTAGAATTTTATAATAGCAAATTCATTTTCTTTGATGTATTTAATTGCATCTTCTACTTTTGCTTCTTCTATTGGAACTTGATCATATGTAGTCATGTCCATGAAGTAGTATAATTCTCCATCGTTATATAGATATTGCATCTCTTTTCTTTCAATTACTGCCTCTGGGAATTTTTCAGTTGGGTTAAAAGTTTTTTCTAAAACTGCACCTGTAATAACGTTTCTAGTTTTTGTTCTTACAAAAGCAGCTCCTTTTCCTGGTTTTACGTGCATAAAGTCGATTATTGTAAGTACTTGTCCATCCATCTCAAAAGTACTACCTTTTCTAAAATCTCCTGCTGTAATCATTGTAGTTCTCCCTCCATATAGTAATTATTAGCATATAGTTATAAAATTATACATATTTTATATCTCAATTAAAGATTTAGGCGAACTTGATAAAACCCTATAACCAGTTTCTGTAACAACTATAAGATCTTCTATTCTAACTCCTCCAAAACCTTCAATATATATACCTGGCTCATCTGTTATTATCATGCCAGAGGCTAAGGTGTCGGTGCTTTTAGGACTTAATCTTGGTGCTTCATGAATTTCAGCTCCAACACCATGACCTAATCCATGACCAAATTTATCTCCATATCCACCTTTTATTATTATGTCTCTAGCAACCTTATCTAATTCAAAGCATTTTATCCCTGGTTTTATACTTTTTAGTGCTTCTTCATTTGCTTTAAGAACTAAATTATAAATTTCCTTTTGCTTTTCATTAGCTTTTCCAACTACTAAAGTTCTTGTCATATCAGAACAGTATCCTTTATATACACATCCAAAATCAATTGTTACAAAGTCCCCATTTTCTATTTTTTTATTAGTAGCTACACCATGAGGTAATGATGACCTTGTTCCTGATGCAACTATTGTATCAAATGAAAGCTTTGATGCTCCTAATTTTTTCATGTACATTTCAAGTTCTAAAGCAACTTCTTTTTCAGTTACACCACATTTTATAAATGATAAAATGTGATTAAATGCATTATCTGCAATTTCTGCTGCTTTTGCAATAAGAGCTATTTCATTTTCATCTTTAATAACCCTTAAATCTTCAATTATAGAATTTAATTTTAATATTTCTATATCTTTAAAACAATTTTTATATTGTTCATATAACTTAAGTGTAACGTAATTTTCTTCTATACCAACATTTTTTATATTATTTTCTTTTAATATATTATAAACAAATTCTTCAATACTTCCTTTGTATTCTAAAACCTCAAAGTCTTTAACTTCATTTTTAGCTTGCTCTGTATATCTTGAGTCAGTTATAAAGTAAGCTTTATTTTGAGTTATTAAAGCGTAACTTTCATCTCCAGTAAATCCTGTTAAGTAGTTTCTGTTATAATCACTAATTATTATAGCAGCCTCTATCTTAGATTGTTTTAACTTTTGTCTAAAATTTTCAAGCCTTTTCATTTAGTTTCCTCCTAAAGCCAAAAGTGCTTTTATTCCAAGTATATAACTTTCAAATCCAAAACCACATATTTGACCAACACACGCAGGTGCAGTTACAGAAACTTTTCTAAACTCTTCTCTATTATGTATATTACTTAGATGAACCTCAACGATAGGTGTAGATAAAGACTTTAATGCATCATGTAGTGCTATACTATAATGTGTATAAGCACCTGGATTAATAACTATTCCATCATATTTTCCATAAGCTTCTTGTAGAAAATTAATAAGCTCACCTTCAATATTACTTTGGAGAATATTAACCTTTACATTTAGTTTTTCTGACTGAGAATTTATATATGAACATAAATCATCATAAGTTCCACTACCATATACGTTTTTCTCTCTAATTCCTAAAAAATTAAGATTAGGACCATTTATAACCAAAATATTCATACTTATCACTTCCAAAATAATATTTAATTATATTTATAGCACTTAGTATTTTAACAAATTTAATTCAATAATGCAAATTATTACTTATTTAAAATACTATATTTATTTACCTTATCTATAATTGTTTCAACTACTTTTTCAATATCAAAAACATTATCTATTTTTATATGACAAGCATCTTTATATAGGCTATATCTTTCATTATAAAGATTAATTAAAGCTTCCTTATTATTTTTTAAAAGTGGTCTTGTATTTATGTCTATATCATTATATATATTGTCCAATGGTCTATCTATAAATACAACAATAAAATTTTCCTTTAATATATCTACATTTTGTTTTATTTTTACAATACCTCCACCTGTAGATAGTATTAATGCTTGGTTTATATTAGCTGTTTCTCTTAAACAGTTAGTTTCACATTTTCTAAATACATCTTCACCTTTTTCAAATAAAGAATCAATACTTTCTCCTTTTTCCTCTATATATTCATCTAAATCTATTAAATTAACTTTTGTTTTTTCACTTAACATTTTTCCAATTGTAGTTTTGCCACACCCTGGCATACCTATAAGAGCAATTTTAACATTCATATAAATACCTATCCTTAAAATATATATTATATTTTTAGTATCTAGTTTTTTCTAAGTATTGTCAATATTACTTTCTATATTTTCCTTGTATACAATATAGCTATAGGTTTTTTTATGATAAAATTTTTTATATTCACTACTTGAAGTTATGTTTACATTTATTTCTTCTAAGGATTCTTTTATAGTAATTGTAACTTTCGTATTTTTTTCTTTATTTGGAAAAGTATCTATAAAAATATTGTTATCTATCATATTTATATAATAATTTTTACTTTCTAGTTTTTCTTTTGATATGCTTATTCCATGTTTAATTCCTATATCACAAAGGTATCTAGCTTTGTCTTTACATATATAACTATTAATTATTTTATTAGATGACTTTATCTCACCTAATATATTTATACTTAAAATTATTAAACACATAAATATAGGAAGTATATAAACTAGGGCAAATCCTTGTTTCTTAATTTAAATCACCTCTTTTAACTATACTTATAGCAGTATCCTCTTCTCCGTATATTGTTATTTTATAAATATCTTCCCCTACACTTTCTATTGAAACCTTTATTATATTAGGTGATATTTGCTGCGATGATGTTTTATATCTTAAAATATTGTTTTTTACATAAAGCTCATTTCCATCTATATAAATTTTCCCTGAATTTATATTTATTTCATTAGCTTCTTTTACTTTATTAACAACAAATTCCTGAGATATTTTTAAATTAGTTAACATAACGCTTTTATTACTTATATTATTTAAAGCTTTTTTTGATTCAATATAAAATTTTACACTTCCTATAATAACTATTGACACTATAAAAAGTGCTACTAAATTTTCTACTATTGTGTATCCTTTTTTAGTTTTCATTATTTTGCTACCACTAAATTTATATCATTAAAAGATCTTTCATTTGACTTTATTTTAATTTTTATAGCTTCAATATTATCAATAAATATTATTTCAGTATATAAAGTAAATCTCCCACTTGTATAAGAAGGTACATTATTTTTTATATAGTTTTCAAAGTCTAAAAAACTATCTAGTTCTATTCCTTCTTTAATATCTAAATTTAAATCTTCTTTTTTATATATTTCACCTACATTTTTTACAATATCAAAAGCTAAAGAATTTAATTTTACAGAATTTAAGTTTCTATTAGAATCTACTATTATTTTAGTTATACTTGCTGTTAATATAATAACAACTACACTTGATACTATAGATTCAACATATACCATTCCTTTTTTCATTAATTAACCCTCATTATTCTTGTATATCCTATTGTAAGGGTTATTTTCACCTCCTGATTATTATTTTTTAATTTTAAAGTAAGTGCACCATGGTTTAATGTTCCATCTGATTTGAAAACTATAATTCCTTTTGGAATATCTGAACTTATATCCATATAATACCCTTTAGGTAAAAAATACTCTCTAAACACCTTATTATCTATAGAAAAACTCAAGCCATTTCTTTCATTATTCATCTCTAAGTTAACATTTGTATTTTTAGAAATAGCTAAACTTTTACCATACTTTAATTCGTATATTAAGCTATTTGCTACAAAATCAATATTGCTTTTCTTTGGAAGCTTTAAATATATTAAAGTAATTATTATACATATAATAAACAAAGAGGAGATTACTTCAACATAAGTAATCCCCCTTTTTCTGCTAAATAGCTCCATAATATTCTATAAACCACCTTATTATATTTTCTCCGTAAAATATAGATATAACGCAACCTAAAGCAATACATGGAGCAAATGCCATAGGAGTATATCCATCCTTATTTCTCTTACCACTTAATAAAATTATAATTCCTATTATTCCCCCTACAATAAATGAAAGAAAAAGCATTACCAAAGATAACTTTATTCCTAAAAATAGTCCACATATTAGTATAACTTCTATATCTCCCCATCCCATAACTTTAAGTAATGCTAAAATTGCTATAACGCCACCTGTTATTAATCCTCCTAAAATATATGTTTTTATTTCTCCATATACAGTATAGTTATAAATCATATATAATACTGCTCCTGTAAAACCTATATAACTTAAGGATTCATATATATATCTAGTGTTAATATCTATTAAAGATGTAATAATTAAAAAAGATGCTAAAAAGCAATATGCAAAAAACTTTACTGAAAATCCATATTTTAAATATAAAAATGTAAATATAATTGCTGTTATTAACTCTACTAAAATATATTGATAAGATATTTTTTCCCCGCAATTTCTACATTTACCTTTAACTATTAAATAACTTATTATTGGAATTAAGTCGTATTTTTTTATTTCCTTTTTACAATTACTACAGTGAGAGGCTGGATAAACTATAGACTCATTTCTAGGAATTCTATATATACATACATTAAAAAAACTTCCTAAAATAGCTCCTAAAACAAAAATTAAACTTCCATATAAAATTTCCATACTAATCTCCTATTCTAAATACTTTAAATCTTTTTCTTCTATATATTCTAAAAGATCCTGTACCTTGTACATATCACTATTTTCCTTAGTAACTTCTATTTCTTTATCTTTATATTTGCATTTTATTTTAGAAGGCCATTTGTTAATATATTTTTTAGTTCCAAAAGATAATTTTACTTTAATATCTTTTATAGATTCAGTATTTTTAATTCCTTTTGTATAATCAAGATTATAAGAACTTATTGCGCTTTCTATTACTTTTGCCTCTATATAAAATTTTTTATCTTCTGCTTTTTTAATTTGTTTAAGTGTTAAAGGAATAGCTATCCCAGATATAATACTAATTATACTTATAACAATAGTAACCTCAATTAGTGTAAATCCTTTTAACTTTCTCATTATATTTCTCCATATATTTGAAACAGTGGTAACATAACAGATGAAAGTAGTAATCCTACAACTAAGGACAATATTATAATAAGTGTAGGTTCAAATAATTTTGTAAGTGTTTTTACTTCAAACTCAATTTCTTTTTCATAAAACTCACTAATATTTTCAAGAACAAAATCTAACCTTCCACTTTCTTCACCTGTTTTTATCATGTTACAAAAAAAATCTGGAAAAACACTACTTTTTTTAAATGATTCATAAAGACTTTCTCCACATTCTATTGAAAATCTAATATTTTTTATAATTTTCTTATATTCTTTATTAAAAATTCCCTCACACATTACTAAAGACTCTATAATAGATATTCCACTTTTTAAAAGCATTGAAAAAGCTGATGAAAATCTTTCTGATAATACCTTTTTATAAATTGAACTTATAAAAGGAGTGTTCATAACTACTATCTTAAATAACTTATCCTTTAGTAAAAATATTAATATAATAATTACTGTAATAATAAATAAGAAAGATAGCATTACTATTTTATTTTGAAAAAGATAATTAAACTTAATTAATATCTTTGTAGACATAGGTAGATTTGTTATATTTAAATCTTCTATCATTTTACATATCATAGGAATTATAGTTAATGATATTACTATAATTCCTAGCATAGTAACTATTAAAATAAATATAGGATAAGATAATGATTGTTTTAAATTTTGCTTTAATTTATATTCCTTATAATAATAGTTTGAAAGTCTTAAAAAAATATTTTCTAAATTTCCACTTTCCTCTCCAATTATAATCATAGATAAAAACATACTAGGAAACTTTTTGGTACTATTTAAAGAATCATATAGTTTATTTCCTGATTCAACACTACTAGTAACCTTGTTTAATACTTTTGATACACCTTTAATATTATTTTGATTTTTAATAATATTAAAGGCACTTATAATATTTATTCCTGATTGTAGTAAAACAGCAAGTTGTCGACTGATCAAATAAAGCTGCTTTAATTTTATTTTTATCTCCTCCTAAAGTTTTATCATTCTCATTACAATATCTCTATCAATAGCATAGGTCATAGCTTCTTCTATTGAAATATCTCCTTTTTTACAAAGCTCTACTAAAGACATATCCATAGTTTTCATACCAACCTTACTACTTGTTTGAACTACAGAGTCTATTTGATGTGTTTTTCCTTCACGAATTAAGTTTCTTATAGCAGAATTTACAGTCATAATTTCAAGTGCACAAACTCTGCCTTTTCCATCTGATTTTTTTATTAACTGCTGGGAAACTACTCCTTCTAAAACAGCTGCTAATTGTACTTTTATTTGTTGCTGTTGATGTGGTGGAAATACATCTACAATTCTATTAATAGTTTTAGAAGCACCTAATGTATGAAGGGTTGAAAGAACTAAATGTCCTGTTTCTGCTGCTGTGATTGCAATAGATATTGTATCAAGGTCCCTCATTTCACCTATAAAAATAACATCTGGGTCTTCTCTTAAAGCACTTTTCAAAGCATTTTTATAAGATTTAGTGTCTTCTCCAATTTCTCTTTGATTTATTATACTTTTCTTATGTTTATGAAGATACTCTATTGGATCCTCAAGGGTCATAACATGACACTTTCTTGAGTTATTTATTTCATTTATCATAGCCGCAAGTGTAGTAGACTTACCACTTCCTGTAGGTCCTGTTACAAGTATTAAACCTCTAGTTTTTTCTGTAAGATCTTTAATAATGCTTGGCATATTTAATTTTTCTAAGGTTGGAACTTGAAGAGGAACCACCCTTAAAGCAAGTGCATCACTGCCTCTTTGTTTAAAAACATTTACTCTAAATCTACCTACCCCTTTTTCAGAATAAGATGTATCAATCTCCCCTTTTTCATTGTACTCACTATACAGCTTATCTCCTAAAATTTCCTTTGCATATTTTGTAGTATCATCTGGTGTAAGCTTTATATCACATACAGGAATTAAACTTCCATTAACCCTAAGTACTGGAGGCATTCCAACTGTAATGTGTAAGTCAGAAGCATTTTCCTCCTCACATTTTTTTAACAACTCCTTAAATTCTAGCATACCTTCCTCCTTATATTATCCAATTACATACATTTAAAATTTCTTTAGTAGTAGTAACCCTATTTTTAACAAGTTCAATACATGACATCTCTAGTGTTTTCATATTATTTTCCAAAGCTATATTTTTAATAAAACAGCTTCCTTTTTTCTTAAGTATAGCCTCCCTAATATTATTATTAATTTCCATTACTTCAAAAACACCTATTCTGCCAAAGTAACCTGTATAACCACAACTTTTACATCCTTTTCCCCTTGAAAGAAATTTACCCTTATTTATTTTTAAAATCTTAATTTCAAAATCATTAGGAGTATAATTTTCTCTACAATTATTACATATTTTTCTTAAAAGCCTTTGTGATATAATGCCTGATATTCCTGATGATATCATATAAGGTTCCACATTCATATCAAGCAGCCTATCTATTACAGATGCACAATTTGATGTATGTATAGTACTAAAAACCAAGTGGCCTGTTATAGCAGCTCCCATAGCAATACTAGCAGTTTCCTTATCTCTAATTTCACCTACCATTATTACATCTGGATCTTGTCTTAATATAGCTCTAAGCCCTTTTGCAAAATCAAATCCTATAGATTGATTAACATTTATCTGAACTATGTTATTCATTGTTTGCTCTACAGGATCTTCAATTGTAACTATATTTTTACCTATCATATCAAGCTCTTTTATAAGAGTATATAAAGTTGTACTTTTACCACTTCCAGTTGGACCTGAAACTATAATAATCCCACTTTTTGATTTTAAAAATTTTTCTACTATACTTAAATTTTCGTTTAATAATCCTATATCATTAATACTTTCTCTATTTTTAGTTTGTTTAAATATTCTAATTACTACTTTTTCACCATGAACAGTTGGCATTGTAGACACTCTAAGGTCCCAGTATAAATTATTTTCCTCGATTGTTATTCTACCGTCTAAAGGTAGTCTTTTTTCTGATATATCTATTTTAGATAAAACTTTGATACGGGTTATAACAGAATTATAAGATGATTTATTTAAATTAAATATATCTCTTAAAACCCCATCTACTCTAAATCTTATTTTATAAAAATTATTAAATGGCTCTATATGTATATCGCTTGAATTAAGCTTTATAGCATCACTAAAAATATTATTAACAAACTTTATAGTAGGAGAATCTAAAGCTTCTAACTTGTTTAAGTTTTTACAAATATTTTCTCTACATAAATCCTCTTTACTTTCTTCTAAAGTGTTATTTATATAATTTTTTAAAGTATTAGTATCTTTTACATAATAAAAAAAAGGATCATAACCTGTTAAAAGTTTTATGTCCTCTTTTTTAATGTTTTCTAAAGGATATTTACAAACTATATCTATCCTTTTTATATTATTATGTAGTTTAATAGGTATAATAGAGTATTTCTTACAATAAGATTTAGGCAAAGCTCCTATACAGCTAAAATCAATTTCTATATTTTTTATATCTACAAATATAGGTTTATTTTCATTTTTTGATTTATTTTTAAATAAAAATTTAATCAATTAAATCTTCTCCTAAAACTAATAATTAACAGCTAACTCCTTGCATATATCGTCTATTAAAGATTTATCTAGCTTTTCCTCTCTGAAAAACTCTTGTGCATAAACTGCCTGACCAACTAACATTGAAAGTCCATTTTCTGTTTTTAGTCCCATGTCTTTTGCTGTTTTTAAAAATAAAGTTTCTGATGGATTATATATAATATCAAGAGCAACTTTAAACTTTGAAATAATATTTTTATCTACTGGAGAATCTTCAACATTAGGATACATACCACATGGAGTACAATTTACTATAATATCTCCACTTGATATATTTGAAAGCTCACTATATGAAATAATGTTGCAGTTTTTTATACTATTATTTTTATTTGCAGCATCCTTATTTCTAGTAACTATTGACACACTTAACGCTTCATTGTCTAAAAGATATCTCACAATAGCTTTTGTTGCACCACCATTTCCTAAAACATAAATATTTTTATTTTTAGGTGATACATTTATTTTATTAAGCATGTATCCAAATCCATAATAGTCTGTATTGTATCCATAACACTTTCCATTTGAAAATTTAATAGTATTTATTGCTCCTATTGAAAGGGCTTCACTAGACACTTCATCTACTAAATCTAAAACATCAACTTTGTAAGGTATAGTTACATTAAGTCCTCCTATTTTAAGAAGCTTAAATCCTTCAATAGCATTTTTCAAATTTTCTTTTTCTATTTCGAAAATATAATATTTGCCCTTATACCCTGTTTTATCAAATATTTTATTATGTATCTCAGGTGAAATACTATGACCTAACTTTTCTCCTATAAGACCAAAAACATTTTCCATATTAACCTCTCCTTTGTATTTATTACCATATATATTATTTTTATACATTTTAGTTCATACCTAATTCATATACTACATTTTAACATTATAATAGTCAATAAAATAAGGGATAGCTAAGCTATCCCTTATCAATTTCTTTTGCTAATTTTTTTAAAGCTTTTTTTTCGATTCTCGAAACATAGGACCTTGATATTCCTAGTTTTTCTGCTATTTCTCTTTGAGTTTTAGGCTCGCTAGATAAACCATATCTTTGCTTAATAATATCCTTTTCCTTACCTTCAAGTACACTTTCAATCATATCATATAGTCTTTTTACAGATATTCTATATTCTACTTCTTCAAGTACAACATCCCCTTCGGTTCCTAGTATATCTATTAAACAAATTTCATTTCCCTCTTTATCAACTCCAATAGGGTCTTGAAGATATACCTCTGATTTAGTTTTCTTGCTAGACCTTACACTCATTAGTATTTCATTTTCTATGCATCTTGCTGCATAAGTAGCAAGTCTATTGCCTTTTTTATAATCGAAACTCTCTATAGCTTTAATTAATCCTACAGTACCTATGGAAATTAAGTCATCAGCATCTCTTATTTGAGGACTAAACTTTTTTATTATATGTGCTACAAGTCTTAAGTTTCTTGTAATAAGTTCTCCCTTAGCTAAAGAGTCTCCATCTTTATATTTTATAAATAACTCTTTTTCTTCTTTTTCATTTAAAGGAGCAGGAAATGAATTTCCGTTACTTACATATCCTACAAGAACAAAGATGTTTTGAATAAAATTTAGAAACATATCTGGCAACAAGGTTTACCCTCCTAAAGACTAGGTCTCATATTCATTATATGAAGGCAAACAAAAAATTGTGCATAAGAGATTTATACACAATTTTTAAAAGGTTAATATATTGTTTATTTTTGTTGCTCAATATCCTCTTTAACTTCTCTATTTCTTCTTGGTGGAAATGGACCAAAGTATTGATAATAATAGCATTGAATAGTGCCATTATATAACTTTCTATTTTTTGTCGCTTTTTTACCATAGTGCTTTTGAAATTCAGGATGAGAAGTAATAACAAATATAGACCATGTATCAAGGTCTTTAAATACTTTTCCCATAGTTTTATATAATTTAGCAACTTCTTTAGCTTCACCTATACGCTCACCATATGGTGGATTAGTTATAACACATCCGTATTTTTTCTTAGTACTAAACTCTTCAACAGATAACTTTTGTATAAATATGTAATCCTCAAGTCCTGCAAGCTTAATATTTTCCTTTGCAGTATTTAGTACTCTATAATTTATATCTGATCCTAATATTTTAAATTCCTCATTATTTATAGCAAGTCTAGCTTCTTCTCTTGCCTTATCCCAAATATCCTTTTTAATATTTGGCCAAGTTTCACTTACAAAGTCTCTATTAAGCCCTGGTGCTATATTTCTTCCTATAAGTCCTGCTTCTATAAGTATAGTTCCTGAGCCACATAATGGGTCTATTAAAGGTCTTGAAGGATTCCACTTACTTAAAAGTACAAGAGCTGCTGCTAGGGTTTCTTTTAATGGTGCTTCCCCTGCATTTTCTCTATATCCTCTTTTATGAAGACCTTTACCTGATGTATCTATTGTTAGCGTTACAATATCTTTTAATATAGCAACTTCTATTTTATAAACAGGTCCATCTTCTGAAAACCAGTCTGTATTATATTTTTTCTTCATAGATTCAACTACAGCTTTTTTTACTATAGATTGACAATCTGGTACTGAATGAAGCTTTGATTTTACTGATTTACCTATTACATGCATTTTCCCATTAACAGGAATAATATCTCCCCAATTTATTTTTTTAGTTCCTTGAAATAGTTCTTCAAAGCTTTCTGCTTTAAATTCTGCCATTTTAATAAGTACTCTGTCTGCTGTTCTAAGCCAAAGATTACATTTAGCTATATCTTTCTCGTCACCTTCAAATTCAACTTTTGAATTTTCAACTTTTAAATTTTCATAACCTAAATTTTTAAGCTCACTTGCAACAACGCTCTCAAGTCCAAATGTAGCTGTAGCTATTAGTGTATACTTCATTAAAATTCTCTCCTTAAGTTTCTTATTCTACTTATATATTGTAACTAAATATTCCTATTTATTATATACCTATATTTCTTTTTAACAAATATAATATATTATATTAGCTTTTATTTACAAAAAGTCTTAAAATATGAATAAGAGGTGATACATATGTCAGATGCAAAATTAAATTATTTTATTTATAATGGGGAAATTTTTAAAACAAGTGACTTTGAAAATCTTTATAAAGAAAATTCTCCTTCACTTTATGAAGTTATAAGGGTTAATAATTCAGTACCACTATTTTTAGAAGAACATTATGAAAGACTTATATCTTCTGGAGAAATAATTGGAGAAAAAATTAATGTTTCTTTTAAGGAGTTTAAAGATAATATTGAAAAAATTATAAAGAAAAATGACGTTGTTGATTACAATATAAAAATTGTAATTAATAATTTAAACGCTTCTCCTAATATATATTATTTCTTTATAAAAACTAGTTATCCTGATGCCTCACTTTACGATACTGGAGTAAAAACATTTTTATATAATGCAGAAAGAGATAACCCTAATGCAAAAATAATTAACTCTTCTCTTCGTGAAACTATAAATAGTCTTTTAAAAGAAAAAGACTGTTTTGAAGCAATTTTAGTAAATAATGATGGATATATTACAGAAGGAAGTAGGTCTAATTTATTTTTTATAAAAGGAAATGATTTATACACAACAAAAGGAAAAGATGTTTTACTTGGAATAACTAGAAAAAGAATTATTGAACTTTCTTTAAAAAATTCTATAAATGTTATAGAAAAGGATATTCACGTAAATGATTTAAAAGATTTTTCTTCTCTTTTTATAAGTGGAACTTCTCCAAAAGCTCTTCCTATAAATTCAGTTGACAATATAACATTTTCAACTAAAGACCCTGTTCTTTTAAAAATAATGAAAATATATGATGATGAAATAAATTTATATATAAAAAGCAAAAAATAAAGTGCACCTTTTGGTGCACTTTATTTTATTTATTTTTCCAGTATCCATGTAAATTACAGTAAGCCTTTGCTACCATATCTTCATTAAATTCAACATTAAATAAGACTTCTGGCTTTTCTCCAGCTTTTAAATATTTTCTATATACACTATTGTTTGTGTGTAGTTCTATCCATTCTATAAGATGTTTTTCTTCCATAGGATGTTCTACGCTTCCTACTTTAACTAAAACACCATTTTCTACTTTTTCTAAAACAGGTACATGCTTTTCTACTGATGCATCTACTGTGTTTTCTTTAAGCTCTTCCATTGGCTTTCCACAGCAAACAAGTTTTCCAAATCCATCTTTAGTTACCTCTGAAATTAGTCCACAAACTTCACATTTAAATAATCTATTTAATTTACTCATTAATAATCACTCCTAAACAATAATAATTATTTGTTAATATTATTATACTATTAGTTTTCATTAATTGCAATAGTTTTTATTAAAAAGGGTGTATATAAATTAAAATATTTATATACACCCTTTAATTATATGTTCCAAGGCCTTTTAAATTGACTATTATCTATTAATCTTTTTAAAAAGTCTCTAGAGTTAAATTTTATATTTTCTATTTTGTTTACTGGATAAACAGCTAATACAGTATTAGATATAAAAGCTTCATCCATATTTTTCACATCATCTAAAGTAAAAAATCCTTTATTTACAGTATATCCATTTTCTCTTGCAAATTTTATTATATTTTCTCTCATTACTCCTTTAAGTATTCCACATCTTAAATGAGGAGTATATATTACATTGTCTTTTCTAAAGAAAATATTTGCGTATGATGTTTCACATAATTTGTTTTCATAATTTACAAATAAACTTCCATCATATCCTTTACTTTTAGCTCTTTTATCTTCTAAAACATTTATTCCATAATTAAAAGTTTTAAAATATGTAAATATATTACTAGGATCCCTTTTCACTTTACTAATACTAAGATTTAATCCTTTTTCAAAACCTTCTTTTGAATATCCAGACTCTCTAGTTTTAAAGTGAAGTTCCCCTTTTATAAAAACTATTTTTAAAACTCCATTTTCCTCATTAATGCTGTTTAAATAACTACTTACCTTACACTTAAATATATTATAAGGTTCAGTATATTGTTGATTAAAAACCTTAGATGATCTTAAAAGCCTTTTATAATGCTTTTCAAGATTATGTGGAGATTTATTTTCAAAATATACTGTTTCAAATACAGCATTTCCAAAAGCTATTTCTGGAATAAAAATATCCATTAAGCTTCACTTCCTGTTAAAGATTTATTTATAGCTCTTCCTTTGTGAAGTGTTTCTTCATATTCATCTTCAGGATCTGAATCCCAAACCATTCCTCCACCTACACTATAAAATACACCTTCTTTTGTAATAACAGGAGTTCTTATAGCTATATTAAAGTCAAAATCACCACTATTTGAAATATATCCAATAGCACCTGTATAAATTGATCTTGATACTGTTTCAAGTTCATCTATAACCTCTAATGAACGAAGTTTTGGTGCCCCTGTTATAGAACCTCCTGGGAAAGTTCCTCTTATTATATCTCCAAAAGTAATTCCTTCTAAGGCATCCCCTGCAATAGTAGAAACAAGATGATTTACAGTTGCGTATTCTTCAACATCAAAAAGGCTTTCTACTCTAACTGTACCTGGAATTGAAACTCTTGATAAATCATTTCTTTCAAGGTCAATAATCATTAAAAGCTCTGATCTTGTTTTTTCACTATTATATA
>JAEWEN010000043.1 GCA_023389275.1 Bacillota bacterium
TCGAATCCACCCTACTCCACCAAAAAGACTTAAGTTTAACTTAAGTCTTTTTTATTATTTAAAAAATAAAAAATTTCCTTTTTAGGTTGACTTTTACAAAAATTAAGCATACAATAGTAAAAAATGAAATATTGATAAACCAGTGATGTGGAGATAACGGTGATATGTGCACTTACAGAGAGTGAGGGGAGCTGAGAGCCTCATAGAACGCAGTACATCAAATGGACCACTGAGGGCGTAGTGAAAAAAAGCAAGTCTTTTTAGTATTCTACGACGTTTGCATACGTAAGTTGCTAGGAATATGATGGTATTCTGAATAAGTGCAGTTTTACTGTAAAAAAAGGTGGCACCGCGGGTAATAGCTCGTCCTTAACAATATTTTTTGTTATGGGCGGGCTTTTTTATTTATATATTTTAATTGTAAGGAAGTGAAGGAGTATGATAAAACAATCAATTGATCAAGTGAGAAAACTTGCTGTAGGAAATAAAATTGTTCCTATAAGTTTAGAAATTTTCTCAGATATTAAAACCCCTATTCAAGTTTTAAAAAACTTTATGGAAAAAAGTAACCGTTATTATTTATTAGAAAGTGTAGAAGGTGGTGAAAAATGGGGGAGATACTCCTTTTTAGGATTTGATCCTAAAATGCAAGTAAAGTGTACTAATGGAAATTTAGAGATTATAGAAGATAATAGTTTTAAAAGTATAAAAACAGAAAATCCAAGTGAAATAATAAGGGAGATTTTATTAAATTACAAATCACCTAAAGTAGATTATCTTCCACCATTTACAGGTGGGTTTGTAGGATATTTTTCATATGACTATATAAAATATGCTGAAAAATCTATAAAGTTTAAATCAAAAGATGATATAGGATTTTGTGATTTAGATCTTATGCTATTTGATAAGGTAATTGCATTTGATCATTTAAAACAAAAGATAATAATTATTGTAAATGTAGATGCTGAAAATATTGATAAGTCCTATGTAGATGGAGTTATTGAAATACAAAAAATAGCAAACATTATAAAAATGAATATGGAATTTTCATATGAAAAGTCAAAATTGTTATCAGAATTTATTCCTGTTTTTGAAGAAAGTGAGTATTCAAAAAAAGTAGAAAAAATAAAAAATCATATATATGAAGGAGATATATTTCAAGCAGTATTTTCAAATAGACTAGAAGCTGGCTTTGAAGGAAATCTTTTATCTACCTATAGAGTTTTAAGAACAATGAATCCATCTCCTTATATGTTTTATTTAAATACAGGAGATGTTGAAATTACAGGTGCATCACCTGAAACATTAATAACTTTAAAAGATGGAGAGTTATCTACTTTCCCGATTGCAGGAACTAGAAAGCGTGGAGAAAGTGAAGCTGAGGATGAGGAAATTATAAAAGATTTATTAAATGATAAAAAAGAACTTTCTGAGCATAATATGCTAGTTGATCTTTCGAGAAATGACCTTGGAAAAATAAGTGAGTTTAATAGCGTAAAGGTTGAGGATTATCTTGAAATAATAAGATTTTCCCATGTTATTCATATAGCATCTACTGTAAAAGGAAAAATAAGAAAAGATTTTGATGCATTAGATGCAGTAAATGCAGTACTTCCAGCAGGTACTTTATCAGGGGCACCTAAAATAAGAGCTTGTGAAATTATTGATGAATTAGAAGGTAATAAAAGAGGTATTTATGGAGGTGCAATAGGATATATTGATTTTACAGGAAATATGGATCTTTGTATTTCTATTAGAATGACTGTAAAAAAAGATAATAAAGTTTATGTTCAATCAGGAGCTGGTATTGTTGCAGGAAGTAATCCTCAAAGTGAATACAATGAATGTATAAATAAGGCAAAGGTAATGGTTGAAGCTTTAAAACTTTCTAAGGAGGTTAGTGAATAATGGTGCTTTTAATAGATAACTATGATAGTTTCTCATATAATCTTTATCAGTTTGTAGGGGGAATAAATCCTAATATAAAGGTTGTTAAAAATAATGAGTTAACTATTTCTGAAATAGAAAAGTTAAATCCATCTCACATTATAATATCTCCAGGACCAGGTAGACCAAGTGATGCTGGTATTTGTAAAGACGTAATAAATCACTTTAAAGACAAAACAAATATTTTAGGTGTATGTTTAGGTCATCAAGCTATATGTGAGGTTTTTGGTGGTAAGGTGGATTATGCAAAAAATCTTTTACATGGAGAATCTTCAAGTATTCATATAGCAAATGGTAGTCCTATATTTAAAGGTCTTCCTCCAGTAATAAATGGTGCTAGATACCACTCTTTATCTGCAAAAAGAGATACACTTCCAGATGAAATATTAGTAATTGCAGAGGATGATGCTGGAGAAGTTATGGGCATTAAACACTCAAATTACAATATATATGGAGTTCAATTTCATCCTGAATCTATATTAACAACTAATGGAGAAGTTATTATAGAAAATTTCCTTAAACTAGGAGGTGGGACAAATGATTAAAACAGCTATATATGATATTTTAAACGGAAAAGATCTTAGTCTTGAAACTACTAAAAATGTTATGAATCAGATAATGGAAGGAAATGCTACAGACTCTCAAATAGGATCATTTTTAACTGCTATGCGTATGAAAGGTGAAACAATAAACGAAATTACAGCTTGTGCTATGGTTATGAGGGAAAAGTGTACAAAGCTAAAGCCAGATTTTGATGTTTTAGATATAGTAGGCACAGGTGGAGATGAAGCAAATACCTTTAATATATCAACTGTTTCTTCATTTGTAATATCAGCAGGAGGAACTCCAGTTGCAAAACATGGAAATAGAAGTGTATCAAGTAAATGTGGAAGTGCAGATCTTTTAGAAGCTTTAGGTATAAAAATAGATTTAACTTCAGAGCAAAGTGAAAAAGTTTTAAAAGAAATAGGGCAGTGTTTTTTGTTTGCACCAACTTATCATTCATCAATGAAATATGCAGCTCCTGTTAGACGTGAGATTTCAGTTCGTACTATATTTAATATATTAGGTCCACTTGCAAATCCAGCAGGTGCTAATATGCAGCTTTTAGGGGTTTATAATGAAAATTTAGTTGAGCCTTTAGCAAATGTTCTTTTAAATTTAGGGGTTAAGCGTGCTATGGTAGTTCATGGTCATGATGGACTTGATGAAATTACACTTTGTTCATCTACTACTATTTGTGAAATATCAAATGGAAAACTTAATAGTTTCTTTTTAACACCTGAACAATTAGGATTTGAAAGATGTAAGAAAGAGGATTTAACAGGTGGAGAGCCAGAGGTAAATGCACAAATTGCTCTTAATATATTAAATGGAGAAAAAGGGCCTAAAAGAGATATAGTAGTTTTAAATTCAGCAGTATGCTTATATATGTCTAACAACAATGTAACACTTAGAGAGTGTGTTAAAATGGCTGAGGATATAATAGATAGTAAAAAAGCACTTAAACAATTAGAAATGTTTAAAGAAGCTTCAAATAGATATTAGTTAAATTAATTTAACTGTATAAGTAAGGTAGTCTTTATAGACTGCCTTATTTAATATATTAATTTTGTTTGACAAATTAAGGTAGGTGGTATATTATTGTATTAAGCACTTAATACAATAAGGAGGTGTTAGTATAATGATAGAGTTTGATAAAAACAAGCCTATATATATACAGCTTATGAATATACTAAAGTTTGATATAGCATCTGGAAAGTTTTCACCTGGAGAAAAATTAAAATCTGTTAGAGAAATGGCTTCTGATTTTAATGTTAATCCTAATACTATGCAAAGAGCACTTGGTGAACTTGAAAGAGAAGAACTACTTTATAGTCAAAGAACAAGTGGAAGATTTGTTACGGAAAATAAGGAGATGATTGTGAAAATGAGAAATTCACTTGCAAAGTCTGAAATAATTTCTCTTAAAGAAAATCTTTTAAAACTTGGATATGATGAAAATGAGATTTTAGATGTAATAACAAAAAGTATAAAGGAGCTGGAATAATGGATAACATAGTAGAATTTAAAAGTGTATATAAAAAGTTTGGAGATAAAGAAGCTTTAAAGGGAATAGACCTTAAAATTCCAAAGGGTAAAATAATAGGGCTTTTAGGACCTAATGGAAGTGGAAAAAGTACTATGATAAAAATTATAAATGGTCTTTTAAACCCTACATCAGGTAAAGTTATTGTAGATGGTAAAGAGCCAAGTGTAGATACTAAAAAGGTAGTATCATACCTACCAGAGAGAACTTATCTTAGTGACTGGATGAAGGTAAAAGATATATTAAAGTTTTTTAGTGATTTTTATAGTGATTTTGATATAGAAAAAGCAAATGAAATGCTAAAAAGCCTTGATATAGATGAAAATCAAAAATTAAAGTCAATGTCTAAAGGAACAAAGGAAAAGGTTCAGCTTATACTTGTTATGTCAAGAAAAGCAGGTATATATATACTTGATGAGCCTATAGGAGGAGTAGACCCTGCAGCTAGAAGTTATATTTTAAAAACAATATTAAAAAACTATTCAGATGAAAGTACCCTTTTAATAGCAACACATCTTATAAGTGAAATAGAAAGTATATGTGATGAAATTATATTTATATCTAAGGGAAATATAGTTCTTCAAGGAGATACAGAAACTATAAGAGAAGAAAAAGGAAAATCAATAGATGCTTTATTTAGGGAGGAATTTCAATGTTAGGTAAGTTATTAAAATATGAATTTAAAGCAACAGGTAGAACTTTTTTGCCACTTTATTTAGCTATTATAGTAGTAGCATTTATAAATGGATTATTTTTTAAACCAAGTGGTAATTTAAATAATATGCAAAGTATAGGAATACTGGTTTTAGTTGGTCTTTTTGTTGCAGTTGGAGTTTTAACAATAGTTGTAGCAGTTCAAAGATTTAACAAAAATCTTTTAGGTGATGAAGGTTATTTAATGTTTACACTTCCTGTTTCATCAAAATCTCTTATACTTTCTAAAACAATAGTATCAACATTTTGGTGTGTTTTAAGTGGAATAGTGGCTTTTATGTCATGTGTAATTTTAGCTTTAGTGTTATTTTTAAAAACTTCTCCAAGTGGAGTGTTTAAGCAGGTAGACTGGGAATTAATATGGGAACAGTTTAAAATAATAATTGTAGAAAATAATTTTTTACTACATTCTTTTGAAATTTTACTTTTAATGATAGTTTCATATATGCTATTTGTTTTAACAATATATTTATCTCTTTCAGTAGGACAACTACCTAAGTTTAATAATCATAGAAAATTAGTAGGTATAGTAACTTTCTTTGTTGTAAATATAATTATAAATTATATAATAGTTATATTCTTTGGCAATATATCTTTTGAAGTTATATTTGGAAATAGTTCTCTTAATTCTATTTTTAGTAGTGGAATGTGGATGGGGATTTTAGTAACTATAATAATTAATATAGCTTTGTTCTTTGGAATAAGCTATATACTTGATAAAAGGTTAAATCTAGAGTAAAAATAAGGCTATAAAAATAGCCTTATTTTTTTTATATAAAAGTGTTGACATAACAAAAGGGAGATGATAATATATATATTGTCAGCAAGAGAGCTGAACAAAATTAAATACATGGAAGCATAGCTCAGCTGGGAGAGCACCTGCCTTACAAGCAGGGGGTCACAGGTTCGATCCCTGTTGTTTCCACCATATGCCGGCATAGCTCAGTTGGTAGAGCAACTGACTTGTAAT
>JAEWEN010000049.1 GCA_023389275.1 Bacillota bacterium
CCTTCCTTTGGATTTGTTGCAGGAAGAGGTGGGATAAGACCAGGCTTTGTACTTCCAACTCCATTTGCACCTTTTATATTTCCGTTTTAAATTATAAAAAGTTCCCTAAATTTTAGGGAACTTTTATTTCTATGTTTCTATATCAATTTTTAAAACTTTTTTATTTAAAAAGCTTCCAATATAAACAGATATAATTCCAAGTACAAGACCTACAGATGTTATAACAGCTGCATCAAAAAGACTTCCTGTTCCAAAATAATGTGAACACCCTATAAAAGTTGCTGATGCAACAGAAAATATAGGTAGTGATTGAGCGATAGTCATGGTAAATGCAAGAACTACAATAACTAAAGCTGATGTTACTCCAGAAGTACCTAGTGCTATTTGAGTTGAAGCAGCAGCCCAACCTAAAACAGCTCCTAAGAGAATACAAGGTAAGCTTTTTTTACATGCGTTAAAGTCTCCTCCTGTAAAGAAGAAGATAGACCAACCTATAAATGCAGGCCAAGCAGTAAGACCAAATGTTTCAGCAACAAATGCCCAGGTTCCAGCAGTTATACCAATAGCTAAGGACATGCCTAAATATTTTTTCATAACATAGACTCTCCCTTATATTAATGCTTTCAAATATATATTTATTAACTATTTTTTCGGAAGAAGTGCTATAGCTCTAAGTGGAGATCCAGTTCCACCTCTAATTTTTAAAGGTAGTCCAATATAAACAAATCTTTTTCCAACCACTTTATCAAGGTTACATAGATGTTCTGTATTTGTTATATCGTGCTCACCACATACTAAGTGACCAGAGAAATCTAAATCATCTGGAGTTTGATCAATTGCAGGAGCATCTACAGCTATATTTACTACGCCTTTTTCAGCTAAATATTTTGCTGCTTTATAAGAAACTCCAGAGTGCTTTGAATTTAGCCCTCCATAGTTTTTATCAGGATAGGTTCTATCATAATGACCTGTGTACATTATGAAAATGTCACCTTTTTTTATTTCAAGACCATGTTTTGCAACTGCTTCATCTATGTCTTCTATTTCTATATAATCAGGGTATCTAATATGCCTTAAATCAACACAAATAGCATCTCCAAAGAAGTACTCAAGTGGCATTTTCTCCATTGGAAGTCCCCCTGGCTTGTATTCTATAACAGCATCAGAGTGGGTTCCTGCGTGTTCACTCATTAAAATATTTCTTGCATAAAAGCCTAGAGTTTCACTTCCAGTAGCTTTCATATTTTCTTCGTGTGTTTGGTTTGTTACTATAAAAGTAGGTTGATGTATGCCAAATAAAGGCATCCCTTGATAAATCTCCTGAGATAAGTCTACTATCTCCCATTGTTCATTGAAATTCATAAATAAATCTCCTTAGGATAATATTTCATACATGGTACACTATATGTATGTAGTTAAAAGATTAGTATTAAAGTTAATAATAACATTTAAGGAGTGGATTATTATAGGTATAGTTATTTCTTCTATAGCTTCATTTATTAGCACTAATATTGATGACATATTTATATTAATGATATTTTTTCTAAACTCAAAATTTAAAACAAAGCAAATTGTGTTAGGACAGTATATAGGAATAGGGATTTTAGTTTGCTTTAGTATTTTAGCATCTATAGGATTTTCTATATTTCCTAAAAAATATTTAGGTCTTTTAGGTTTTATACCAATATTCTTAGGTGTAAAGGCATGGATAGACTATAAGAAAGAAAATATTGGAGAAGATAATGAAAATACTATTGAAGAAAAATTTAGTAGTAATATATTAAAGGTTTCTATGGTCACAATTGCAAATGGAGCAGATAATATAGGAATATATATTCCTTTTTTTACTCAAATGAGTAAAATAGGCTTAATTGTTTGTATAATAATATTTATTTTTATGACAGGTTTATGGTGCTATATTGCTAAAAATATTTCTCAGTATCCATTAATAAAAGAAAAAATTGAAAGATATAAAAACTATTTAATTCCTTTGGTTTTCATAGGTATAGGGATTCTGATTTTATTAGAAAATAATGTGATAGGCTTGTTTCTATGTATTTAAAATACTAATAGATTAACAAGTCTATTATTTGTTTTATAAATATTTTAATAAAACCTATTGACTTATTAACGGATAATTATTATTATTTAAGTATAGTAATTACGGAAAATAATTATTAACTAGAAATAAAAATGATTATCAAGGAGGATATAAATTATGTCATTAATAGGAAGAAAAGTAGAAGATTTTAAGGTACAAGCATACCACAATGGAGAATTTGTTGAGGTTACTCAAGAATCATTAAAAGGACACTGGTCAGTAGTTGTATTTTATCCAGCAGACTTTACATTTGTTTGCCCAACAGAACTAGGAGATTTAGCAGATAGCTATGAAAAATTTAAAGAAGTAGGATGCGAAGTTTACTCAGTATCAACAGATACTCACTTTGTACACAAAGCATGGGCAGATGCATCAGACACAATAGCAAAAATTAAATACCCAATGTTAGCAGATCCAACAGGAAAACTAACTAGAGATTTTGATGTTATGATCGAAGAAGAAGGAGTAGCTTTAAGAGGAACATTTGTAATTAATCCAGATGGAGAAATTAAAGCATATGAAATTCACGATAACGGAATCGGAAGAAATGCTGAAGAGCTTTTAAGAAAAGTTCAAGCTGCTCAATTTGTTGCAGAGCATGGAGATCAAGTTTGTCCAGCTAAATGGCAACCAGGAGCAGAAACTTTAAAACCAAGCCTAGACCTTGTAGGTAAACTTTAATATAAAAAGAGTGGTTTATCCACTCTTTTTAATCTATTTAATCAAGGCATTTTTAAGTTATTTATAATAGATATTTTAAAAATGCTTTGATTCAAACTATGAAAATTAAAAGTAGGAGGAATTAAAATGGATAAAATATATGATTTATTAGTAATAGGTGGAGGTCCAGCAGGACTTACAACAGGAATATATGCAGGAAGAGCAAAGTTAAATACTTTAATTATAGAAAAAGAAGAATTAGGTGGACAAGTTAATAAAACATTTGAAGTGTCTAACTATCCAGGACATAGAAATAGTAATGGCCCTAAAATAATGGGAGAAATGAAAGCTCAAGCTGAAGACTTTGGTGTAAATTTTATGATAGCTGATGTTGTAAATGTAGAGCTAGAAGGTGATATTAAAACTCTTAAAACAAATAAAGGTGATATAAAAGGTAGAGCTGTTGTTATTGCAACAGGTGCAACACCTAGAAAACTTGGATTTAAAGGTGAAAGTGAATTTACAGGAAGAGGAGTTGCATATTGTGCAACCTGTGATGGACAGTTTTTTGAAGGACTAGAGGTTATAGTAATAGGAGGGGGATATGCTGCTGCTGAAGAGGCAATATTCCTTACTAAATATGCTACAAAGGTTACTGTTCTTGTAAGAAAAGATAGATTTAGTTGTGCAAAATCTATTTCAGATAAGGTTTTAAATCACCCTAAAATAGAGGTTTTATTTAACACTGAAATGCTTGAAGTTAGTGGAGATGACATGGTAAATTATGCAAAACTTATAAATAATAAAACAAATGAAACATTTGAATACAATGTTAAAGAAGGAGATAGTGCTTTTGGAGTATTTGTTTTTGCAGGGTATGAGCCAAAAAGTGATATAGTTAAAAACGTTTTAGAACTTGATAAAGCAGGACATATAATTTCTAATGAAAATATGGAAACAAATATAAAAGGAGTATATGTAGCTGGCGATCTAAGAGCTAAGGCATTAAAGCAAATAGTTACCGCAGTTTCAGATGGAGCTATAGCAGCTACTGTAGCTGAAAAATATATTATAGAACTTAAAGAAAGACTTGGGATAAAAGAGGAAGAGTATGTAGTTAAAAAAGAGGAAAAGAAAGAAGATTTACCTAAAGATAATACACTAGGAAATGTTTCAAGAAAAAGTAGTCTTTTAAGTGATGAGTTAAGAGCTCAGCTAAAAGATATTTTATTAAGACTTGAAAAAGAGGTTACACTTGTATCTATAGTTGATGAAACTAATGAAAAATCTATAGAGTTAAGAGATCTAGTATTAGATATTTCAGAACTTGGAGAAAAGATAAGTGCTGAAATTTATAAAAAAGGTGAAAATATAGATATTGAGAAAAAGATAAATGCAGATAAATACCCTGTAGTATCTTTATTGGATAGTAATAAAAACTATAGTGGAGTTAAATTCCATGGCGTTCCAGGAGGACATGAATTAAATTCATTTATACTTGCTATATATAATTTAGGAGGTCCAGGACAACAAATATCTAGTGATACTTTAAATGAAATTAGAAAAATTAATACACCTTTAAATGTTAAGGTATGTGTATCTCTGTCATGTCATCTTTGTCCAGATGTTGTAGTTGCATCACAAAGAATAGCTATGGAAAACGAAAATATAGAAGTTGAAATGGTAGATATATCTAATTTTAAAGATATAAGAGATAAATATAAAATTATGAGTGTACCTGCTATAATAGTAAATGACGAAAAAGTTCACTTTGGAAGTAAAAAAATAGATGAAATAATTTCTCTTTTAAAATAAAAACTAGCACCTTAAAGGTGCTAGTTTTTTAGATTGTAGCCATTTCTTTATTTATTTTTTCTTCACATGAGCGCATTGCTAAAATAGTATTTTCTAATAACTTATCTAATTCCCATTCAAGCATTTCGGCACCTTTTTTTA
>JAEWEN010000089.1 GCA_023389275.1 Bacillota bacterium
AATATAAAAAAGCTGCTAACTAAAGTTAGCAGCTTTTAATCTATTTTTTAAGAGCTATAACCACTCTTCTATAAGGCTCTTCCCCTTCACTTCTTGTAACTATTGCTTTGCTTCCTTGAAGTGCTGAATGAATTACTCTTCTTTCATAAGGGTTCATAGGTTCAAGTCTTACATCTTTACCTGTTTTCTTAACCTTTGACGCTAATTTATTAGCAAGTCTTATAAGAGTTTCTTCTCTTTTTTTTCTATAATTTTCAGTATCTATAACAACTCTTTTATATTTTTGATCTTTATGTTCTTTGTTTATAACAAGACTTAAAAGATATTGAAGTGAATCTAAAGTTTCACCTCTATGTCCTATTAATATTCCCATATCTGGTCCTACTAAATTAACTTTTAAAGCTTCTTTAGTATCCTCTACATGTATTTCACACATAATGTTCATATTATTTAAAACATCTCTTAAAAACTTTTTAGCTGTTACTTCATACTGTGAAGTTTCTTTATTATCCTTAAGGTTTGTGTTAGTCGTTTCTATTCTAGCTTCTTTAACTTCAACTTTCTTTTCCTTTAGAGAAACTTTTACTATTGCAGGTTTTACCCCAAAAACTCCAAGGAATCCTTTGCTAGGTTGCTGAAGAACTTCGTAACTTATATTTTCCATTGAAGCTGACAGTTCTTTTAAGCCATTTTCAATAGCTTCTTCAACTGTTTTACCCTTTATTTCTAAAGTTTTCACTAGACTATCCACCACCTTTATTCTACAACCTTATCATCTTTATTAGATTCAGGTTTTAAATTCTCAGCATTTTGACTTGTTCTTTTTTTCTTTTTAGGTTTATCACCTGTAGAAGTTTTATTTTTTGAAGTTTTTACTTCTCCATCCTTAGAATCTGAAACTTTCTTTTTCTTTCTTTTTTGCTGTTCACGTCTTTCAGCTTTCTCTCTAGCTTCTCTTTCAGCTCTTTCTTTTTCCTGAGCTGCTTTTATAGCATCTTTTTCTGCTTGTTTTTTTCTAAGAATACCATTAACAATTACACCTTGTACTGCTGATATAATACTACTTGAAATAAAGTAAATAGCAAGTGCAGCTTTATAATTCATACAAATAAAGAAGAATACCCCTGACATAATAATACCCATTTTGTCTTGCATTTTTCTTTGATCTGCATCTAAGTGTCTAGACATTATCTTAACACTTATAAACTGTGTAATAGCTGTTATAGTTGGTAATATGTAATATGGATCCTTTGCTGCAAGATCTTTAAGCCATAAAAATGGCACACCTTCAAAGCCTTTAAAGTGATAAATAACATAAAACATAGCAGCAAATATAGGCATTTGAACAAATAAAGGAAGACATCCTTTTAAAGGATTAACTCCCATTTCTGTGTAAAGCTTAACTTGCTCCTCTTGCATTCTTTTCGGATCATTTTTGTATTTTTCTTGAATTTCCTTCATTTTAGGCTGAAGACTACTCATACCAATAGTACTTTTTTGTTGGTAGATGTAAAGTGGTAAAACTATTGTCTTTAATATTAATGTATAAATTGCAATATCTAGAACATAGGCTAATCCTATGTCTTTTATTCCAAAGCTTAAGACAAAGTTATTGATTACATCAAAAAAACCTGTAAGTAAATCATTTAATCCGCCCAATTAAGTTAAACCTCCTTTAAGGTACAGGGTCATATCCCCCTTTGTGAAATGGGTGACACTTTGAAATTCTCTTTAAGGTTAAAAAACCGCCTTTAAGAGCTCCGTATTTTTGAATAGCCTCGATACCATAGCTTGAACAAGTAGGATAGAACCTACAGCTAGGGGGCTTAAGTGGTGAGATATACTTTTGATACGCTCTAATTAAGCTTATAAAAAGCTTTTTCATCATAATACATCATTCCTTTGGTATTAAACCCGCCCTTTTAATAAGATTCTTCATAGCGCCTTCTATTTTTTTATAGTCAGCTGAGGCTGAGGGTTTTCTAGCAATAAAAATTAAATCGTATCCCTTATTAAAACCATCTTTATTAAGTCTATAGCTTTCTCTAATAAGTCTTTTTACTCTGTTTCTTACTACGCTATTTCCAACTTTCTTACTAACTGATATTCCTATTCTATTAATAGAAGCTTTGTTCTTTATGGTATATAATACTAATGTATCATTACTAATAGACTTCCCTCTATTATATATATACCTAAAATGAGAATTTCTTTGTATTGTTTCTTCTTTTTTCATTAAAATCCTCTTTCTCGTTCAGTGTAAAAAGTAAAATTATAATAGAAATATAGAAAAAGGCCACAAAAAAAGCGGCCTTAAGCTGATAGTTTCTTTCTACCTTTTTTTCTTCTTCTCTTTAAAACTAATTGTCCTGAATGAGATTTCATTCTCTTTCTAAATCCGTGTTCTTTACTTCTTTGTCTCTTTTTAGGTTGGTAAGTTCTAATCATTCAAAAACACCTCCTTTATATATAATGCGGTCTATATCAAACCGTACTTTCCCATTTAAATAAGATTACTATAAAGATTATATAGTTATAGCCCTTAGCTGTCAAGGAATTCGTCTATTGTTTATATATATTATCCCCAGATTACTTTTTTTGTGGATAATTATTGATACCTACCTAATCTTTTGATAATATATTAATACACACTGTGAATAACTTTTATGAAATTGTTAATATTTTGGAAGTTATGCACAACCTGTGGATAAGGCTGTTAATATCTTTTGGATTTCTAAATCCGAATATTATTTTTTTTGCCTTTTTTCAATACTTTAGGTTATGTGAATATTGTTATTAACCTAATTGTGAATAACTTTATTTATGTTTAAATTATTATTTATTTATACACATATCAACAACCTGTGTATAAATGTTATTAAACTTATTAACACTTATTATTATTATCTTAATATCTGTTAATAACTTTGTTGATAATTTTATTTTTGTTATAGAAATTCTCATAAAATATTTTTAATTATTATTACTTGTAAGGGATAGGAGGCCACTATATGGAGAATCAGCTTAGTGATTTGTGGGATAAAACCACAAATATTATAAAATCTGAGTTTACCGAAGTAGGTTTTAATACATGGATCAAGCCTATAAAACCTATAAAAATATCTCAAAATACACTATACTTATCAGTCCAAAACGAATTTATAAAAGGTACTCTAGAAACTAGATACAAAGATCTTATAGCTAATGCTGTAAAATTAGTTTCCTCAAAGAAGTATGAAATATGTATCGTTCTTCCGACAGATGATATGTTTAATAGTATAAATCCAAGTTCCAGCAGCGGAAATTCAAATACATTTGTAAAAGATGAGATTCCATCTACTACACTTAACCCTAAATATGTATTTGAAAGCTTTGTAGTTGGCAATAGTAATAGATTTGCTCATGCAGCATCTTTAGCTGTAGCTGAAGCTCCTGCAAAAGCTTATAATCCATTGTTTTTATACGGGGGAGTTGGTCTTGGTAAAACCCACCTTATGCATGCAATAGGTCATTATATATCAGACAATAATCCTTCTAAAAAAATAGAGTATGTAACTAGTGAAAAGTTTACTAACGAGCTTATTAACTCTATTAAGGATGATAAAAACGTTGAATTTAGAAACAAATACAGAAATGTAGATGTTCTTTTAATAGATGATATTCAATTTATTGCTGGAAAAGAACGTACTCAAGAGGAATTTTTCCATACATTTAACACTCTTCATGAGGCTGACAAGCAAATTATAATATCTAGTGATAGACCACCTAAGGAAATACCTACACTAGAAGAAAGATTAAGATCTAGATTTGAGTGGGGTCTTATAGCAGATATTCAACCACCTGATTTTGAAACAAGAATAGCTATACTTAAGAAAAAAGCAGATCTTGAAAACCTTGATATACCAAACGAGGTTATGGTTTATATAGCAAATAAAATAGTTGCGAATATTAGAGAGCTTGAAGGGGCACTTATAAGAATAGTTGCTTATTCATCTTTAACTAATGCAGAAATAACTGTAGACCTTGCATCTGAAGCACTTAAGGATATTATATCTAACAAAACTTCAAAGCAAATTACAGTAGAACTTATTCAAGAAACTGTAGGTAATTTTTATAACTTAAGAGTTGAAGACTTTAAGTCAAAAAGAAGAACTAAAAATGTTGCTTATCCAAGACAAATAGCTATGTTTATAGCAAGAAAACTTACTGATTTGTCACTTCCTAAAATAGGTGAAGAATTTGGTGGGCGTGACCATACAACTGTAATACATGCTTACGAGAAAATCTCTAATCTTTTAGAGAAAGACGAAAGCTTAAAAGAAACTATAGACGAACTTACTAAAAAAATCCAAAAAAATAATTAACATTTTACTTATAACAACCTGTGGATAATTTGTTATTAATATTTTTTGTGTATTTTTACTGTTATTATTGTGGATAATTTGAGCATAGTCATATACAAGTTATCCACATATATTTGTTTTATGTAGGTATTGATATTAAAGGGCTCTGGAAGTTATCAACTTATCCACAGCCCCCTATTACTACTACTACTATTATTATTAGATATATTATATATAATAAATAAGAAATCTACCCTGTGGATTAAGGAGGTTTTTGATTATGTGGTTTTCATGTGGAAAAGACATTTTACAAGAAGGAATTAATATAGTATCTAGAGCAGCTTCTAATAAAACAACTTACCCTATATTAGAGGGGATACTTATAAAGGCTACAGACAATAAAGTTGTTTTAACAGCAACAGACCTTGACTTTGGTATAGAAACAGAAATAAATGCTACTGTTTTAGAAAAAGGATCAATAGTTATAAACTCAAAGTTATTTTCAGATCTTATAAGAAAGCTTCCTAATGAGGAAATAACTTTAAAAGTAAGTGATAAAAACGTTAATATATCATGTAAAAACTCTGAATTTAATATAGTTGGTAATTCACCAGAGGATTTTCCATCACTTCCTCTAATTAATGAAAACACAATGTATGAAGTTCAAGAAGATATATTAAAAAATATGATAAGACAAACAATATTTGCAGTAGCTCAAGATGAAACAAGACCTATATTTACAGGTATACTTTTTGAGGTAAAAGAAAGTACACTAAGTTTTGTTGCACTTGACGGTTATAGATTAAGTATTAAAAAGCAGGCTTTAGAAGGTGCAAGTGATATAAATGCAGTTATACCTGGTAAAGCACTTAACGAAATATCAAAAATACTAGACATAAAAGGTGAATCTGTTAGAATAACATTTACACCTAACCATATATTATTTAATCTTGGAGAAACAAAAGTTATATCTAGACTTTTAGAAGGGGACTTTATTAATTATAGACAAATAATTCCTGATGAATACAAACTAAAAGTTGCAGCTAATAGGGGAGAGCTTTTACATAGTATTGAAAGAGCATCACTACTAGCTAGAGAAGGTAAAACAAACCTTATAAGATTTGATATAAAAGATAACAGTATAGTTATAACTTCAAATTCCCAGTTAGGTAATGTTTGTGAAAAAGTAGATGTTCAAACAGAAGGAGAAGATGTTAAAATAGCATTTAATGCTAAATACTTCCTTGATGCACTTAGAATAATAGAAGCAGAGGATATTATTCTTGAGTTCTCAACAAGTGTAAGTCCTTGTATTGTTAAGAAAAACGAAGGAGACGATTTTATTTATCTTGTTTTACCTGTTCGAGATGCAAGTATTAAGTAAAAATAGTATAATAGATTATATAAATATATATATAAAGCCACCTGTTTTCAGGTGGTTTTTAGATTGTGGATAAGGAGGATATCCTGTGAATAAAGTAGAAATAAATACAGAATATATAAAATTGGACCAGTTTTTAAAGTGGGCAGCTATAGCTGACAATGGTGTAGTTGCTAAATCAATTATTTTAGATGGCCTTATAAAAGTTAACTCTGAGGTTTGTACTATGAGAGGTAAAAAACTTCGTAAAGGAGACA